>NZ_CP068419.1:0-322500 GCF_016757795.1 Gluconobacter sphaericus | reverse complement strand
GTTTCTGTGCATGTGTCTTTATCTTCGGATAAAGAATGGTGTGAGAATGAGAAGGGCGTTCGGTGGATGCCTTGGCACTAAGAGGCGATGAAGGACGTGGTACGCTGCGAAAAGCCATGGGGAGCCGCGAACAGGCTTTGATCCGTGGATGTCCGAATGGGGCAACCCCCTCGCAAGAGGATCATGCACTGAATACATAGGTGTATGAGGCAAACCCGGGGAACTGAAACATCTCAGTACCTGGAGGAAAAGACATCAACAGAGATTCCGCTAGTAGTGGCGAGCGAACGCGGAGCAGGCCAATGCCTGATCAGGAAGAAGCAAAACGGTCTGGAAAGTCCGGCAATAATGGGTGATAGCCCCGTATGCGTAGTGTTCTGATGAGGATTCGAGTAGGGCGGGGCACGTGAAACCCTGTCTGAACATGGGGGGACCACCCTCCAAGCCTAAATACTCCTTAGTGACCGATAGCGAACAAGTACCGTGAGGGAAAGGTGAAAAGCACCCCGATGAGGGGAGTGAAAGAGACCTGAAACCGGACGCCTACAAGCAGTCGGAGCCTCTTATGGGGTGACGGCGTACCTTTTGTATAATGGGTCAGCGAGTTTCTGTTTGCAGCGAGCTTAAGCCGTTAGGTGTAGGCGTAGCGAAAGCGAGTCTGAATAGGGCGAATGAGTTGCTGGCAGAAGACCCGAAACCGAGTGATCTAGCCATGGCCAGGCTGAAGGTGCGGTAACACGCACTGGAGGGCCGAACCCACGCCTGTTGAAAAAGTCGGGGATGAGCTGTGGCTAGGGGTGAAAGGCCAATCAAACTCGGAGATAGCTGGTTCTCCGCGAAATCTATTGAGGTAGATCGTCGGGTGTTTACCCTGGGGGGTAGAGCACTGGATGGGCTAGGGGGGCCCAAAGCCTTACCAAACCTAACCAAACTCCGAATACCCAGGAGTATAGCCCGGCAGACAGACAGTGGGTGCTAAGGTCCATTGTCGAGAGGGAAACAGCCCAGACCACCAGCTAAGGCCCCTAAATCGTGGCTAAGTGGGAAAGGATGTGGGGATTCCAAAACAACCAGGAGGTTGGCTTAGAAGCAGCCATCCTTTAAAGAAAGCGTAATAGCTCACTGGTCTATTAGAAACCCTGCGCCGAAAATGTAACGGGGCTCAAGCCACGTGCCGAAGCTGTGGGTGCATTCTTTGAATGCGCGGTAGCGGAGCGTTCCGTAAGTCTGCGAAGGAGACGGGGTGACCCTCTCTGGAGATATCGGAAGTGCGAATGCTGACATGAGTAGCGACAAACAGTGCGAGAAACACTGTCGCCGAAAGTCCAAGGGTTCCTGCGCAAGGTTAATCCACGCAGGGTGAGCCGGCCCCTAAGGCGAGGGCGAGAGCCGTAGTCGATGGGAACCAGTTGAATATTACTGGGCCTGCCAGAAGTGACGAATGAGAGATGTTGTCTGTCCTTAACGGATTGAACAGGCTTTTCAATCATTCCAGGAAATAGCTCTGGCGTATAGACCGTACCCGAAACCGACACAGGTGGACTGGTAGAGAATACCAAGGCGCTTGAGAGAACGATGCTGAAGGAACTAGGCAAATTGCTCGTGTAACTTCGGGATAAACGAGACCCGCTCGTGGGCAACCATGGACGGGTGGCACAGACCAGGGGGTAGCGACTGTTTAGTAAAAACACAGGGCTCTGCGAAATCGTGAGATGACGTATAGGGCCTGACGCCTGCCCGGTGCCGGAAGGTTAAGAGGAGGTGTGCAAGCACTGAATTGAAGCCCCGGTAAACGGCGGCCGTAACTATAACGGTCCTAAGGTAGCGAAATTCCTTGTCGGGTAAGTTCCGACCTGCACGAATGGCGTAACGACTTCCCCACTGTCTCCAGCATCGACTCAGCGAAATTGAATTCCCCGTGAAGATGCGGGGTACCCGCGGTCAGACGGAAAGACCCTATGAACCTTTACTGCAGCTTTGCAGTGGCATCAGAGACATTCTGTGTAGGATAGGTCGGAGGCTTTGAAGCCGGGGCGCCAGCACCGGTGGAGCCATCCTTGAAATACGACCCTGAATTTTTCTGATGTCTAACCGAGACCAGTAAGCCTGGTCCGGGACCCTGCATGGTGGGCAGTTTGACTGGGGCGGTCGCCTCCCAAAGTGTAACGGAGGCGCGCGATGGTGGGCTCAGGCCGGTCGGAAACCGGCTGTCGAGTGCAATGGCATAAGCCCGCCTGACTGTGAGAGTGACAGCTCGATCAGAGACGAAAGTCGGCCATAGTGATCCGGTGGTCCCACGTGGACGGGCCATCGCTCAACGGATAAAAGGTACTCTAGGGATAACAGGCTGATCTCCCCCAAGAGTCCACATCGACGGGGAGGTTTGGCACCTCGATGTCGGCTCATCACATCCTGGGGCTGGAGCAGGTCCCAAGGGTTCGGCTGTTCGCCGATTAAAGTGGTACGTGAGCTGGGTTTAGAACGTCGTGAGACAGTTCGGTCCCTATCTGCCGTGGGTGTAAGAGACTTGAGAGGATTTGTCCCTAGTACGAGAGGACCGGGATGAACATACCTCTGGTGCACCGGTTGTCACGCCAGTGGCACAGCCGGGTAGCTAAGTATGGACGGGATAACCGCTGAAAGCATCTAAGCGGGAAACCCACCTCAAAACTAGGTCTCATAGAGCCGTGAGAGACCATCACGTTGATAGGCCGGGTGTGAAAGTGCAGTAATGCATGCAGCTAACCGGTCCTAATCGCTCATACTTCTCACAACAAACACATGCACAGAAATCAGCCACACTTCCTTCACAACGCACCAATCTCCACCCTCTCTTAAAAGACAGGGTGGGCTGGAAGACCTGGTGGCCATTGCGAGGGCCCTACACCCGATCCCATCCCGAACTCGGCCGTGAAATCCCTCAGCGCCTATGATACTGCACCTTAAGGTGCGGAAAAGTCGGTCGCCGCCAGGTCCCCCAGCCTACCCATACACACCACAAAACCTCCCAACATCATCATACACCACCGCGGGGTGGAGCAGCCCGGTAGCTCGTCAGGCTCATAACCTGAAGGCCGCAGGTTCAAATCCTGCCCCCGCAACCATACAATCCTGCACCAAGACCTTCTCAAGAACGCCAGCATCAGGGTGATGCTCGGCGTTCTTCTTGTTCGTCGTAAACCAGAGCCCAGCATCGCAGCAAGCTGGAGGGATCGAAGAACCGTCAATTGATGTGCGTGGTCCGTGATTTCTGGCTTTTGTCGATTTGATTGACGGTTTGTGCGATGGCATCCGGTCTGCGTTTTGAGCAGATTGGGGGCTGTTACCCGCTTGATAGCTACGCTGTGGTGCTGATCCGCTGCAGAAAGAGAAAGCGGCGCATGTTGTAGACGATATTGGCCAGCCCGATCCTCATGGTGGCCCGGGTGATACCGACAGTTCGGACGAACAGTCCCGTCTGCGATTTCTGATCGGCAAAGACATGCTCGACGCGGGATCGGATCACGGACTTTCCTGCATTGGACCACTGGATATGGAGTGGCATGGGTTTGAGATGCGGCTTTTTGCGATGAACCTTTGAGACAAAGCCCTGCTTTTCCATGAAGTCTTCATTGGCTTTGGAGCCGCGACCAGCGTGGCACCCAGGATCTGGCCGGACATCGGCAGATAACCGGCGTTCCGCAGGGTCGCATCAAAGCGCTCAAACAGTCTTTCAATGGCCTCCGCCTGTGTCAGGCGTTCACGGAACAACCAGACTGTTTTGGCATCAGGCACCCGATCTGAAAGTCCCAGACCAAGGAAACACATGAACGACAGGCGGTCGTTGATGAGATACTCTGTCCGCTCATCAGACAAATTGTTGAGCGTCTGGATCACCAGGATCTTGAACATTAGCACCGGATCAAACGGCGGTCGCCCGCCTTTGCTTCCGTCAGAATACGCCAGAGCCTTCTCCAGCTCAGGGCGGAAGGCCTCAAAATCCACAGTCCGGGAAAACGCTTCGAGCTGATCACCAAGCCCGCTCTACCGGGCAAGCCGCTCTTCAACGTCAAAGAAACCAGACTGCTTCATAGCGCCATTCCCTCAGTCAGAACCAGACGAATGGAATCACACAGAACAAGTTAGCGCCAAGAGGGTTTTCGAACCCTTCATCTGCGCAAAACGCAGAGCGAAAACCAACTCCAAGAAACAGAAGTCAACACGTCAAAAACCAAAAATCAGGGAAAAGAGTAGTTAATTAAAAGTTTTTAGATTCCTCTAGGTATCGGCTGCGCCCTGAAAGAGAATTACCAGCCTTCGTCCCATTCTGCCCGGTTCCTGAAGTAATCCGAGAGAAAATCGGAGAGGGCTCGTACCTTTGCAGCAAGATGCCGTGCGGGTGGGTAAAGGGCGTGTATTCCCAGAACTGGCGGTTCGAAGTTGTGTAGTAGGGGTGTCAGCTTACCTTCCCGTATTTTGGGGCCTGCAATGAAGCTGGGCAGATAGGCTATTCCTAGGCCTCTTTCAGCTGCTGTCAGGCACGCTTCTCCGTTTGAAAAGGCGATGCGTCCGATCACGGGAACCTGAATGTCTTGTCGTGATGACTTGTCGTGGAAAGACCAATTGTGGGGTGTGCGGAAATTGGTGTCGATGATGCATGTATGCTGCGACAGTTCTTCCGGACGCTGGGGGGCACCACGGTCTGTGATGTAGGTCGGGGCGGCGACAGTGACGATCCGGGCATCGCACAGTTTGCGGACAATCAGGCTGCTGTCGGACAGACGCCCGATGCGAACGGCAAGATCGAAGCCCTCCTCAACTAGGTCCGCCAGCCGGTCTGAAAAACTGACATCTAGGCTAATGCCGGGATATTGCTCCGCAAAGGCTAGCAGCGCGGGCACCAGTTGGACGGCACCGAACGACATCGGGGCCGTGATCCGCAGTCTGCCCGAGGGTGCGCCCGATGTCTGGCGGATAGATGCATCGAGTGCGTCCCGCTCTTCGAGCAGAACCTTGACACGCTCATAATAGACCTGGCCGATCTCGGTAGCGGAGAGGGCGCGTGTTGTCCGCTTGATCAATTGCACGCCCAGGTCGGCTTCCAGGCGGGACATCATCTTGGAGGCCTGGCCGCTGCTGACTTCCATTCGCCCGGATGCCGCGATAAAACTTCCTGTTTCCAGAACGGCGACGAACAGGCGGTCAAGGCTTAGACGATCCAAATCACAGGTCCTTAGGACGCAAACGAACCGGGAAGCATCAGAGACCGTATGAATTCCTGCGCCCGCGTTATTCCCGAAGTCGTCAGAGTATGGCCGACGTCGGGCAGAATGTCACATGTGACGGTTATGCCGATCGTCGTCATAATCTGTGCGGCTCTGTGGGCTTCCTGCACCGGCATGATGGGGTCCGCATCGCCATGAAGCAGCAGAATTCGTGTTCCCGTGGACGGAGCATAAAAGGTGGGCGAGGCAAGCCGCCCGGAAAAGGCGGCCACGCCAGCCACGGGCCAGCGGCCGGAGACCACGGCATCCAGTGCCATGATCGATCCCTGAGAAAAGCCCACAAGCACTACCTGGTCCAGCCTGTTTTCAAAGCCGGCCTCCGAGATGCAGGACTGGAGCGTGTCGTCAAAAGCCTGCCGCGCAGCGACGATCCGTTCCGTCCGGTTGGCTTCCGTCACGCACTTGATGCTGAACCATTGTCGTCCGTTTGGCGCAAGGTCGAACGTGAACGGCGCATCGGGAGCGGCAAGGACTAGCGTGGGTAGATCTGCTCCCCATTGAGCCATTAACGGCGCAAAGGAAGCACCCTGGCTGCCGACCCCATGCAGGAAGATAATCAGGCCGGCGCTCATGTCTCTACCCCCGATGGGCGAGGTGTTGCAGGTAGACGTGCCGCCCATGCAAGGTCGGGTCCATGAGGCACGATGCCATTGGGGTTCAGAGCCTTGATCGAATAATAGCCGCGCTTGATATGATCGAGGCTGACGGTTCCCGCGACACCTCTGACCTCCAGCATCCGCTCCAGATAGCGGTCCAGGTTCGGGTAGTCCGCGAGGCGGCGGCGATTGCACTTGAACAACCCATGATAGGCGGCATCGAAACGGATCAGCGTTACGAACAGGCGGATGTCACTCTCGGTCAACTGGTCTCCGACCAGCCATGAGATGTCTGCGGACAGACGTGCTTCCAACGTGTCTAGCATGCTGAAAACACCCTCGAAGGCTTCGTCATAAGCCTGCTGGGTTGTCGCAAATCCGGCGCGATAGACGCCGTTGTTGAGCTGCGCATACAGTCCGTCGTTCAGGACATCGATTTCACTGCGCAGGGCTTCAGGATAGAGGTCGTAATTCGACGACGCCAGCGTGCCAAACCCAGAGTTGAACATCCGCACGATATCGGCAGATTCGTTGTTTACGATCGTCCGTCTTTCCTTGTCCCACAGGATCGGAACTGTGGCGCGACCCGTATAATGCGGATCGGCGCGGGTATAGAGTTCATGCATCCACGTTGCGCCATTGAGCGTATCGACGTTTGCTCCCGGATAATCACCAAAACGCCAGCCCTGATCGGTGAGGGCGGGCTCGACGACCGATACCGACACGATATTCTCCAGCCCTTTCAGGATACGGGCAATAAGCGTACGTGACGCCCAAGGACAGATCAGGGCGACGTAAAGATGATAGCGTTCTTTTGTGGCTGTAAAACCACCCTCGCCTGTGGGGCCGGGACTACCGTCAGGGGTGATCCAGTTGCGGAAAGACGAGGTCTGGCGGACAAAGCCGCCTTTCGCATCCTTGGCCTGAACCGGCTGCCAGTTTTCGACCCATTGTCCATCAACCAGCATTGGAAACTCCTGTTTTACAGTATCATGATAATCTCTGCATCGAAAGAAAGGCGTTTTCTTTCGATGCAGAGATTATTTGCTCGGCTATTATTAATATGACCGAATGCGAAAGATTAGCTGCCGTAGAAGCAAGGCACTCCTTCCTGGTGGGAAGGAGTGTTGCGATTGGATGTCTTCATGTAATGTTCATGGTAACCCTCTCATGAAGACGTTCATTAGGGAGTATTTTATTTGTATTATATAATAAAAATCACAATTTCTGAAAATTTCATCCGCATTAATAGAGGTTATTTGCATTTTTTTTGGTTATTTTGGTGTTATTCAGAATATAGGTAATGATTTCTCTGAATTATTGTGAGAAATTAGAGTCCTTTTGGAAATTGAGCGTGAGTGGTTTTCAGGGTGTCTGTTGCGTGATTCAAACTCAGGATGTGGACGCCAGAACAACGAGGCCGAATGGCCGACATTATAGGCAAGACGAAGCGTTATCCGTCTGATCTGACCGATGAAGAATGGGAGCGCATAGCGCCCCTGATGCCGCCTTTCACGACTTCACGGTTGAGATCATCCGGCGCTCAGATACGGTAAAAGGATTTGAAATTCTGCCACGTCGATGGGTCGTTGAACGGACATTCGGCTGGATGATCCGCTGGCGCCGACTGGTGAGGGATTACGAACAGCGTATCGACGTGGCAGAGGCCATGATCCACATCGCCATGGGAAGCCTCATGCTACGCCGAAATGCTCATCCCTGAATTTCCAAAAGAGCTCTTAGTCCGAATTGCTGCTCTAGTATTGTGCGGTAGTTTTTCTGGCGGCTGATATGTGTTTCTGGAAGTGTAAGTCGACTTGCCAGAAGGCGATGCATGTAGGCGATTTCGTCGATGTGATTACGTCGGCTGAGTGTATGGGTGACTGAATCTCCATGTCTTCGGTGCACATTGAGAGGTTGAGCCAGATAGATAATCTCGACGTTTTTCTGTGTGAGTAGTTCAAGATAAATGCGCCAGTCGCCTGCAACACGCAGGTTTTTTAGGTCTGTTTGACAACAATTGATCGCTGCCAATAAATGTTTCGTTCGAAAGAGGGCACTGCTGACGTTGAGGACAAGGTTACGTTCCGACAGGCATCTCCTGAGAAAATTTTCTCCTGTAAAATGACAGTCATTTTCCATTAGTAATCCTGCGCTCTTGGAGTAATAGGAGCGATAGGATGGCAAAATTAAAGCGCCGTCTTCGTTAACGGCCCGACTATCAGTAAATGCCATGACGACAGCGGGCTTGTTCTTGATCCCATCCAGAATATATTCAAGAAATTCCGGTTCACAGAAATCGTCCGCCTCGGCAATCCAGACCCAGTCGCCACGTGCGCTTCTGATGGCTTTGTGCCACTGTTTGAAGACCGAGCCTGAGGGGGCAGTATTCTCGATGCAGATGATTTCCCGATCCCAGTCTTTTGCCGTCTGTCGAGCAATTTCTAAGTTGTTATCGTCTGAGGCGTCGTCGAGCACGATGATTTCAAAGATCGGTACTGTCTGCGCAAAAATTGAAGCAAGGCGGTGGCTCATATAATGAGCGTAGTTGTGTGAGGGGATGACAACGGAAATTTTCGGGATTGTGGGAAGGGCGAGGCTTAGCAGTTTCTGGGCATAATGTTTGAAGCTGAAACGTTGTGCAGCGGCGTAGGCAGTTTTCTGTCGTTCACGGTTCGAGCGTTCTGTGGACCATCCCGCCAGTTTGTTTGCCGCGTTCGCCATCGCGGATATATCCGTAAAAGGAACAATGCTGTTGCGATGGTCTGTTTCAGAATCGATCTGTTGCAGGAGATCCGGAATTCCGCCGCTTTCCTCGAACGCAACACAAGGCAGTCCAGCTGCCAAAGCTTCTAGGACGACGGAGGGATACGGATCTTCGCGTGAAGTGAGAACAAAGACGTCTGCTGCAGCTAGCCATGCCGGCACATTTTCGACCCTGCCAGGCATATGGAATGTGCCACTGGAGAGGGCGTTGGTCAGTGCGGCATGCAGGTTGTTTTTCAGGGATGGGTCGATATCGCCCAGCCAGATACAGTGGACTGTGCCCCGCATTTTGCGCCAGAGCTGAAGGAAAAGGTCAAAGCCTTTGCGCAGGTCTGCATAGCCGGCGCCGATGATGATCCGGTCATCTGTCCTAAGGCCCATTTTCCTGCGGATTGTCTGCCGTGCCTGTACCGAAAAGGGCGATTCAGTGTAGAGGCCTTGCGGCAGGATTTGCAGTTTGTTGAGAGATTCCAGGTTAAGTTTTTTTGCTACATTTGCCGCTGGTGCAATGACATGGCTTGCCAGTGTACAGGCTTTTCCCATGGGGACGTGTAGGTTACGATTGCGCAGGAGTGCGGGTAGCTCATGAATGAGGAACAGGAACCCGATATCCGCTTCTGCAAGGTGGGGCGCGAGGGCTGAACTCGCTGCACTGTTAAGAATTGCAGACTGAAATCCCTGTCTGTGGAGATACTCCAGACGCGCCGTGGTGGTTTTTGAGTCCACCGCAACGATCTCTGTGGTCGCCACGCTACGGTATTCGTCGAGGAGAGCGCCGCCATCGAGAAGGAGGAACTGGATCTCAGTGCCAAAACAGTGCCTTAGCGTGCGACCGATTTCGAGCAGCAGTCGCTGTGCACCTGCGGGAAACGCGTCATGTCCAATCAGAAGGATTCCTGATCGCGAGCGGTTTTTCCCGACGCCAGTACAGGCGCGTGCCGTTGCGTTGAGATAGGCACTTCCGAAATGCTGATCCGGCTCCAGATAGGCGCCTTCGGCCCATTCATTCCAGGCGTTGATGCATACAACCGGCTCTCCGAAGAATGTGCGGGCCTGGGCTTGTTCGATCAAGCCGCTGAGCCAACGCTCATAGAGTTCCGGCGTTGATCCATGAAGGACGAGGCCTTTGCCCTGCCGACGTGCATCATTATCCCATGAAGGCGCTGCGGTCCTGATCAGGGGGAATGGGGTTCTCGGCTGGGCGAGAGCGTTGTCCACGACTGTGCTGTAGTCATAGACCTGACCGCTGAAGTCGTTATCGAACAGATTGATTTCGTCATTGATCAGATTGCAGTTCGAGACAACCTTGTGGGGTGGAAATTCGATGGCGCCGTCCAGGCCGAAGAGATCGGGGTTTTCGTCACCGAAAGCCTGTCCCATGACAAAAAGCGGATCCAGCCCATGGCGAGTGCGGAACAGAGTACGCCATCTGACGAAGGCGGTCGGAGCATCGGGGATGGTTCCAGGTCGATAGACCATAAGCACCGGTCGGCCATCAAAATGGATATAGCGTGGATCACGCAGATACCGGGCAAAGCAGTCCACAAGGGCTTCATCGTCCTCGGAACGGTAATCCTGCGCGATCAGTAGATCATCGTCTGATCCATCCCAGCGGCGGCTCCAGTTCTCGTTGGCCCACATGAGACAGAACGGAAGATCGATCTGCGGGTTGGACAGTAGAATTTCCAGAGGTTGGTCCAGAAGGCGTTTGCGGTTGAACCAAAAGCGATAAGCGTTGATTTTATTGGGTTATTTTCCGCTGTGTTGCGTTGGTTTTTCTAGTTGCGTGGAAGTCTCGTAGAAAAAATGAGGGCGTTTTCTTGCCTGCGCAACTGAGGTAAAAGACCTCGCAGGTTGCGCCTGTAGCTCAATTGGTTAGAGCCGTCCGCTCATAACGGATTGGTTGGGGGTTCAAGTCCCTCCGGGCGCACCAATTAAAGCCATTGCGCCACGCCTCCGTGATGGGAGCATGTCCCCTGGCGGTGTAGGCTGAAACTATAAGAACCGTCTTCGCATTTTGCAGAAGCACCATTCGGGACGAAGTTACGTACAGTGTGCGCCGGGGAGTGCACCAGCTTTCCATCCACATTCTGGTAACGACCGTGTTCTCTCAGAGTGTTCTCGTCAGGCTGCGATGTAACAGCTTGTGAAGGGTGAGGAGGTTGAAAAGCTAAGGCTGCACAAGTTGGCAGCAAAAAACTAAGCGTAAGCACACCCGCAACGATAAAGGAACGCATTACCTCGCCTCCATATGGAAGACTGAAGGATGCATGGCGGTTAGTTAACGTCAAGAAACATCACTAGACGGCCAACCATTCAGCCGTCACAGAATCCTTAACAGGTGAACTATTGGGGAAGATCCAATAGTTCGTACAGGCTAATCGAAATCTGCGGTGATCCAGCGAGTCGATACGAATGCATGCGGCAGTTGATTTTGCATAAGTGCGAAACAGCATCTGATTGCGGACATACAATCAAGCAGAGTACCTGCTGATACTCGGATTAATTATCTAAGTGTTCTCGCTTTGTGCAAAAAAGACTCGACTCAACATTTTGAGTACGCGAAATACATTTCGGCACCAGTGCATTAATGGATGGTGAACCGGGTAGCAGCCCGGCTCACCGTTTAGCACTGACTCGCAAGCATAAACGAGTTTGGTACACAGTGGAGCGTTTCGTTTGGAAACACCTTGCAGAACAGAACATTGCTTTGAAGTGTCCGAGTGTCAATGCATCATTGATAACGGAGACCATATTTTATGGCTTCAACACAACCGCGGGGAGACGTTCCTCCCCACGAGATCGCCATCATCATGCAGCGCATCAAGGCAGGAGAGCATCTCCACCTTATCGCTCGTGACTACTTCCAAAATCAGGGCAGGTTATCTGAACTGAAGAACGGAAAGCGCGCAACCTTCAAGGATCGTCGCCCGTAAAACCAGAATGGCGGGGCTGCGGCTCCGCCATTTTTTTGGAGAAAATCATGACCAACGGACAAAAGATCGAGGCAGCCGCAAAACAACTCTTTCTCAAAGAGAATCATAATTGCATTTGGGAGCCTGAGGTGGCCTTTGCCGAGAGGGGGATTGCGTCCAAAACCCCAGAGCCTCGAGTTCCAGCAACCGAATACCAAAAAAAAATCTACATGGCGCGAGCGCGTGAAGGGCTTGGGCTATAGGCTCAGCCGCCTTGCCTAATTGTCCCGCGCCGCACCGCGCCGATCACGGCACGAGCAGTGAAGGCATTTAATCTAGAATCGATGACCTGTTATTTTGTTGTTAATAGTTTTGCGCTAAAGTGTCTGCGGCTCAGCACTCCAAATTGGGCCGGCCTCGTGTCCTATCCCGATCGAGCGACACTCCGGGATGGGACACTCTTCATGCCGCATGGGCTTCCGCTACCAGGGAAACGACGCTCTCACCAGTCGGTAACGTATCGAGCGTGCCGAACTGGCTCACTGAGCCTTTGAGCACGCCCGCACTTGGTCGCGCAGCCCGATATAGTCACCGATCCAACGCACGGTCTGGGGCTGCGGATGCGCTTTGATTTCCGTAGCAAGCGCCGCCTGATCGGCAGACGAATACGTCACCAGCGTGGGGCAGGGCACATAATGCACAGATGTGCAGCCAGTGAGGGCGAGCGCCAGGACGATCCACCTCATGCGCTGCCACCATCGAGCCGCGCCAGAAGTGCATCCTCAGTCGCCGGTTTATCCGCCTGAGCCTGCGCCATAGCTTCGGCTTTGGTTGTGATTGCGTTTGCGCTATCAGTCGACGCTTTCGCGCTTGAGATAGACGCAGCATTGCGGCCAGAGCGGTAGGCAAACCACACCAGACCGACCACAAAGGCGAGGGCAATGACGCCCCCGCCAATGTAGAGGTACTGGATCACGCCGCCGTTTCGGTGGCCGTGGCCGTCTTCGTCTCGAGGGCCGTCACCAGCGCAGCGAGATTGCCAGCCAAACCGGACAGAGCCGTCTTCGCGCCGGTGACATCACAGGTCGGGTCCAGCTTCTCGATGATGAAGCCGCCAAGGACGGGGATGAGTTCCTGGCCGAGGGCGCCAGCTTCCTGAATTGCAGTGTCAGTCATTTGAGCGTTTTCCTTGTTGCTCGGGGTGTCCCGCAGTCACGTCGGCGCTTTAGGCTCGTCAGTGGATGCAGTGGCGGAAGGCGTACCCAGAAGCGGGTGCTTTCCGATCTCGGTGATCGCCGCTCCGGCTGCGATCGAGGCAGCTTTTTGCAGCGGAGATTTCTCAGGGATCAGCAGGAAAATGGCGGTCGAGGCCATGACGGACGGAACACCGCCATCAACACCAAGCCAAGCTGCCATCATTGCGCCGGACAAAAGCCCAAGGCCCTGCAGCGTCGTTGGCTCGCGTATCCAATCGAGGATCTTGCTCATGCTGCGATGGCCTCCGCGAAAAAGGCGACATTCGCGGAGGCATCAGCTGCACCGAGCGACGTATTGTAATACGCCTTGTGATACGCGCTCAGTCCGGCCGCGTCTGTCGCGGGAGGCAGCGCTTCGGACGCGCGATAGAATCGGATGCGCGCCATCGCACAGGCATAGCGAAGGTTCGTGACCAACTGCGCTGTCGCATCAAGATCAGCAGCGCGCATGCGATGGCATACCGTCGCAAGGCGCGATTGCGCGGGAAAGTCGAGGAAGTTCGTCCAGCAGTCGTCATGTGTGGCGGGCTCCATCTGCCAGAGGCCAAGAGCTGGGCCGCCGCCGACCTGCCGGAGATAGGCTGCGCGGCTTTCGGCCAGCGCGGTGCCGGTCACGAGGTTGATTGCCGCAGGGGATGCAAGCCCAAGCGTCTGAAGCGTCGGAGTGACGATCAGCGTTTTGAGCTGGCGCGTGTTGAGGCCGCTCATCGCACGCCGACCAGGTGCGACGTGATTTGCACAACGCCAGTGCTTGTCACGATCACCAGAACCCAGCCGATCCACTGACGAACCGACTGAAGGTTGTCGAGCTTTTTGTCCTGCGCGTCCTGATTGGCGAGGATCTGCGTGAGTTGGCCGCCCTGATTACTCAGTACGGTCTGGGTTTCCACCATCTCGCGCTGAAGGAGCTTGACGTCCTGCTGAACGCCACCGATGCGTTCAGAGAACTCACCGCGCGTGATGAACTCAGCTTCGGGGGCGATGAGGGGGATTGAGTCGCCCATCACTGGCAGGCCGTCGAGCTGCGATAGACGTTCCCGCTAGCGTCAATGCATGCGTAAGCATTTCCCGTGCCGGTCATCTGGGTGAGATTGACCTTGCCGATAATGAGACCGCCAGAACCCGTCCAATTCAGCGTGCCGTTCCCGGCATTAAAGACGTATCCAAAAGCCCCTGTTCTATCCACGAAAAAGACAGACGTGGCTTTTCCTGTATAAAGATCCCCTGTGAGTTTTCCGCCCGCCAGCGGCAGGTACGTTTTCGCCGCGGCGGAGGTGGTCAGGTAGGCGGAGAGCGTCGAGGTCAGGCTGACCTGAGTGACATAGCTGTCGAGTGCGTTGCCGAGGTTGATGTAAAGCGGGTTCGACTGCGTACCGACGCGCCGGCCATAGCTGAATAATTCGACGGGAGAGGCGGCTTGTGTCGCACCAGCCTGAGCAGACGGCACGACAGAAGATAGAAGCGCGACAAGCGGGTTCTTAGCCGTGCCAACGCGCACGCCATACGAGAACGGCTCAACCGGATTGGCTGCAGTTGTCTGCGCTTGAGCGCAAAGCGGAAAAAGGAAGGGAACGGCAAGCA
Source organism: Gluconobacter sphaericus (assembly GCF_016757795.1). Lineage (GTDB taxonomy): Bacteria > Pseudomonadota > Alphaproteobacteria > Acetobacterales > Acetobacteraceae > Gluconobacter > Gluconobacter sphaericus. The sequence continues at coordinate 308,122 of NZ_CP068419.1, read as the reverse complement.
ATAAGCGGCGCATGAGCGGGAATCTTGAGCAGATTGTGACCCGTCACACGCAGGGCGTGCCGTGCGCTGAAGATAGCGGAATTGTGGTGGTCAGTACAAGGGGAAAGCGATGCGGGCTGGACACGCAACTGATCCCGGGCGCACTGTTTCATTTTTCTCGGAGGCTCATGTGTCATACCACTCAAACGACGACGAAGACGGCATTAATTCAGAGATCCATCAGTTAGTCTCCGAACTCCAGCGTGATGCCGAGCGGCTGAATATTGCGGTCGATAAGGCAGATATTGCAGCTGAGATTAAGCACATGGTTTCGGCGCTGGCCGACAAAATCGATGGACTCGCGTCGTTGATGTAATGGCGGCGCATTGACCCGACTCCGCCCTCCCGGGGAGGGTGAGGTATGGAAGCCGAATACGCAGATGACTGGGAGGCGCTCGCCCGAGACGAGCTGGAGTCATCTCGCATCATGCTGGCCTCACGCAAATGGAAACAGGCGTATCACCATGCCGGGATTGCGGCAGAATGTGCGCTGAAGTGCAAAATCATGCGTGTGCATGGAATGAACCGCTGGCCAGAAAGGCGTGATCGCAAAGATGTTTACACGCACGATATTGAAGAGCTAACCGAGATTGCGGGCCTGATGGATGGCATAAACGCTGCTCTTCTGGAAACGCCGCGTCCGCCGCATGTAGACGGCTGGTTGATTATCAAAGACTGGAACATAAATTTGCGGTATCATGTTCCTGATGCTTTCCCGCAGGCAGTCGCAGAAAGTGCAGTGTCAGCTATCGATGCAATGGGCTTGGTTCAGTGGCTTTTGAAGTGATCACAGTGGACGATCTCCGGCGTGACGCAGGCTATCACCTGCTCCAGAAAACAGACGCTATCGGCTTCAATGCCTTAGGTGCGGGCTGGTATCGCGCGGCCGGTTCTGAGCGGTGGCGCTACTTCCTCATCACGCCAATGATCGACAGCAAGGGCCCAAAATGGGTCTACGAACGCTTGATGGATGCTTTGCGCGTGCTGGAGTTCCCAGAGGGAATAAAGCCGCTTGAGATTCATCTCGTCAGCCCACGCGAAAGCCGGTTTTACAACCTGAAGAAGCGACTTCAGGTCCCGCAGATGCAAGGGGATAAAAACCTTTTCCATGTGTCGGACCATACTGTTCGTGATTTTGGAATTGATGCCATAGTCATTTATCGCCTTCGAGATGACGATAAGCGGGCCGGAGATACTGCGCGCACATTTGACGCCAAAGTGAGGAAACTGCTCGCCGCATGATCTTCTTCTGGATCGCTGCGGCGATTATCGGCCTCTTCGTGGTCAACTGGCTGCTACTGCTCAACGCAGAGCCAGGCACGGACAAGCACGCTGAGCGCTCAATCGCCACATACCTGACCGGCGGTTTCATCCTTTTCTGGGTCATATGGTTCTTCCGGCTTTGCTTCGACTGGACCGATCACCTCCCGGATGACCAGTTCTATGCGGTCCGAGATCACCGCATCTTCAGCACGCTCCTGATCGTTGCATGCGCTCTTTTCTTTCCACGCATCATTCGCGGCACACGGCGCATCTGGGCACGCAATCGGACACGGCCGCCGATCTCGTGGTGGTGCGCGCTGCCTTATGGGTGTGGGTGGGGGCTGTTGATGACGGGCGTCGCATTTGCGGGACGGTGGGCGAACCCGCCTTGGTGGTGGAGCGAGATCGCCTTGTTCTTGATTTTCGTTTGGGGCTTCCTTGCCCTCTTCCACGGCTTCAACGCGTTCATGAACTGGCTGGATCGGCGTAAGGATGTGCCGTTTGATGGCTGAGGCCATTGGTACTCCCTAGAAGGGAATTTCGTCGTCGAGATCGCTAGGAGGAGAGTCCCAACCGAAGGAATTTTCTTTATTCTTTTTTGGGGGCGCCTGATTTTCGTATGGATTATAATAATCCATATTATAATCCCAAGCGTTCCCATCGCCTGAGAAGTATAGTTTACCTTTTTTATCTATTGCTCCAGACTCATTGTTTCGAGTGGAAAACCACACATAGCCGTTTCCATATTGAATGTTTTCAACAGCAGCATGCGGCGCAATCACTTCTCTGGATAAAATTCTTAGATCACGCTCAGACTTAAACATCTGGTTGAGTTTATCCAGAATATCTTTGGTAGATTCTCGTTCATCAAGCGCTGATTTGATTAGGCGTTTAGCAGCCTCTTCATTGCTCGGCAGACCAGCGTTATCTTTGAAGCGGCTAATCCGCCAAATTAGTTGAGGCGGAAAAAGCTGCTCAAGCGCAGTTCTATCCGGAGCCTGCTTGATTTCGCCAGCAAGCCCCTTTTCGAGCAAACGCAGCATTTCCGCGTTCAAAGAGGCATTGCTCTCGTTGGCCGAAGAAGTGAGTCGTTCATGCAGCTCACGTGGCACGCGCAGGGAGAATCGGAGGGTCTGATCTTCATCCATAACTCGGCCATAGCATCACAAAAATAAAAAGTCTTGACGCCGGATACGCTGCTACCATAGCATCACCAACGGAGCCATAAAGCTCCAAAGTAGCATTACGAGGCAAAATGAAACCACTGAGTAAGAAAACCAGCCTACGTCTACCCCCGTCGCTTCATGGGAAGCTGACCAGGTTAGCGCAGGAAAACGGACGCAGCTTGAACAGCGAGCTTGTCTCCTGTTTGGAAGCAGTTTTTGTCAGAAAAGAAATCACAGAAGCAGCGGGATCGGTCGCCAAACTTTCCCCCGCTGCTTCTCAACAGTGATCTGGAGAACACCGCGATGAAATCTCTTACCACAATTCCTTTCCATGACACCACTTTGTTCGCCATTGCTGGCGACACTCCTGGCACCACGCTTGTTGCCATGAAGCCTCTTGTTGAAAGCATCGGCTTGGAGTGGAAAACCCAACATCGCAAAATGGAAGGTCATCACCTGTTCAAGACCTGCATGGTCATCATAACCATGCAGCTTCCCGGCGACAGCCAGTCGAGGGAACATACTTTTCTTCCTTTGAGCAGACTGCCAATGTGGCTGGCGACCATCCAGCCCAGTCGGGTTCCGGACGAGGCCATTCGCGCCCGGATCATCGAATTCCAAAATGAAGCAGCGGATGCTCTGTTCCAGCATTTCTTTGGGCCGATGCTGCTATCGACGGAGGCGAGAGTTTTCCGCGAAATCGACGCTGCCGATCTCAACGCCCGTATTGGGGCCTCACGCCATGCAATGCGGCTATGGGGCAAAAGTGCTGGTGCATGGACATGGAAAGCATCCGGCCTTCCCGTGCCGCCGAAGCATCTCCTAACGCACTCGCAACGGACCGTTCTCGATCTGGTCGATAATCGCATTCTGGAGGAAGTGTGATGAGCCACGATAGCACCGAAAACCGGAAAAAACCACAGACATATAATGAGCGTGTGTCGTCTCTTTGCCGCGAACATTTGGAGAGTGAGGCTACCCTGCACTGGGAAGCGCTTTTCGACATTTGCAAAGCCTACTACGAGCTTGAGAAGGACCTTCTAACTGACGGAGGCTTTATCGATGTCGTTCATGAGATCGTTTGCGAAGGCCTTGGCATGCGTTATGTCCCCCACGAACCTTGGCGCGAAAAAATCCGTGAAACTTTTCCAATCTCCCCCAAGGGAGATGCAGCATGAGCAACGTAATCGCCCCCACCATGCATGATGGTGAACTGCGTATCCTCGACACCGATCTTGCGACGCGGCTTGGATTTTCCAACCCGGCAATGATCCGGAAGTTGATAGGCCGTCATAGCGAATCCCTTTCCCAAATGGGGGTTGTTTCCACGGTGGAAATAACCTCGGGGGCCAAGGGCGGCCGCCCCGGAACGGCACACTACCTCAACGAGGAACAGGCCCTCTTTATCACGGCGAAGTCTGAGACAGCAGCGGCGACCAAGATCACCATCGAGATTGTTACTCAGTTCGCGGCTTTCAAACGTGGTGAGATCGCTCCCCCGGAGACGCCGGAACAACTCGCGATGCGCGCACTCACCGGGCTTCAGTCGGTTGTGGAAAAGCAGCGGGAGCAGTTGGCTCTTACCGCACCCAAAGCAGCCGCCCTCGACCGGATCAGCCTCGCGGAAGGATCTTACGGCCTGACCCAGACGGCCAAGATCATTCAGATCGGACCAAAGGCACTCAACACGTTCCTCGCCATGCACAAATGGATCTACCGCTTCAACGGGAACAAGCACTGGCTGGCCTATGAGGACAAGCGCCGCGCTGGCTTATTGCGGCACAAGCTCGACGTTTACACCGATAATCAGACCGGTGAGGAAAAGACGCGCGACACCGTGAGAGTGACGATCAAGGGCATCATCAAGCTGGCCAAGATCGTACCGGGTGCGCAGATCGATCCTGAGTTCGTGCATCTGGTCAAGGAATCCCCGGTCCCTTTCGCCAAGAAGCCGGAACCGGCGTCATGAGCTACGTCCCGCTGGCAACAGCGGAGCGTCAGGAGCAGGCCGTCAGGATGTGCGAGCCTCTCATCACGTCGGATGCCATGCTGATCAACGAGATGAACCGCTGGACGGCTCTGCGTTACAACGGTGTCCCGGCAGACCAGGCCGCTGCGGATCTCTGGTATGAGATTGAGGATTACCAGCCGAAAACGGAGGACGCCCGAGCGGACAAGGCCCAGTTCCTGCGGCAATTCCCCTACGTCGCCCTCAAGCGGAGCGAGTTTGAGGAGCGGCTTAACAAAGCCGCCAATGCTTTCGAGCGCCGCAATGAGCGCTTAGGTGCAAAGCTCTGCGCCTGACTATGGAGCCGCCCTTCGGGGCGGCTTTTTTAATACCCCAACAGCCAGTTCCGAACGATCTGGTCTCCGTTCGGGACTGCGGCCGAGTACGGCGCGCCCGCTTTCGCCGCGTCTACCAAGCCGCTGAGCAAGTAATTCCGAGGGGCGGGCGTAGATGCTTCGCTCCGGCGAAGGATGCTGTTCTTGACGATATCGCTGTTGAGATAGGACCGGGCGGCACTCTTGGCCGCGCCACGTCCGGCCGCGACACCCAAAACCGTTCCGGCCGCTCCAAGACCATGTCCCATGAAGGCGGCGGGAATCTCACTGAGCGCAATCTCTGCCCCGATACGCGGCGCGGTCCCGGAGTTCGGCGGGGCTTTCAGGAACGCCTGACCAATGTCAGCCAGGTCTCCCAGATCTCCCGCACCACGTCGCGCGCGGCTTTTGAAGGACTTATTGACCGCACCTTGGAGCAGGGCCGGGCTGATCGCGCCGTCTTCATTGGCCTTTGCCGCCAAAGGCTCGATAGTCTTCAGGTTCTTGTACTGTCGGCGCGCATCTTTCAGTTCGTCCAGAAGATCCGTGCGTCCGTTCGCCGTAAGAGAGCGCTCCATTGCGTCATCAAAGGCGTCGCGCACGCGTCCGGCGTAATAGGCGACGTTCGGGTTGTTGGACCGCATGGCACGAGCGAGGGGCGCGCCTTGGCGGGTTAGCGCCTGATACTGAGGGCCGCTGATTTCCCCGGTCGCGGCTTTGCTCATGATGTTGTTGATCTGGTTGACGATCGGCGTGACTTCCTGCTCGGGCAACACCTGCCGCGCTTCATCAGCAATGGCGCCAAGGTCGCTCCCGAACTGGTTGTCGGCTTTGATGATCGTGTTGGCCGCCACATGGTCGAAGCGGTTTCCAAGCGCATTGTGTGCATCATCGATCACGTCTGGCGTCAGGCGGTCGCTGTCCTGCCCGAAAGTGCGTGAGACGGCGCGCGTGAACTGGCCACGCTGTGCGGGGGAGACAATACCGCCATTGGCCACGTCCGACAGATAGGCCATGTTCGGGCTGGTACTGATCTGCGGAGCGGTCAGGTCGATCCCAAGGTCTTCAGCCCTGCGCGCCAGAGCAGCCCGCTCTGGTGAAACCGCACCGCCTGTAAAGGCTTCCATGGCCCCGCGCGCGATTGGTTTAGCCAGCGCAGTCGCGCCACCCGTCAGCACGCCGCCGATTGCTCCGTCCCGCAACGCCTGCCCGATGGGCTGGCCTGTTTCGCTGTCTGTCGCAGCATTGGCCGTCGCTCCGCCTGCGCCCATTCCGAGAAGTGCGCCGCCAACCTGGGAAACCTTTTCGCCAGCTCCGAGCATTCCCAAAGCTTTCGCGCCAAGCCGGGCTGCTCCCAGCTCCGCTCCACCAACCGGGATCGCAGATGCCGCCAGATTGCCGCCCATGCGCCCCAGTTTGGACGAGAGACTGCCGCCATAGTCCTGATCGTATTGCTTGCGGGCAGCGTCTTCGTGGTCGACCATACTTTGCAGAGCATTGATCCCAGCTTTTCCGAGGAGCCAGTTACTGCCCCCAACAACGGAATCGCGTATGTCCTCTACGCCACGCTCTGCACCCGTCAGCGCATTCCGTTCCCAGCTCTGCTTTTCCCATTTAGGTGCCGTGTCGACGGGAGCACTCATAGGGCGCGGCGTCTGCGATACCTTCGGCGCAGAGAGACCCCACATGCGGTCAAGCTCTTCGTCGCTCGGCCCCGACTGTGCGGGGGCGGTCGCTGTTTTCGCAGGCTCGCCGCTCAGTCCCCACATCTTGTCCAAAGCATCGTCATCGGTTCGAGGGTCTGCGGGCTTCTTGGCCACGGTCTGCGTCTCCGGCTTGTGATAGGCCGCTGCCACCCGGCCGACATAGGCGTTCGTCTCGTCGTTGTTCCAGCGCGCCCGGTCCGTCCCGGCATTGTACGCCCGGAGTGCGTCCGGGAGGTTGCCGTACCGGTCCAGATTTTCACGCATGAGCCGGGCTGCGCCGTAGATCGACTGGACCGGATCAGTCGGGTCGATGCCGAGGCTGCGGGCCGTCTCGGGCATGAACTGCATGTGGCCTATGGCCCCGGCTTTGCTTCGGGCCCTCGGGTCATCCGTCGGGTCTTCCACCCGGTGCACGGCGCGCAGAACCTCGGGATCAACACCCCAGTACTGGCCTGCACCTTCGTAATGGCGGTCGAGGTCGGCCATCAGTTCGGAGCCTGCACCAGGCCGGTTTCCATGGCTCCACGAAGTTCAGACCGGAAAGCCTGCCGCTGTTTGCCATCCATGCCTGACCAGAGGCGCGCGCGCTGCTCGGGCGACATGATATCGAACATGAACGCACGGGCGTCTTTCTTGGTCGTGTAGTCGTTCTGGAACGTCGGCCACTCGTTGGCATGCACCTGCGCTTCTGTGCCCGGATACTTCTGATGGAAGGCCAGATAGGCCGCGTTGGCGCGCCGATCCAGCGCGATGTTCGCCCGCAGGGCATCCTGCGCCGCCAGATTGTTGATGTGCGTCGAAGGGTTGCCTGCGAGCGCCGTGGCCAACTGGGCATCGCTGTGCGCGGCTCCGGGCTGGCTGGCCGCAAGCTGGGTCAGATACTTGTTGGCCTCGTCATAGGCGGCTGCCTTGTCGGATGGGTTCGTCATGCCGAGAGATAGCGCGACGTTGACGATCCGATTATGCAGTTCCGCAGGCTTCCCGGAGGATGGCGAGATCTCCTGAAGAAGCTGCAGGGCTTTTTGGGAGCGGTACATCCGGTCACCAAACCCGGCCGACAACTGCCCGGCCTGTCCAAACTGTTCACCGGCAGCGTGACCGGCAACCTCAGCGGCTGCGCGCTGTCCTTCCACCTGACCGGCTGCTGGTGCGGCCTGATACCCCGGATTTGCAGGCTGCTGCGCCGGATAGCGGCCCGATCCCATGACCTCGGGCGGAACGGTCGGTCGCCCCTGTGCACCTCCGACCACCTGATCGCGCCTGACGTAGCTGTGGGAGCCGTCCGGGTTGACCACGTCCATAGGCGTAGAGTTCGTTTCGGGCGATGTCTGCTTGGCAATGCTGCCCCCGACATTCTGGCCGCCCTGACCGCTGGCAGGCGAACCAACGTTCTGCCAGTGCAGAGTTCCGCCGTCGTCCACCAGTTGCATGGAGCCATAGGCGTCATTGTAGGCATGAGCCGGACCGATCGAGGCATCCAAGAGGCCACGAACCTGCTGCCGGATACCCGCGCTGTCATCGGGTAGGGCGGAGTAGGCGGCCTGTGCCTGATCCATCGAAATCAGGCCGTGCGCCACCCCGACGCCAAGCTGGCGCGCAACGTCTCCTTTAGTCACGTCCGGATTGCTCATGAGAGGTGCGGCCAGACCGGCCAGCATCCCGGTTTTGCGCTGGTTCAGTTCGAGTTGCGCGCCCTGGTTGCCTATGTTCTGGGCCTGCTGGCTGTTGTTCTGTGTGACGGCATCCGGCAGCCCATAGGCCGCATCCGGATTGCTTGCCGCATCGGCGATTGCAGATCCATAATCGATGCTGCCATCCTTACGGACATGGCGAGCCAAGGCGTTGCCAATCGCCACTCTAGCCTTCTGCCCCAGCAGCGCATTGTGATATTCCAGCGCCTGGTTCTGGACGCCCTGAGCTGCGGCAATGTTCTGGAGCTGGTTCGTCTGCGGCTGAATCGTACCTTGCCCCATGCTGAGAAGGGCGTTGGCGCCCGTGTCAAATAGCCCGGCCATCAGCTCGAACTCCCGTTCAACAGTTTCTGGTAGGCCAGATAATTCGTTCCATAGCTCGAAGCCTGATTGCCAAGGCTGTTGAGGCCGCTGGTCAGGCTGTTACCCATTGCCGTCGTGCCGGACATGGTTGCGCCGACGCCCGCAAGCGCGGCCTGAGCGGAGAGGCTGGCGGTGTTCGTGGCATTGGTGGCGCTGGCAGAGGCGGCGTTTGCACCATATCCGAGCAGCGCGTTCTGTCGGTCAAACTCGTTGGTGAGATTGCTTTGCGAAGCGCTGTTGGCTGAAATCTGATCGTTGAACTGGTTCTGATAGGTGCTGTCAGCCAATCCGGATGCGTAAGTTTCAGCGCCTTTCAATGCTGCCCCGCTGTTCGCTAACCCACGCGCCGCTGCGCTATTCGTTGCAGCTTGTTCGCCCTGAGACAGGTTCCATTCATAACCCGGTGTCTGCTCCAGCGTACTCTGGTTTAAGTCGTTTTCGGCATCGTTGATGTAGCTGTCATTGGTCGAATTGTACGCGCTATTGTCATACATGCTGCCGATCAGCTTGTTCCCAACCGAGACATACGGGTTCAGATAGTTCTGAGCCGCCGTGCCGGAGGCGCTAATAGCTGATGCTTGCCCGGCTCCGGTTTTTGCCGCCCTGTTCATGGCGGACTTTTCCATCGCCATTTGCGCAGCGGTCGTTGCTGCTGTCGTAGCGGCTTGCGTTGCTTGGCCGATGCCGAACGTGTCGCTCACTTCGGGCGCTCCATTCTGTATGTGATGTGATGGCGCACGATCCCGTCCGGGCACGGCGCGTTTATTTCGTCCCAACGGACAAAGCCGAGGGCATGCATGGTGAACCGGGCGGCTTTCTTGTTGTCAGGAATGGCTGCAATCATCAGATCAGATGGCTGCGTCTGCCACCACCAATCCCGGATCTTGCGCATGGCGGTGATTGCGGCTTTCCCGCGCAGGTCGGGGATAACGGCTTGATGACATTCATGGACACGGTCTTGCACAGAACGAAATCCAACTACGATCCCAGGGAGCGCAATGACGAGCCGATCTTGTACGTCCATAATTCGCCCCGCTTCGCCGTAAACAGCCGGGTGCGTGATAACCGCGTTGATTGCTTCAATGTTATTGATTGAGGCGCATGCAATAGGAGGGGGTACGAAAATCATACAGCTCTAAGAGGCTAGATTTGTACCGCCAGTTTCCTTTCGGTGCTCTGCGTCAGCGGGGTTATGCTACAGAAAAGCGGGATTAAATGGAAGTAATTAGAGCGTTCCGGACGTGGCAATCTGGTGCCAATTCTCGTCCTGCCCTCGATAATAGAGGTTTCCGTTATCCAAGCTCATCATGACCATGCCAGCCTTTGCGTTGGCCATGCCGCTGATTTGGCTCGACGGCACTGGTGTGAGCTGAAGAAGCTCCGACAGCGTAACGGCCTCAAAGGTCGGGGATGATCCCGTAGTGACCAAGGCAAGCTGGGTAGGGGTTGTCTGGTCGTACCAGAAATAGGGGTTACCATCCGCCCCCATGACAAGACCAAGGCCGTACTGTGCGGGCGATCCGGCCACTGCGTATTGACCGTTCACACATAGATTGGCGCGAGTTTGAGCCGTGACCGCATTTTTGATTCCGGTTTGCGCGTCTGCTTCTGCGGTATTGGCTGAAGATTGCGCGGTTTCTGCCGCCGCTTGGGCGCGGGCTGCTGCTGCGATCCCAGTTTGCGCATCACTTTCGGCGGCGTCCGCAGACGATTGAGCCTCTTGCGCCGCCTTCTGCGCGGTTGAGGCGGCATCAATGGCGGCCTGCGCGTTTGCCTCTGCGGTTGCAGCAGCCTTGGCTGCGCCTTGAGCGGTAGATAAGGCAACGCCGATCTGCGCCACCTGATAGGTCATATCAACTCCAACGGCACCCCCAGACCGGTTCCAGCCGTTCAGGAAAAACCGTTGCCATTCGATGGATACACGACCTCCAGCGAGCGCTATCGGCCCCTGCGGAAATGCGGTCTGGTAGTTCGCTGCTTGGGTCATGTTGCTGTTGGGTCTACTTCAAGGAATGCGCCCATAAGGGCAGTCTGCGCCGCTCCCGTCCACGTCAGCCGATAAACACGATCCCGCGCAATCCCTAACCGCCAGATCGTGGGCCATGTGTTCCCGGTAGTGCCGAGCATTAATGATTGAGGGGCGCGCCATGTTGCGCCTCTGTCATCCGACCAGTCTACCGATATTGGGATAGCAGAGCCGTTCTGCATATCGAGCATCAGGCGCCGGTGAATGGCGCGGCTGCCATTGTTCAGGAGATGAGGAAATGCGCGCTGTCGTTTGATCGGCGTTCCTGCGTCGTCCAGAGCGTCCGTGCGTACCTCATAAAGCCAGCCATTCTCGAAATCACCGCAGAACACGCGCCCGTAAGCAGCAGCCCAGCAGTTCGCGCGGATGCGTGCTTCCTGTCCGTTCGCATCCAGCCCGCACCGCTCGTGCCAAAGCTGGGTTGAAGCATCGTAAACCCATGTCTTTCCCTGATCCGGGAGCGTGAGCACATAGAACTGATGTCCGTCCTGCTGGTAGGTATTGCCGATCGCGTTCCCGAGTTCGGAATACTGGTTCAGGGCCTGCTCGATCGCGAACGTGCTGATGGCCTGCGTCTCGTTGGCCTGCCCCATATAGACGCGCGCATGTCCCGACCGATCGCGCCCCAGCCAGAACACCTGCCCATAGTTGGTTGCAATGGAGTAGGGAGCTTCGCAGCCCTGATCGGCAGTAATCGAAGGGATACGCTGAAACGGAAAATCCGATGCCCCGCTATCATACCATAGTTCTGTTGTCTGCCGCCCGAATATCCAGATTGTCTGGCCCACAGTGGCGATGCCAGAAATGATATCGGGATAGCTCGTCTTACTCGCGACATAGAGGCTGTCAAATGGTGTCGTGCTCTCGTCCACGAAATCGGCCGGTGATGTGTACCAATTAGTGGTGTTGGGGTTCACGAACAACAGGAACGTGTCGAGGACAGCCACCGTCGCAGATCCGTAAAACGCGGTATCCGTGATTTTACTGATTGCGCCGTAAACGCCACCTTCCGCAGCGGGGATCGAGCAGTACCAGCCATTCCCCGGCGTCCCGTCCACGATGAACAGCGTCAGGCCGTTATCCTGCATGCGGACCTGACCAGTCCCGCCACTGATCTCACCCAGACGGTAAGACTTGTTCATGCGTCCCACCAGATAGACCGTACTGCCCGCGACCGCGATCAGGTCGCCCTGAGATGTCGTATAGAGACACCGCAAGACGCCACCGAGCTGAATGGCTGGCTTTAAACCGGGTGTTGGATAGTGGGCAAATTGGATTGGCTCGCCCTGAACCGGGGGGAGCGGCTCTGGATAGAGGTTCAGGCAGCGTTGCGCCGAGACCGATGCGGATCGGGCCTGATAAGTCCCGCCTGTGAGGTTAATCCGTGGCATTGGCCGGAGCCTTGCCGGACTGCGCGACGGGCGCGTTGGCGGTTGCAATGCTGCGAACCACAGTTGCGGGCACCGCAAAAGTCACGCCAGAAGGCAGGTCAGCAGTTACGCTCTGCGCTCCTGCCGTGAGCGTGACGCTGGCGGTTCCGATCTCGACGGTCGCCCCCGGAGCCATGGCAGAGAGGCGGCGGACGAACATTGCCGGGTCAAGCGTTGCGGGTGATGCCGGAATCAGCGCCTGAAGCGCGGCTTGTGTCGGAAGGGCCATGATTACCACCCCATCGCGATATAAGGAACCGTTACCTGAACACCGACCATGTTCTTGGTGGTATTCATGTAAAATCCAGCCCGATTGACCTCTCCTAGAAAAAAGGGTGATTGGCTGTCGGTGAGGGCCTGCTGCACGTTGGCAACGACGGTGGGAGCGCCTCCCTTGAAAAGGTTGTTGCCATACCGGTTCGTCGGAAATGCGACGTAGATCTGGCCGATCTCAGTAGTGTCTGTGCTGGACACAGTCCCGGATTGCACGGTGACCGTTACCTGCTGCTGAAGCGTGATCAGCCCCGCCTGTGTCTGAGTGCCGTAGTAATTGTCAGACAGCCACGGCAGGTCGATCTGCTTGGAGCCGTGATCGATAACCTTGTCACCGCTCACCCAGTTCAGCCACTCGTTCTCCAAGACCTTCAGCGTATTTGTCGCCAAGCTGCTGGCGTCAGTGTCGCCAAGCTCAAAACCGCCGTAGAGCTTTGAATTGGCATAGATAGCGTTATCCTTGATCCTGACGTGAGAGCAGCCGTCATCGAAATGCGCAATCACGGTGTCATCAAAAGTACCGGACGAGGGAATGTCGATCTGCATTCCCTCCATCAGGACATCGCCCGCATTGTAGAAATCGAACATCGCATTCGTCGCGGCGGATGTTCTTGAGCCCCATGGCGGCGCGATAGTCGTGCCAGAAGCCGTTGTGCGATCGTTGAAGGTCCAATAACCGCCACGCACGCGTACGCCGCGCACATTGTGGAGATCCAGCGCGTAACCGAATCCCTGCCAGTCGCAGCAGTAGAAATCCCAGATGACTGCCTGATATCCAGTTAGGCCGACGATGCCATCGCCATGCACATAGGCCTGAACCATGCCCCATCCGTTATAGGCCGTGCAGGCCTTGAACCGATGGCCCTCGATCATGCCGCCGCCGATGAACCGCCAGCCCCATGCATAGTTGAAGACGTTGACGTTATCCCATGTGGTCGTGAATACCTCAGGGCCAGATTGTGTGCTTTCGACGACAATGCCGGGGGAGGCCTGCATTGCGTAATCCGGCCCATAGACCGTCAAATCCCTCACGTTGATATCGCGCGGAGGATTGAGCATGTAGATGCCCTGGGCAAAGTGAAGCAGACGGACGCGGTCAATCCGGATCGTGGGAACAAGGCCAGCTGTAAAATAGAAGTTCAGAGCCGTTGCGCCCGATGCCGACGCATCCGCATCCTGCATCATCAGATTTTCGATCTCAACGTAACCCTGTGACGGATTGGCTTGTGTCCCGTGCTGCCAGATACCGTTGCCGCCGCTTTTCATCAGTAGGACAGTATTCTGAGCACCGCAGCCACGCATGGAAACATTGACCGAGCCAGATATAATCGTCGTGCCGATCAGGACTGTCTTGGCCGGAAGTTCGAAAATAATAGCGGGCAATGAATTGACTGTCGTACCGATGCCGCCGGCCGTGACCGCAGCAATGATCGCATTGAACGCAGGACCATCGTCGGTCACGCCATCGAAGGCAGCGCCATATGCCCGCATCAGCGCGACGTCTGCGATCAGGCTGGCGTGTTGGATCGCTTCCGGGAAATCTTCCGACGCGATAGCACCGTCGATCATGTCCGTCTTATTGGCGACGAGCGCATTCATTTCGTCGAACGTGATGGCGCGTTGAGACTTGGAGAACGTGGCCTGGTTGGGCGAAATGGATCCACTCATAGTCTTTGTATCTCCAGACCGGGCCAGTAGAACGGGTTATTTATTGGGCTCAAGATCGAGGGCATCCCGAGCGTCGGGACCTGCGTGCTGGATGCGCGCAACGTGCTCAACGCTGCCTTCATTGCCGCTGTGACGGTCGGATTTGCTGGCTGCCCGTAGGAGGGGCTTAAGCGCGCAGCCAGAGACCACATGATCGCATCCCAATATTCAGGAGGCAGATTGACCGGGTCAGTCAGGGTGAGGTTGGCAGGCAGTGGTGCCTTGAAGATTAGGTGGAATTCCCAGATTGCTTCGGAGGGAATTGGCCACGGCCGGAATTCACCCATCGGAAATGCCGGATTATAGTAGGCGTAATTCGGCCACGACCTGAGTGCCTTTAGCCCAAGACCTGAGTAATCTTCGTAGGACTGAATTAATTCGAGAGGGTAATCGATAGGCTGCACGCCGGAATCGAGACCATCGTTTCCGAGCATGAATTCGTTGTCGAAATCGCTCCGACTGAAGTCGCCCTCTGTGGATTGAGTGGCTCCATTGAGCAGACGAGCATATGCCGCCTCAATCTTGTCAGGCCGTAAAGGGATATCCAGATCACCGCCCGGACCAACATAATAAACGCTCTGCCCAGTGGACATGAAGGCGCGATCGATCAGGTTCGGTACCAGCCATCGCTTTCGCTGCCACTGAGCAAGCAACATATTCAGGTGCATGACACCTGATGTCAGCCCTTGCGGGTCTGCATTTTGTCCGCCAACGCCGACGCCAAGTTGTTCGAGCGCCATGCCGATTAGATCAGATACGAGATATCCTGCGCTACCGGGCGCGCCGTTAAGGCTTGCGGACATTTGGCATGCGCCCTTTACGTCTCATGATGGGCTTGGGGGAGGCATCCTTGCCTTCCGGCTCGGATTTTCCTTTAAAGCGGGCACGAACCCGCGCCTCCTGTTCCTCGTTCTGGACAGTCACTGTTGTGTAGCCATTCGGGGCAACGAGAGTGCGCGGGTAGTGCTTCATTAGCTGACCAGCTCAGGTACGATGACACACCAGTCAGGACGCAGCATTCCGATGCCGTACAGCACATCGAGACGTGTTGCGCGGGTATCGTCCGAGCCGTTGTAGTAAGTCAGCGTGCGCAGACTGATGCCGTCGAGCGATGCGCGACCACAGTCCACAACGCCGCGATCCACCATTTCGAGATCAACAGTTGCGAGCGTCAGGGCGCGCTTGCTGTAAAGCATGTTCCGGCGAATGATGGAGTTTGCCGGAGCCACGAGCGTAATGGCCGCATCAGCAGCAGGAGCCGCGTCAACAGTCTGATACGGCACCGGACCATTCGCACCCGGCGGGATGATTGCCGGAGAAAGCGGAATGGACGTCGCGCCAGAGGCGCAATCAGCCAGAACAACGAACTGCTGAGGGACATGCAAGCTGTTCTTGTTGATGCGATTGATGCGGTTCACACCGGCAATCGTGATGATGTCGCCAGCATTGAGCGTGCCGTTGATCGCAGAGACTGTGAGAACCGACGAATGCGGGGATGCGCTGGACGAGATCGTCGTGACGGGCGCGCCGTTCGGCGTGTAGTTGCCGTAAGTACCGGTTGCCGTCGCCTTCCCGTCATAGGAGCCGGTTTGGCTGATCGTAACGGTCTGGTCCTGCATCCACTCACGGACGCCAAGGATCTTCGAACCCATCTGGCCATCAGTCGTCTGGCGAGAGACAGTGTTGCCGGGATTGAACATGCCCATCATGCCCGCAACCGTGTTGGCATCGGTCATCGGATCCAGAACGGCAAAGCGGTCATCAAGCGGCGCATTGCATGCCGTCAGGATTGCCTTCGCCTGAAGCCACGTCTGAGAGGATGGCGTAATCAGATTGCCGTCGCCATCCGTGTTGACCACCATGTTCGACGCCTGAAGAGCGAGCGTCATGGCGTCCGATGCAACCTGACCAACGA
The DNA here is from genome assembly GCF_016757795.1 of Gluconobacter sphaericus. Taxonomy (GTDB): domain Bacteria; phylum Pseudomonadota; class Alphaproteobacteria; order Acetobacterales; family Acetobacteraceae; genus Gluconobacter; species Gluconobacter sphaericus. The sequence goes on along the minus strand of NZ_CP068419.1, from coordinate 292,221 downwards.
GAGCATTCACCGCAGGCGCGATGTAGCGACCCGAGAAGTCGTCCATGTTCAAGGTCCGCTCCTGCGTGGAGAAGGACATAGGGACGTTCTTGCGGAAGTTGATCGTCAGCGGAATGGAGCGCTCAGCAGTCGCTTCCGGGTTCACGGTCGGACCATCCTGCACGACATAATCGTTCGGCAGCCGCACGTTGATCGTGTCGCCGATCTTGGCTCCGCGCTGCGCGAACTGGTCCTGATATTCGCGCGAGACGTTCTGAATGAAATCGTTGGTGTTGCGACGTAGCATGAGCGCTTCGCGCGTGATCATGCTGTTGTTAATCAGATTGTTGGCCACGGGTAGGGCTTTCACACATGGCGCTTTTGCGCCTCATGACCCGTTCTCGGCATCGCCAGAACGTGCGCCGGTTACGACCGGAAACCACCCGTGGCTGTCGCGCCAGTCAGCGCCCGGTTATGCGACACCGGGAAACGTCAGCTTAGAGCCCTTCGGCTTACTTCTTGGACCTCAGTTTGATGTAGTCTTCCATGCTGAGGTCGCCATCATAAATCGAGCGGCTTGAGGTCGCTCGTCCCGAGCCAGACGTTGCGGCGACAGGAGGCGGCGCTTTCGAGATGGCCGGGGCCGTGCGAGGAGGGGGCGTCGTTGTCTGTTCCTGCACCTTTGCGGGCATCTTGTCAGCGAACCTCTGTAGCATAGCGAACTGCTTGCGCTCTGGGGCTTCTAGCAATTCGCTTGCTGCATCGGGATCGTTAGCAAGAGCATAATACACCGCGCCACTGTTCGGCAACTCCGATATGTCGCGAATGATCTGCTGGTGTGACTTGTTACCAAAATCAAGGCCAGCGCGCTCAACAAGGGACTGCGTTGCTGTCTGGATTGCCTCTGCGCCGTGCAATTCTGTCAGGGATTGCGCCACTCGCTGCGTTGCCGCGCCAAACTGCTGCACTTCCGCTTGGTGTGCTTGCTGTCGGGCGATAACATCCCGTTCCTGCTGCCTGATCTGGTCCGGCGTCAATTCGGGCTGCTGATCTTCATCACCGCGCGAGGCGGCAAGGGCGCGCTTGTACTCGGCAAGCTCTTGCTCTGCGCGGGAGGCCCGTTCTTCGGCCTCCTTACGCTTTGCCGTGACACTGCCGATGCGCTTGACGTACCATGTCGGCTCTTGCGGCTCTGTCTTTCCCTCCGGCTCCGGAGGCGTCTGGGTATTGAGTGGCTGATCGGTTGGCGTGATAGGGCGCTCAGCTTGCGTCTCGCTACCGAATTCCACGCCCGCAAAGCGATCTACCGGCGCTTCTGTCGTCTCGACAACGGGGGCTTCTAGGGTATCGCTCATTTACTGACCTCCTTTGACCACTCACGTACAATTTTCAGCATCCGCGCCTCTGTCTCGGCCACGCTGATATCTTTGCTGTCGTATTCTCGGTTGTAGGTCGAAATGGTGTATCCATTTTTGTTCCGCGTAATGGAAATCGAGACTGGGGCGCTCATGCGTCAACTGCTCCTGTCACTGGGTTGGGGGCATGAATGACGCCGCCCGGGGGATTGGAAGAAGGAAGGCGCGGGATAGGACCGGGCGGACCATCCTGCATAACTGGCGCCGCGCCATCGTCAGGAGGCCGACCAGCGCCACCAAGCGCCTGCTGTACAAGCTGATGAACCAACACGCGCAACGCCTCCGGATCTTCGGATCCAATCGCGGCCATGCGATCTGTCTCGGCTTTGTACTGGTTCGTATCAGCAGCCATCGCGTCCTTGACGACTGTGTGTTGATGTTCTGCCGTCTTGTCGGCCAAGTCCTGCTTAGCTTTCTGCAACTCTGCCTGAAGCTGTTGAATGACCTGCTGAGCCTGTCCAAGACGGGGGTCATCAGAGGCAGGCTTAAGCCGGTCAGCAATCTCGTCAGCGAGCGGGAAGTCAGCGGCTTTGAAGAACAGATCGCCGATCTGCCCCATGATGGCAGGATTGGCCTGCAACACCTGCATCAGGGAATTGAACGTGTCCTGACGGCGCGTGGCGAAGGCAGGGCCGACGTCTGCTTCGACATCGTAGCGCCCAATCGTCGGGTTTACCGCAAGGATCGCGCCTTCCTGCGCAAGCTGCTGCTCAAATGTCAGGTTTGGCTGGGGCTGAGCGGGTTGACCATCCGGTCCGGGCGGCAGAACAACTTGAGCGGCTTGCGGTGATTTCGGATCGACAATCGCGCTTGACTGCTGGCCGTCCATACCAAGCACCTGCACCGCGCGCGCCGTGTCGTACACGAGCGGGATAGCGTCGATCAGGATGCGGCCCAAGAGACGAAGCGCCATGCCCTGATTGTCGGTGTAGTGATAGTTTGCCGTGTCGGACTGGCGCTGGCGTTCGTTGATGGCGCGCCCAGACTTCTCGTTGCCGGGGGCACCCATCTCTGCCTGATATTGTCCCGTGACCATCTGCATTTGCAGATCGGCGTTCTGCATGGCCTGCATGTGACCCGTGCTGCCGGTTGGCGGGTCAAGGCGCTGAGGGGCTTGTAAAGGTTCTGAAGTGTCTGGATCAATGGAGCGATACGGCAACCACGCCTGATTGGACGTGTTAGCGCTTGCCCACTGGTTCTCGTACCCCTCAATCGAACGCTCATCGACCAGCCAGGGCGATTTCGTCTGTGTAGCAATACTCTCCACGAAAGCCGAAGCGCTGTAGTTGAACATGCGTTGCGGATCTATGAGAGAACGGACCAGACCACAGCGGTCAAGGCGTCCGTCAATCACGCTCTCAATACCAACGAAAGGTACAAGAGGGATGTGCTGGAACACGGTCAGGCCTGAAGAAATGACCTCATTCCCTGCGATCAAGAAGAACTCAACCTGCGGACGCGTGATTGGTCGTGACTGCGCCTTCATTTCGCGGCACATTTCCACCATCTCGGGGGCCATCTCGCTCTCGCGCATCGGCTGCGTGACGACGGAACCGTCCGGCTGCATCACCGGACAGGCCCAGAGCGTGTCTTTCTCTTCGCTCTTTCGGTAGTAGCGAAACACCCGCACAATATCGCGCTCGATCGCATCTGTCCGGTCATCGCTGTCCGTCGCGATGGAGAGTGGCGCGCCCTTGATGTCGTCATGCCCGGGATACAGCCGCTCGAACTCCGCGCGCGGCATTTCCTCAACGATCATCGCCCACTGCATGTCGGAATGATCGGGCTCTTGCGTGTTGGGATCTGAATAAACAGAGCGCGGATCAGGCACGGACTTGATGAAGAAGTCCTGATCGAAGCTGTCTTGTCCGCGCACATAATCCGTGATGACGTGGACCCAGCCCATGCCTTGGCGAACCTGCCCTTGAATGGCGCAGTTATAGGCGTTCTGCTGAGCGTTCGACTGGTACTCGATATGGCGAATGATGCCTTCGATGACGTCAGCCGCTTTTTCGGTCGATCCAAAGCCGGTCGCATTGACCTTCATGCCCATTTGCGACTGCCGCGCGTCATTCTCGATCTGGAAGACGTGCTGCTGCGTTTTGTTGATCGTCAGGCATGGGCGAGGGGAGCCGCCAAACGTGCCAGCACGCGCCTGATAGACCGCGCTGTCCCATTGCGCGTGATTGTAGGCATCCGCATGGAAGAAGCGCAGATCCTCAAGCGCACGCTTGCGCCACTGAGCCTCGAAATCACGAGCAGCCTCGAACCGCTCTTGTACTTCGTGGAGAACGTCATTTGTTTCTTGGAGGCGTGCGCTCATGAGGTATTCAAATACCACACGAAATTCTGTCAGTACAATCAAATTCAACAGGTGCGGCCGATTACATTCCCATCCAGCCCGCATTTGTTCCTATAAACGATGGGCGCTCGATCGGTTTGCGTTTCGGCTTGTCGTCTTCACGGTCCCGCAAGCCTACGGCCAGATAACGAAAGGCGTCCGCATAATCAGAAGCCCAGTCATGGAGGGGCTTGTCCCGAAAGACCTTGTTCGCGTCGTCCCATGACTTTCGGTACTGCTCGAGCGCTTCAATGCCGCGCTTGCATTTTGTCCGGTCAATCCTGCAACGCGGCAGGAGATTACGGGCTGCGCTAATTCCGTCATCAACCGCCGTTCGTGGGAGCACACGGATCGGGTTCATGCCAAGCGAGCGCATGGTATCGATGCGGCGCTGTCCTGTCCCAAGGTCGCCGTTGTTTGCGTCGTGAGGAACGATGTGCTGCCGATAATTGTAAGGCCGCTTCCCAAGCTCTCGCACGTACCAGTCGATGCCCTGACCGGATGCGGCAATGCAGTCGATCACGCGAACGTCTGGCCCGATCTGCTGCGCGCACCAAATAACTGTGCTGTCACCAATGCCAAGATCCCAAGCCGTGATGACGGGCAGGGAAGGATTATGCGGAACATCCCCTAGCCGTCCGTCCTCATCAAGGCGCTTCATGATCTTGCCGTAGTAGCTGCCCTGAATAGCCGCATCGAATGAGCAGTCATACTCCTGCTCATACTTCGCGCCGCCGTCATCCTCGCCATACTGCGCCACAAGCTGCCGCCTTTCTGCTGCCAACTGTTCAGGGGTGAAGCGGCCTGTTTTCTCAACGCTTGAGACCTCGCAGAACCAACCCGGCTCACCGCGCATGGCATCGAAGAACGTCTTGGCGTGATTGCGACCGCGAGGCGTAGTGATGAACATCGCCCATCCGCCATTCTCCAGCAGGATCGGAGAGAGAAACGCCCAGGCCGAAGGGTTTGCGAGCGCCCACTCAGAGAACACCACACCAATCGGAGTTGATCCCACGAGGCTGTTGAAGTTGTCCGAACCCACGACCTGCCATGTTGAGCCGTTGATGAACCGGATGAACATTTCCTGTTCTTTGGTCGTGGCGCGGATCTCGGCCGGGAAGGCTTCGTCTATGCGTCGGCGTCCAGTGTGCGGGTTCACAGCGTCCCAGATAGCCTTTCGCGCTTGGCTCGCCTCGGGAAGCATATGCCAGTAGTTGCCGACCTTCTTCATGGCACTGATCGCCGCCCAGTTCAGGGCAACGTCATCTTTCCCCCATCGCCGGTGCGCGACTTCGTAGGCGCGCTTGCCGCCCGATCTAAGGTATTTCCAAAGCTCACGTTGATAATCGCGCGGCTTCCATCCGTGGGCAGGGAGCGTGACTTCAATCATCCAGATCGTCGCGGATATTCACCACAACCTGTTTTTGCTCATTGTCGCGCTCGTACAGGCCAAGGTGTTTGCAGAGTTTTTCGAGTGCCGCGTTCTTATCCCACGCCTTGATCTTGGTGACAGTGTAGCGCTCACCATCTTCGCCAGGCTCTTTGCGTTGATCGACTTCAATGGAGGCGACAGCTGCAGCTGTGTCGTCATCCCATTCATGCGGCTGGAACAGACGACCGCCGTCATCGAAAAGCTTTCGCACGTCACTCAAGCCAAGTCGGGCGATTTCCTGAATGACGCGATCCTGCGTGATTTGTGTACGAGCCGAGCGGGACTTTTGCGCTTCTGATACAGCGTCTTGAATGTCAGCATTTGTCAACAGTCGCTGCCCTTGAGTTCGCGCCGTTTTCTGGCTGTATCCTGCCCGAATTGCAGCCTGCGCTGCATTCAAATCGACAAGGTATTCCTCAACGAACCGAGCCTGCTTTTCATTGAGTTTTGTCATAGGGCAAACCTATCATTGGACCCCGTTCAGTACAAGCAAAACCGGTAACGGGATACCGCAATATCATCAGCCATAACGGATAAATTAAATCCGTTTGAGCCTAATACATATTTTGTAATAAACTTCGATTCTCAAATGACTGACTAGAAATGGAATCGCGATATGAAATTTGTCACCCTCGCTACAATAAGTTTCTCCGGGCGCGCAGAGCCTGAAATAACAGTCCGCGCAAGCGGGACTAAAGAGGAGGATCTAAGGAAAGCCGTGAGAGCGGTCAGTGCTGAATTAGGTAACTCGTTTTATTTAGGTGACCATTTCCTTTTTGAAGAAAGGAGAAAAGATAAAGAGTACGCGTTTGTTGACCGCAGAGTTACGACTACGACTGGCCAATCTAATCAGCAATGCATAATAGGAATTAATTTTGCAATAGAACATGAAGAGAATTTCTTCAAACTCGATCAGTTCTACCCAATAAACTTACGATAAGTTGTATTTACAATATGGGGTATCAACCAATACCCCAACCGACGCACTTCCGCCCAAGGATTGATCACCGACGCAGAGCGGGCCAGTCTGCTTTTGATAGCTTCACGAGGCCAATGATCCAGAGCGGCCAGATGAACATCAAAAGGGACCACCAACCCGAGTAGCCCATTCTCCTCAGAATGCGCACGACCGCCAATGTCGAGGCTATCACGCACCATGCCGAGACGATGATAATTAGCCAGTGCCGCTGCATGCTCGCCGATGCAGGCTGGCCAGGTGTTGGAAATTGGCGGATTTTCGGGGTTTATCATGCCAGGAATGCTAGTACAGACGTACATTCAGTACCAGCATAAAGCGGCTGAATTCTGCAGTTTTTTAGGAGAAGGAGTTTTGTCATTTATGGCACACGCCGATGACATTATCTCTGCCAGAATTATTTGGCAGTTTTCTGCGGTATAGACGATAGGAAATGAATTTTGTCATTTTCGTCCTTACGCGCACGCGCGCGATACCCGGATGAACTGCCAATCAATATGATATCTATAATATAATAAATTAATGACAATATTATATAACCCTTGATCTTCTGCGGTTTTTTGATCGAATTTTGTCATTCGGAAATTAGTCAAAATTGACAATAAAAAAGCCCCCATGTTGTGGGGGCTTGATTTCAGGCAATTCGGTATGAACGCGTCGGCCTCCCGGCGCCTTCCGGTCTTCGATCCTGTGCAATGATATACCCGGCCTCTACCAGGGTATTGAGGACCTCATCCCGCTCCTTGGCAGAGATCTTCATCCCCATCCTCCTGAGGATATCCCTTCCGGTCATCTCTCCGTCCGCGCTTCGGATGATCTCAAGAATTTCCTTGCGGAGCCCCTGGGTCTCATTCTCTGAAACGTAGCGCTCTGCACCTTGTCGCATAGCGTCGAAGCAATGCAGGGACAGCTCCATCCCCCATTTCATATCCTTTTCGCTGATCATGGGATCCTGCGGGTTGCGGGACACGCTTTGGATCAGAGCCAACTTGCACGCATTCTCTACGATGCGCCCGGCCAGCGAAGTGATGTAAGTGCCCTCGTTCTGTTTCAGCAGCACCTCCTGCTGGCTTTCGCACTTCTTGAGAACGCGCACGGCGTCCACGCTGTATTGCACCGTGTACGGATTGGCTGGCGTGTCGGAGAGCATCATGGCTTCGATGTTGCCCGGATCGTGTTTCCGGCAGCCATGCGCGATCTGCTGCGCCCTTTCGATCAGGCTCTGCGGGATATCCTCAACTTCCGTGTCCTGCAGGTCGGGATAGTTCTCTTCCGGGATGAACACCAGGAAGCGCCCGAGAAGCCCGTCAGCCAGTGAGGCGCCGGCCACAGCAGACCAGAACTGAGCGGGTGTTGAAGTCCCGTAAATGGTGGCGATAGGATTGTGAATATCCTCACGCTTGCGGCCCGTCTTCTCAGACTGGTCGGCATATTCGGTTCCAAGCATGACGTCCGCGCTGGAGGTGTACAGGGATTTCAGCTTCTGCGCGATCTGCTGTTTGTGAGCACTGGCCTTGATACCGAGAACGCCTCGAAGAAAGTCACCACATTCATCGATCATGAAGACCTTTGCCGGATGAATTTTCAGGGCCGTATGCAAGGCCGTACCGGACGCGATATCCTCGCCGCCCAGGTAGTCCATGAGGTTTGCCTGAGCGAGAATGCGCTTTATGACGCGGCGCGCGTGGTCCTTTCCTCCAGCACTGTCGATGATGCTGACGGCATAAAGATTGGTCCACAGATCTGTCTTTGTCCGATATTTGCGTCCTGCCAGAGCCGAGACAAGCGCGATGCCAGCGGCAAGAGCTGCGAAAGGTTGCGGGCGGCGTGCTGTCCGGGTTGTGTAAGCTACGAACTCCTCCAGAAATCCATCGACGCCCTGCAGGTTTTTCGGCACCAGCGCAGAAACGTTCCGTTCAGGCAGGTTATTGCGGCTGATGTCCTGAAGCAGGGGAGCCCACTCATCGCTGATTTCTTCGTGGGCTTCGATATGCTCCACGTCACGCGGGCGTCCGACGCCTTCACGAAAGGACCGGTCCAGTGTGCGTTCAGCGGCCCGGAAATCCCGGCATGCTGATCGAATATCATTGAGAGCTGACCGCAGATCGGCCAATGCAAGTGACTGTTCCAGCTCCCCGGACGCAACCAGGCCGCCGATCGAATAAGCTGCCTTGTTGAGTGTGGTATGCTTTGATCCGTCCCCGGCGTACCGAATGGCATCGCATTCCCTGGCCAAGGCCTCAAGCCCGTATGGTGTGCCCCCATCAACGTGGCGCGGGGAGGGGCTGGACACGACTGGAGCTGGCGCCGGTTCAGGTTTGCGCTGCAGTTCTTCAAGCAGCCATGCAGGCAATTCCTCGACGGCTTCATCGTTGAAGTCGTAATACCCATCTGATGGCGGGATTAGGACATAGCCGCCTTCGCCGCGGGTATCGACGCCTCGAACGATGCGACTTGCGGTATTGCGCAGCTTGAGAGTCGGCATCTGATACCACAGATGATAGCCGCCTGACTGAGTGCGCACGCACTTCGTCTGGTTCTGGAGGTCATGGGCCATCATCCACTCGACGGCTTCCGGGCCATTTTTCGTGTCGATATCAACCACGAAAATTCCGGATGCCTTTCCTGTCGGCATGCCGATGCGCGCGCCGGGAAAGGGTTTGAACATGGCCGCGATCAGCGCCGGTTCTGCCGACGCATCCTTAAAGCCGTGTCGCGTCAGCGGCTGCTTGTTCATACCGCACGGGAAGATGGGGTAAGGGATGCCAAGCTCTCCAATCAGGTCCTGATAGGGCTCGCGGCGCTGAACACTGTCCCAGTCAAAGATGCCTTCGAGATTACCCTTGGTCATTGCGTGGAACTCCGATTGTTCTGATCAGCTTCCGATCCCATGTTGCGGTGATCTCAAGCACGTATTTGTCGAGAAAGGAGGCAAAGAAGCTCTCGGCCTGAGCCTCTGTGAAATTGGCGAAAGCCGCGGTCATGCCGTTGGCTTCCAGCCAGTCAAGCGCGCTGTCCATCGCAGACAGAAAGGCCTTGCGGCTCGCATCACTCATAATGGATCTCTACGATTTCAGGATATTTCCCAACCGGCTTGACGGTGATTTCCTTCGGGACTCGAAGTTCTGCCTTGCGATTGATCGCCTCATCAATCGAAGCCGGGGCTTTCTGATGAACAGGCAGAAACGCCATTTGAGCCCACGCTTCGGCTGATTTCTTCCGTGCCCATGGATTTGCTTCTGGCTCAAACGTCAGAAATTTGTTGTAGTCCTGCATCACCGAATTGAAGGTGATCCGAAGCGTGTCAGGCTTGCCATCCCGCCCAGGATTTCGGCGGAACTTCATGTCGATGATAGGAACACGAACTGGCTTCACATCCGTGGAAAGCGCGGCAAGATTGGAGGCCCTGACCGGCTCTTCTTCTTTTTCCTTTGCCGGAAAGAGAAACCCGCAGGTCGGACATTCCATGATGTGGATCGGCACTTTGGTGTCACAGACTTCGCATTGCTTTGTCGGTGGTTCGCCGCCTTTGCCACGGGCGCGCGGCGGTTCAATCAGATCGACCGGGCCATGCTGGGCCAGCCACCCCGCATAATCGCAAAGCAGAGCATCAGTCTTGCCTGTTTCCGGTGACAGGCGCAGAACGCGGCCGATCATCTGGATCAGAAGGGCGCTGGACGTGGTCGGCCGCAGACCGACGATCATATCGGCCTGGGGCACATCCACTCCTGTGGTGAGCGTTCCTACGCTGACAGCACTGCGAATGGTGCCTGCCCGCATTCCGTTCAGGATCCTGCTGCGCTCGACCTCTGGTGTATCGGCAGTGACGATTTCGCAACTGATACTATGCCGGTGAATGGCATCAGCCACATGCCGCGCATTTTCGACCGATGGCACAAAAATAAACCAGGTGCGCCGATCCCGGCCGCGCTCAACGAAGTCGGCAACGGCAGTCTCGATCTGGTCATCGACCGCGGCCGTCAGCTGTCCGATATTGTAATCGCCGCCCGTCTTTTTCAGGCCTGCCGTTTCAACGCGGATGCCGGTTGCCTGAGTAGTAACGGGAACCAGAAATCCCTGTTTGATCAGATCCATGATGCTGATCCGGTAGCTGATGCCATGAAATATGGCGTCATCACCTTCGATCAGCGGCCCTTCGCCAAGTCGCCAGGGAGTGCCGGAAAAGCCGATCATCCGCACTCCCTTGTTGACGCGAGCGATGTCGGTCAGGAACCGGTGCCACATAGTCTTTTCTTTGCGGCTGATCGTATGGCACTCGTCCACCAGGATGAGATCCACGCGCCCGATGTCGTAGCCTTTCTTGTAGATGGACTGAATGGTCGCAAACAGGATCTGAGCGTAAAGATCTTTCTGCTTCAGGGCGGCTGAATAAATTCCGGCAGGAGCCATGGGCCAGAGATTAACCAGTTTGGCGTAGTTCTGCTGCACAAGCTGCGACGAGTGCGTAATCATCAGGATCCGTGCACCCGCATCCCATTCACATGCCTGCGTCATCATGGCCGCCATAATGACGGATTTGCCCGCGCCCACGGCCGCATCGATGATCGGACAGCCGTCGTTGTTCTGGAGCCATTCCCAGGTCTGATCGATTGCTTTCTGCTGATAGTCACGCAGACGCAGTTTTCCCGTCGTGTCGTGATCGGACACGGTGGCCTCCTGTTCTTATTCACCTGAAAGGAAAGCCGGGTCGCTCAGGACCCGGAGGTTAGGTCAGTACGGAATTTCATCTCCGCCAAGATCCGCGTTCGGCCCCTCTGGCTCAGGCTGCCGATTGCGGACCCATGGCTTGTTTCCGGACGAAGCAGCAGGGGGAGGGGTAGTACGTGCAGCAGGAGCTGGCCGGCGGCCGGCAGGCGCTGGAATGCGGCCCGCGGCTGGGGCTGGGGCTGGGCGCGCTGGCGTGGATGCTTTGCTGGGGTCTTGGTAGAACTTAACCACGTTGCGTTCACTGTATTCGCCACGCGCAGGCTGAATACCGACACGAACGCGAACACGGCACAGCTCCAGATCGGATGTATCCCGAATGATCTTGTTGTTCGTCTGTCCGATCTTTTTGACAGCAGCTTTGGCAATATCCTCGGCCTGTTGACTGCTTGAGCACTGGATGTTCAAATTGTCGAACACGCTGCGCCCGTTATCCAGCTTGATCTGCAATGAGATCATGCACCCCGCGCGGGTATCTTTCAGTTCAGCTTTGACGATATCTCCGTCATAATCTCCTACCGGGATCAGTTCGAAATCAGGGGCATCCGGAGCTGTATCCTGATCGTAAAGGCCTGCAAGATTTCCTGACATGGCTATGTTCCTCAGTTCGCAAAATAGGGGATGTTGGCGGCAAGCGCGTTCCAGCTTTCAGCCGGATCGTTGGGAATTTCGATCTTGTCGGGCATCCCGAACTGACCGAACCGGTTCTTTGCCAAGGCGGCAGGACGCTCTTCAGTAAAGATCAGGCGCTGGCCGTTTCCTTTGGCTTTGTTGACCTTGGCGAAGCCGCCTTTCTCTTCGGTGATGACTGATTTCCAGTTCATGAAAAACACACCATCGGCCATTTCCTGCATCAGCGAAGATGCCCCGCGGTGGAGATCGATCTGATACCGCTCGTAACCGCCGGATGTCGGGTCTTCGAAGCGCTTGATCTGGCTGTGGGCCAGCAGAATGATTGCCATTCCACGTTCGTCCCGCAGCCGCTGAAGTGTGTCAGTGATGATCTTCCAGTTTTCGGTTGCTTTGGCATAGCCGCGCCCAAAGTCCGGATCTGTGATTGAAACCCATCCGTTCTGACGGCAGGAATAGTCCCAAACCAGCTTTTCAGCCCAATCCAGGCTATCGAGCACCAGCGTCTGAAATGCATGCTCTTCCTCAAGCAGACCGGTGAGCTGATCCATGATGTCTTCGTAGGACAAGCACTGCGGGAACCGGTCCACACCAATGCTTTCCGCACCATCTTCCGTCTGCACCAGGATCGGAGCAGGGGCGCCGCATGCCAGTGTCGTCTTGCCGACACCATGTGTTCCGTAAATGATCAACCGCGGCGGCTTATAGACAACACCACGCTGGACTTGAGCCATAATGCTCATGTAAGGTCTCCTTCAAGGCGAGGGGTTCCGTCCCTCGGCTCTGTTATTGATGCTCGTCGCATCACCCAGCCCGGTGGTTTCGATCACCGGGCAACGCGATCCGGCGTTACAGGATAGTCAAAATCATTGTCGTTTGAGCGATTGGCGCATATCGACGTCGCACCCTAAGATCGCAAACCTGCGCGTCGTCACGCCAAAGAATGCCGTTGAGAGCGTCAAGAACGAGCTTACTGGCGTTATCCACGTCCGGCTTACCGGTCGCCTGCAATTCCCCAGACAGCGCGGCCTCACGCTTCTTTTTTGACCACGAAGCCGCTGGCATCACATCGATCATCAAATCGACCGCAACCGGCGTTTCGAGCACGAGATGGCCGACCTGCTGAATGGCGCAATGCTTGACCCATGCTTCCGCAATCTGCGTTCCCTTGTCAGTAAAGGCACGCCCTCCACCAAAGCGCGGACGCCCTTTACCTTTTGCGGGACCGGGAATTACTACGGTGTAATTCATCGCTTTACCTTCTCCCGTTCGATCCGGAGTGAGGCGCGATATCCGAGCATAATGATGCCGATGCCATGCTCGAACCAGTAGAAGGCGATGACGCCCAAGCGGAGGGATGGTGGTCGACCACTCCACCCAAAACCACATGCGCCGAAATCGACGGCAAACCCTTTCGACATTTTTCCTCCTGAACGAGCCGCTCAATTTCAAGGCGTAGCTCTTCACATTCAGCCATAAGCCGGATTAGTTCAGCGCCGCGGGGCGCGTTATTGCCGTCCAGCCAATTCCTAGTGGCCCTGGGCGATGCATCGACTGCACGCGCCAAGAGTTCAGGGCCGTTTTTCAGCTTCCCGTAGATGCTCCGCAGGACGGAACTGACCGTCTCGGAATAGAGGGTTGCCGTGGTTATCATTTGATTTTGCAAATCTCGGTCAAAATTTGACCTATTTCGCCGCATCTTTCCGCTCCATTGTTTTGGGAGCGGCAGGAGGACGCGACTTTGGATTTGGAATTTGCAGAAACACTGGAAAGAATGATCGTACTATGCGCTGTCATGCGGTCACGGGTTGCGCCCCGTGTTCCGTATGTCTCCGCCGAAGTCATCGCCTCGCATGTCAGAACGGCACTGGTAATGCCGACCTTCGAGAGCGTTGAACCCGCCATTCCAACCGCCACGCTCATTGAGAGCTGCTGGATTGCGGAATGCGAGTTGCAGACCATCATGAAGCCGGTCATTGCGTGACTTGCTCCATTTCATTTTTGAGATAATTCTCAACGGCCTCAATCGAACGCAGAGTTGAAATGCCTTGCCTGAAACGCGAAAGAAATTTCGGGTTACCCGTGGCGGCAATACTAAAAGCCCGTTCGGACATTTCTCGGCTGCTACGGAAATCTTCAATCTGCTGAAGAAGGCGATCACGTTGGGTCATGGGACATTAATGTCCTACGAAAAGCCTGAGTGCAAGGACATTTTTGTCCCGTGCGGCTTTTTTTTTAATGGGACATAATAGACCCATGAAAAAGCCCACTACACAGATCGGCGCGCGCCTATTGAAGATCCTGAATGAGAAGGGGATTTCAATGCGCGCTGCGAGCCTCGGTGCTGGGTTGAGTGAATCGGCGGCTAAACATGTGATTTACGGATCCAGCCAGAGCCCCAGGCTTACTACGATAAGCCAGATCGCTGCTTACTTGGATATCCCCACTTCAGAGATCACAGGTTCGGATGCGCAGCAAAAAAATGCTGTCACCCCTGTCCACACCACGCAGATCGAAGTCCGAGGCGACGTGCAGGCGGGTGTGTGGCGAGACGCAATGGAATGGCCTCGGGCAGATTGGTACGCGATTACCGTCCCCCTGGACGCCGCCTATGCGGGCCTCCATCGATACGGCCTCCTCGTTAAAGGGGATTCCATGAACAAGGTTTTCCCGGACGGATCGATCGTCGTGGTGATTAACCTAGTGGACCTTGGCAGGATGCCGATGACAGGCGAGATCGTCGTTGCAGTCCAGAGGTCGAAAGTCTCAGACGACTTCGAGGCAACCGTTAAAGCCGTGCAGGTGCTGGAAAGCGGCGAGATGATTCTATGGCCACAAAGCACGAATCCGGACTTTGCGACGCCTGTGCGCGTTCCGCCCATACGCGGCGATCACGATGCCGGGATGCCTGACGTATTCATCCAGGCGCTTGTCGTGGCGAGCTACCGACCGAAGCCGATGGTGTCATTCGGGTGAAACTAGAGTGAGAACAATAAGCGGATTGTGTCTTAATGCCATAGGGCAGATTGTCTGGACAATGCGCATAACGTATGAAGGGTTCTACGATGAGCACTGATAACACTAACTCCGCTCCAATCCATCGAGTGTCTTATGCCTTGGTGGGAATTACAGGTCACGACTTTGGTGTGGCTGTATTCAGCACGGGTCCTAAGATAAACCCTGACAACATGTCTTTATCTAATGAGGCAAGCATCACGCATGAGGCCACACTTATGCTCAATCCTATTGCGGCCAAGATACTTGCGAAAAATATTCAGACGTCAGTGGATGGATATGAGAGGGTATTCGGCGAGATAAAATTACCGGAGAACGTTGGAAGTCCCGAGTCTGCTCGTGGGTGATGAACGTGCAATCTTATGTCGTGTTTTTTGCCCGGCTCCAGTCGTTAATGCGGAAGTAAAGCTGGCTACCGATACGTGGACTCACATTCAAGGCGGCCACCCAGAGACTAATCTGGATGATCTGGTGCATACTCTGCAATTTCCTCAAGCAGTTCATCGTGATGCCAAAAAGCCGAATAGTGTGTTAATTGTGGGCGAGCGATCCTTGCCAGGAAGCGAAAGTCTAATGAGGGTCTCTGTGAAAGCTGGCTTGGCTGATGGACCGTTCGTTCAAACCGCTCATTACGCACGCGACCAAATTAAGACTAAACAAATCTGGCCTACTGATGAGGAGGGGCAAGATGAATGATCTAATTGCCTCTTACGATGAGTTTGCTGATGTTCTTTATCTTTCATTGGGCAGCCCGGTTAAGGCTATCGCGCATACAGATATAGATAATCTTTTGTGGCGAGAGTCTGTTTTTGATCACTCCACAGTGGGTGTAACCATACTGGATTACGCAGAGGACTGGAGAGAGCGGCGCGATAATCTTGCCTATAGGCTGGCGCCGAGGTTACATCTTTCTGAGCAGCAAGTTTTAGAGCATCTTCCCGTTATTCGGTGAAGCGCCCGGCTCCGGCCGGGTTTCTTTTTATGTGATGTCTTTGATCTTATGACCAATTTCCCTGGGATTTCTATTTTTTGAGAAGTAGGACATTTTTGTCCTTGACTATCGGAAGAAAAATAGGACATTAATGTCCCACACCCAGCGAGGGTGATGGGAGAAATGTAATGCCCCAGGGAAATTTAGCAGAACTGTTGAGACCTACCGTATCAGGTCCGGTTCTGAATGACTTCGGATTTCCGCTTGTCCGGAGCATCGATGTCGAGAAATGGAAAGCTCTGTATCCCGGTCCATTCGGAACGGTCAGCAAGCTCCACGAGACGCCCAACTTTGTCATCTTTGAAGAGCAAACTGGCCTCGGAATTTACGAGAAAATGACTGATGGCCAGCTTCGTGCAGGACAGGTGGCCCGTCATAGCGAAAGCGACGAACGCGCCCGGGAATGGTGCATGCGTTGGGTCGCTCAGTTCGAGGCTGTGGCGTGATGTCCGCAACACTGACGCGCCCGGTCTCTTACGATCAGGCATGCAAGGATCTGACTCCGGTCTGGGAATATCTCAAGGAACAGCGCCAACAGGCCAATTTCCTGCACGGGACGAGGGCAGAGCGGGCTTTACGAGACGAGCGCACCGCCGAAATCGACCGAGTAGAAAAGCGCCTGAATGACTTCGTGGCCCAAGTAACTACCGACTGACACCAACAGTAAACGACAGGAATTTTTGAAATGCGTGAAACAGCAAACGCCAGAACTGTGTCCAAAGCATCAGTTCCGTATCTGGAAATGAAACGCCGCCAGTTCCGTAAGGCCGCTTGCGTAAGCCTGAGGGAATCGGCCCGGGAAGACCAGAAGGGTAACCATGGACCGGCCTATCAGCATTGGCAGCGATATGAAGAAGCCGCCAGACTGGCGCACGCCATAGACCGTCAGATCAAAGAACGGACCGTTGCAGGCCTGTCACTTATGGTCGCTCGTATCCTGCGTGCACCGCTTCTGCCGATGGGAGACGTGGCATAATGCGCGGTTCTCGCTATCCGGACGATTTTTGGGAAAATCAACGCCCGTTGATCTCCATGATGCGATCCGCTGGAGCATCCTATGCCAAAATTGCTGATTGCATCGGCACTGCGCCTGACACGATTTCCAATGCTTGCAAAAAAATGGGGATCGATAAGTTAAGTAATGGCCAGAAGAGTGCGCCACTCACTGAAAAACAGTCCCGAAAAAAGCCTCTTACCTTTTTTGAAATTCGCCGTGTTGATCAACTGATTTCTGAAGGCTGGATTTCAATCTACGCAATCGAGGAAGTCACCGGGCACGAAGCTGTCGGGAGGATCTTCTGATGACCCACCCCCGCGAGATCAACGAGGACCTGAGCGACGTGATTGCACGCTCACTCCTCATGGATCGGATCGAGCGTCCGGCTTCTGCGCCTTGGCTGGCCGACCTCCACCACGACGACAACGAAATCCGCCGTGCGTGCGGGCTGCTGAATATTGCTGAGGGGATTGGGTGATGAGTAATCGTGGATATGCAGCGATTGCGCTGCACAACAGTAAAAATCCTCACAACGTCGGAGGAGTATTTAGGGCTGCTGGCTGCTTCAATGCAGACCTGATTGTCGTAGGCGGAAAGCGTCGGATGCGAGCCTTGGGAGGGCTCGCCGCCGATACGCAAAAAGCCTGGCGCCATACGCCCTTGCTGACCCCAGATGATGTGATGAGCACCATTCCTTTCAACGCTATCCCAATCGCTGTTGATCTAGTCGAAGGGGCGGTCGAATTGGCCAACTTCGTTCATCCTGAACGAGCCTATTATATTTTCGGCCCAGAAGACGGGACGCTTGGAAGTGAGATCGTAGATCGCTGCAAGCACCGCGTGATGATTCCGACTTCGTTCTGCCTAAACCTCGCCGCAACAGTGAATGTCGTTCTTTACGACCGACAGGCAAAGCAGCGTTACGCACAGCGCATTCGGGGGATCGCCGCATGACCCCACACCCAATTCTAACAGCGATCGACGCTGCTCTGCGCGCGCTGTCCGTGTGGTTCCACAATGGGATCTACGGGCATGGATGGAGGTGGCGGCGGTGACTGACGTGAGCGCAGCGAGTACCAATGTGTCTGATAGTGGGAGTGTTTGAGATGAGTGAAAGCCCGAAGATTAAGTACGACAACTCAGGGCCTCTGCACTTCATGGTTCAGAAGTCGGGCTGGGTGATGTGCCGGAGAATGGGAGAAATTCCATTCGTCATGACGGTCAAAGAATGGAACGCGCTTTCGGGCGTCCCTCGCGGGGAGGCTGCTAATGCAGGAAACGCTTGAGCGCTGGCTCAACAGAGAAGCCGTAGCGAAGCGTCTATGTACTCAGCCCCATCGCCTTCCTCGCTTGGTTGCGGAAGGGCGCTTGCCGCAACCGTCAATGCACCTAGGACCACGAAGCCCGCGATGGGATATCCATGCAATCGACGCCATGATGCTTGAGCAAAGCGGCGTCTCATTTTCTCCATCAACTGAAGATGCGGTAGCCAAAGCCTGTGAAGAAATCGCCACCACATCCCGACGGATTCAAGATCGTCAGAAAGACTCTATCCGACGGCACTATTAAGGAATACCGATACCCGAGATCCACGAAGGCAACCTCACGCGCGCCTTCGGTCGGCACAATCGGCGCAGTCCTGCGTCTGTATTATCAAAGCCCCGAGTGGCGATCGACAAAGTTAAGCTCGCAGCGCAGTCGAATTCTTTATCTGAAGGAGCTGGAGCGCATCGAACAGGTCCCGATCCGGGAGTTGCGCCGTCGAGTCATACTCCAGTTCCGTGACGCCATTGCGGCCGGCCGCGGGACCGGAGCTGCAAACCAGTTCATACAGGCCAGCAGTGCATTCTTGTCCTGGGCGCTCAATCGGGAATGGGTCGACGCGAACGCTGCAGCTCGGATCGGGATGCTTCCATATACCCCGCTTCCCGCATGGACAAAGGAGATGGCAAGAGACGCGATCCGCAATCTCCCAGCGCACCTGTCCCGCGCGGTGATGCTTGCGCTCTTCACCGGGCAGAGGCGCAGCGATCTGTGCGCCATGCGTTGGAGTGACATTCAGAACGGCGCGATCTTTGTCAGACAGATCAAAACAGGAACTGAACTCTGGGTTCCAATCCATCCCGTTCTCGCGCAAGCAATGGCGCAATGGCCCAAGACCTGCAATCACATTCTTACTGGTGTGCGTGGTGGCCCGCTGACGACGCACAACATCACCCGCAGCATGAACGAGGCTCAGGCCCGGAGGATCATTCCGACAGGTTTCAATATGCACGGCCTACGAAAGTTGGCTGCCACACTCCTAGCGGAAGCAGGGTGCTCGACGCACGAAATCGCCGCGATCACGGGACACAAGACGCTCAAGATGGTTGAGCACTACACCCGTTCAGCCGACCAGAGACGCATGGCAGCAGAGGCAATTTCCAGAGCGGAAACCAGTTTTTGGAAACCGGAAGAAACCGCCATGCAACCCATTGAAAACAAACGAACTCCGTTACTGAACCAGTAGAAATAAAAAATGAAGCCTTCGATCCCCGCGGCCTGGGCCATCGCAGCCTGTCGTTCGAGGATTTCGGGTGTGTTCAAGGTGTAATGACCCAAGTCCCGTGGAATACGAGGCTGGTAGTGGTCTGAAAAGCGTGGAATGCCTCGGGAGAGGTTCGTCCATTCCGTGAAACCTTCGCCCCACCAGGCGTCATTTTCGGGAATGGTATGAAACTGTGGCAGGTAATAGGCCAGAATACGGGCGCGGCGGATGGCGCTTCGAGGTAAGGGGCATGTTTTTTCAAAAAGCGGCCCTGGTTTGCTCCGGCGCTTTATTTCACTAAAAACCGATACTTCGGTTTCCGGACTGCAGGGATGGATATCCGGCCGGTCGCGATTTTCCAGATAATGTAGCAGCGGATTTCTGTCCGGAGAATGCCGGAGGTATTTCCGTCTGTAATAAAGGGGGTCAAACCCGTCGAAAGGTTTGCGGGCCTCGCGAAACCCCTGAACCATGTAGTGTTCGAGCGCATCGATACCAGCTTTGGCGACATCGGGATAGGCGCGCAGATAAAAGTCTGGATCGAACTCGGGGATCGGGCGCAGTGGTGTGTTGTGACGGTTCTTTAGGTAATGGGCCAGAGCCAGCATCCGTTCCGGAAGGTGGTAGGTCCGCGCGTACCACAGTGGATCGAACCAAGCGATCGGCCGTCGTCCTTCGCGTTCCCCGTGCAGGGCATAATGCAGCAACGGGTCGCCGATGACGTCGCGGTTCTGGTTGAGATACCAGTGTGGATCAAAGAAGGGATTGGGTTTACGGCCCTCCCGCCATCCATGCTGATGGTAATGTCGAAGAACGGCGGTTCCGAGCGTGTGCAGGTCGGGGTTGGATTTCAGATAATAAAATGCATCAAAAATGCCGGAATGCCCGAGAATCTGCAGGGGAGCTGCGTCAGCCGGAAACGGCGATATCCGTGAATCTTCAAGAGAGGAATGCGAGAACGGATGCGGCATGTATAACTTTTTTACGTTTTTTTAACTTTATTCAAGGTGTTAATTCATCGTCAATCCAAAAGGGGATTTGATCGTATCGGCCGGCAGTGCCATACCGTGGCGCCCGGGAGGCATGAGGCCTCAGTCGTGGCATCAGGGGTGTATCTGGGATGGACATCAGCGCGTCACCGAGTATCGCGGATGGGCCGGTCTACACACATCAGACCGTACGGCTGGACAGCGGTCTCGATCTGGAATGTGGCGTGCATCTGACACCGCTGGAGGTCGCCTACTGCACTTACGGCACGCTCTCAGCTGCGCGGGATAATGTGATCCTGGTCTGTCATGCCCTGACGGGGGACCAGTATCTGGCGGAACGCAATCCTCTGACCGGCAAACCTGGCTGGTGGAGCCGGATGGTCGGGCCGGGGCTTCCGATTGATACGGATCGTTATTTCGTCGTGTGCTCCAATGTCCTTGGCGGCTGTATGGGTACGACGGGGCCGCGGTCGATTTGTGCTGAGACGGGAAAAGCGTGGGACAGTGAGTTTCCGCCAATCACAATGCATGACATCGTGGCTGCGCAGGCGAAGCTGATCGATCATCTGGGCATAGATCGTCTTTTTGCGGTTATCGGCGGCTCGATGGGTGGAATGCAGGCGCTGACCTGGGCTGCAGACTTCCCGGAACGCGTGTTCGCTGCCATGCCGATCGCAACGTCTCCCTTCCATTCGGCCCAGAACATTGCATTCAATGAAGTCAGCCGGCAGGCTATCTTTGCCGATCCGGATTGGCATGACGGCCATTACAGGGACTTCGGTGCCATTCCTGCCCGCGGACTGGGGGTGGCGCGCATGATGGCACATATCACCTACCTGTCCGAGGAAGCTCTCAGCCGCAAATTCGGGCGGCGGGTCCGGCATGACGCGGCAACAGCGGTTCCGGCGTCCAGCAGTCCGTCGCTGTTCGGGGAAATGTTCGAAGTCGAGAGCTATCTGCGTCACCAGGGCTCATCGTTCGTGCGGCGCTTTGATGCCAATTCGTATCTGACAATCACCCGGGCGATGGATTATTTTGATTTGGCCGCAGAACATGACGGTGATCTGGCCAACCCGTTTCGGAAATCACATACTCGTTTCTGTGTCGTGTCGTTTAGTTCGGACTGGCTCTTCCCGACGTCGCAGTCCCGTCTTCTGGTACGGGCACTCAACCGGGCAGGTGCGAACGTTTCTTTTGTGGAAATCGAGAGCGACCGCGGGCATGACGCTTTTCTGTTGGAGGAGCCGGATTTCGACCGGACAATCCGGGGCTTTATCGCGGGTGCAGCCGA
The DNA here is from genome assembly GCF_016757795.1 of Gluconobacter sphaericus. Taxonomy (GTDB): domain Bacteria; phylum Pseudomonadota; class Alphaproteobacteria; order Acetobacterales; family Acetobacteraceae; genus Gluconobacter; species Gluconobacter sphaericus. The sequence continues at coordinate 270,913 of NZ_CP068419.1, read as the reverse complement.
ACATGCGGCCCTTAAAGCGGGAGAACGCTGATGCGCGTGGACCAGCGGCTCATTGCTGAAATGATTGCGCCCCGCGCCCGTGTCCTCGATGTCGGAAGCGGGGATGGCACCCTGATCGATTATCTGTACCGCACGCGGTCCTGCGATGCGCGGGGGATCGAGATCGACATGCAGAACGTGACGCAGTCCGTCGCGCACGGGCTGCCTGTCATGCATGGAGACGCGGATCATGATCTGGCGGACTATCCTGATGATACGTTCGATTACGTTGTGCTGCAAAGAACGCTTCAGGCCGTAGAGCGCCCGCGTGAGGTCCTGAGGCAGATGCTCAGGATCGGGCGTCATGCCATTGTATCTTTTCCGAATTTTGGTCACTGGCGGCTGAGGCTTCAGCTCCTGACGACCGGGCAGATGCCGATGACGCCAGTGTGGAATACACCCTGGTATTCTACGCCAAATATTCATCCTTGTACGATCCGGGACTTTCTCCTTCTCTGCGAGGAAGAGGGTTATGTCATTCAACAATGGCTGGCGATTGATGAAGATGGTGCCCGGGCCCCGTGGCGTCGTTCCATACGGCTGGCCAATCTGTTCGGTGAACAGGCCATGTTTCTGCTCAAGCGTGCGGGGCACTGACTGCGCTGTTTTGAAGGGGGCGTTTTGATATTTTGCAGCCTTCGCTCTGCGGTATAGTCAAGCCTTGAAGCCGGAGTCTGCTTTCCGCAGGTGCTGGGTTAATAACCGTCAGAGTGGAGTTGCCGATTCATGAGCGAAATTCTTCAAGCCATCGTATCCCGGCGCGCGACCAAGCATTTTGATCCGGAATATCAGATCCCCGAGGCCGAACTGACGGCCATCCTTGAAGCCGCCCGTCATGCTCCCACTGCCTTCAATATCCAGAATTATCGCTTTCTGGTTGTGCGGGATCAGGAGCAGCGCCGTCGTATCCGCGCCGCAGCTTGGGATCAGTCACAGGTTGAGGACTGTGCTGCGCTGATTGTCATGTGTGCTGACATCAAGGCTTGGGAGAAAGATCCTGCCCGCTACTGGAAAGACGCGCCCGAGGCCGTGCGCGAGGGCTATGTCGGCATGATCCGCTCCTATTACGAAGGACGTGAACAGGTGCAGCGGGATGAGGGGATGCGTTCCTGTGGGCTTGCGGCCTATGCGTTCATGATGGCGGCATCTGCGCATGGCCTTCAGACCTGCCCCATGGATGGTTTCGACTTTGCTCGGGTGGGCGAGATCATCAATCTTCCCGCAGATCATGAAATTGTGATGTTCGTCGCGCTTGGACGTGAGGCATCATCACCACAGCCTCGTGGTGGGTTTTTGCCTCTTGATGCAGTGGTTCAGTACAACTGCTTCTCTTGATTGCAAAATCTCCAGAAATACCAATGGCTTTTTTCAGATAAGAATTCTTGTCTCCTTGCAATGGGACAAGTGTTGTCCTACATCCCACGGGCAACTTCAGGGGTAGTCTTCTGAAGTGCGATGATGACTTCATAACCCGTCGGTTCTGCGCTGTCCGGGCCTGTTTCAGGCCCGGTTCTACAGGTGAGGCAGGGTGGAAATGGGGTCGCTTGCCATAAATACCTGCGGCCAGTTGGCCAGGCAGGGGATATAACGGTGCGGTTGCCTGAGCATGACCTTGCCGTCTCAAAGGAGGGGTCCATGACCAGTTTTGCTGAACTTAAGCTTGCCGAGCCAATTCAGAAGGCTCTCGCGGAAGAAGGCTACACCACGCCGACCCCAATTCAGGCAGGTGCCATCCCTTATCTGCTCGAAGGTCGCGATCTTCTCGGCCTGGCGCAGACCGGCACGGGCAAGACGGCAGCATTCGCGCTCCCTATTCTGAACCATATCTTCACCAACCGTCGTCCCGCGCCGCCGAAGGGCGTCCGTGCTCTGGTTCTTGCGCCCACGCGTGAACTGGCGTCGCAGATTGGTGAGAGCTTTGCCGCTTATGCGCGGCACATGAAGTTCTCTTACGCCGTCGTGTTCGGTGGGGTCGGGCAGGGACGTCAGATCGAGGCCACCCGTCGCGGGGTGGACGTCCTCGTGGCTGCACCTGGTCGTCTTCTTGATCTGATCGGGCAGAAGCATATCGATCTCTCCACTCTGGAAATCCTCGTTCTTGACGAGGCTGACCGGATGCTGGACATGGGCTTCGTGCGCGATATTCAACGCATCATGGCCCTGCTTCCCCAGCAGCGCCAGACCCTCCTGTTCTCGGCGACCATGCCGCCGTCTATCAGCGATCTGGCCCATTCGCTTCTGAAGAACCCGGCAACGGTTCAGGTCACGCCTGAATCAAGCACGGTTGATCGCATCAATCAGGCTGTCATGTTCGTTGATTCGGACAGTAAGAAAGATGCGGCTCTTATGCTGTTGGAAAGCCCGAGCGTTGCTCGTGCTGTGGTTTTCACGCTGATGAAGCATGAAGCCAACAAGGTTGCCGAGTTCCTGAACAAAAACGGGATCCGGGCGGAAGCCATCCACGGTAACAAGTCTCAGGGTGCTCGTGAGCGTGCTATGGCTGGTTTTCGCAGTGGCGCCATCAAGGCGCTGGTCGCAACCGACATCGCGGCCCGTGGTATCGACGTGGACGAGGTCAGTCACGTCTTCAACTACGATCTGCCGAATGTGCCGGAATCTTATGTCCATCGTATCGGCCGGACGGCCCGGGCAGGACGTGAAGGTTGCGCAGTCTCCCTGTGTGACGCTGAACAGCGCGCATGGCTCAAGGATATTGAGAAGAAGATCGGTAAGCCCATTCCGGTTGTGACGGACCACCCCTTCCATTCCGAAGAGGCCCGACTGTCCACGCAGCGTCCGCCAGTTTTGGGCGGTGGTCGTGGTGGTGGCGGCGGTGGTGGGCGTCGTCGTTCGGGACCGCCCTCGGGTGGTCGTCCAGGTGGTGGCCGTGGTGGTCCCCCTGGTCGTGGCGGTCCCCGCCCAGGGGCACGTTGATCTCATTTAAACGCATACTGAAAAGCCCGTCCCTGCAAATGCAAGGGCGGGCTTTTTACATTTTAGGCTGACAGTACGTAGAAAAATACTGTGCTCCAAGCGCGGTGCGCTGATCTTCTTTTTTATGAGGTATTTGGCGAAGAGGGTACGCCGATCCGGGACATCACAAAAAAGAAGATCAGCGCCCTAGGATCAGGCCCCATTGATTTGATTGTGGAAATCTGATTCAGGCTCTGCGAGGAGACTGGCAATGAGCGACCTGTTTTGGCTGACAGATGAACAGATGGATCGTCTGCGGCCCTTTTTCCCAAAGAGCCATGGTAGACCCCGTGTTGATGACCGCCGAGTGCTGAGCGGGATCATTTTTGTGAACCGCAATGGGATGCGCTGGCGTGATGCGCCCCGGGAATACGGCCCCCACAAGATGCTGTACAACCGTTGGAAGCGTTGGAGCGACATGGGCATTTTCATGCGGATGATGGATGGCCTGTCTGCTGCGAAAGTCGAGCCTCAGACGATTATGATTGATGCGACGTATCTCAAGGCGCATCGCACGGCTTCGAGCCTGCGGTTAAAAAAGGGGATCCAGGCCGCCTGATCGGTCGCACCAAAGGCGGTATGAATACCAAGCTCCATGCGGTCACCGATCAGAACGGACGGCCGCTAAGCTTTTTCATGACGGCGGGGCAGATTAGCGATTATACCGGTGCCGCTGCCCTGCTGGATAGTCTTCCTGCAGCACAATGGATGCTGGGAGATCGCGGGTATGACGCCGACTGGTTCAGAGACGCCCTGGAAGAGAAAGGGATAAAGCCCTGCATTCCAGGACGGAAATCTCGCGGAAAACCCCTCAAATACGACAAGCGGAAATACAAAAGACGCAATCGCATCGAGATCATGTTCGGAAGGCTCAAGGACTGGCGGCGGGTCGCAACCCGCTACGACAGATGCCCGAACGTCTTCTTCTCAGCCGTCTGCCTCGCCGCAACCGTCATCTTCTGGCTATGAGTCCTGAGCCTAGTCTTTTTTTCAGGGCTTTGCAGAAAACTATGCCATTCTGAAGAAACAGATAGATGCATTCAAATCCATCCCGTAATGCGGTACGGAAGATGAGGCTGAAAAATTATGAGCAAGCTGGAGGGTTCGAAGAACCGTTAATTGATGCGTCTTGATTCTGATTTTGGGTATTTGGCGATTTTATTAACGGTTTTTTGTGGCGCTTTTGATCTGCGTTTTGAGCAGATCGAGGGCTGCCCCCGCTGGATGGCTACGTGCTCGCGCTGATCCGTGTCAGGAAGACGAAGCGACGCATGTCGTACACGATATTGGCCAGCCCGATCCTCATGGTGGCCTGCGTTATGCCTACCGTTCGGAGGAACAGCCCTGTCTGCGATTTCTGATCGGCAAAGACATGCTCGACACGCGACCGGATCACTGACTTCCCTGCATTATATTGCTGGATATGCCGGGGCATAGGTTTGAGATGTGGCTTCTTCCTGTGAACCTTGGAGACAAAGCCCTGTTTTTCCATGAAGTCTTCTCTCTCAATCGCGCACCATCACTGGCAGCGGCATGCGTCGCCTTCCATTTTCGGATGAACCGGTATTTCCGGTCGATGGAAATGTGGGATTTGTAGCCAAAGAACGGAATGGCCAGATCCGTTGTGGGGATCATCCCGTCATCCTGCTGCTTCGCCTTCGTGAACTTTTCAGTGTCCATCGTGCATGACGATCCTTGTGCGGCAGCTTTGCCGGCTTGTCCTGCCAGTCTTCGGGGATACGTCCTGCCTGGAGATCCGATTTCTCAGCGTTCGTGTTGCGCTGCTTTGGAGCAGCAACCAGCGTTGCATCCAGGATCTGGCTCGACATCGGCAGATACTCGGTGTTCCGCAGGGTCGCGTCAAACCGCTCAAACAGTCTTTCAATGGCTCCCGCCTGCGTCAGGCGCTCGCGAAACAGCTAGATTGTTTCGCCATCCGGAACCCGGTCCGACAGCCCCAACCAGAAGCGGACGAATAGAAGCACACAGAACAAATCAGCGCTAAGGGGTGCGAACCCTCCAGCTTTTTCATGACAGCAGGACAGGTCAGTGATTATACCGGAGCCTCGGCTCTGCCCATGGTACAATGGATGCTGGCGGACCGGGGTAATGATTGACTGGTTCGTGGATGCCTCAGAGGTATAAGGAATCAGGCCCTGCATTCCGGGACGAAAACCTCGCGGGAAACCGGTCAAATACAATAGGCGGAAATACAAACGCCGTAACCGCATCGAGATTATGTTCAGAAGGCTCAAGGACTGGCGGTATGTCGCAACGCGGCCCGAATGCCTTCTCCTCGGTAATCTGCCTCGCTGCAACCGTTATCTTCTGGCTATGGGGCCTGAGCTTCGCCCCCCGGATAATGGCTCACGTCCATCGCAATATTAAGCACAGCTTCTTCTGAAACCATTGCGCCGCATACACGTTCCTTGCGAGTAATGGAAGAAATAGAATGTATCTTATAAAAACCAATAATATAAACAAGATGGCCATATTGATCTGTCTGTTCGTCGCAGGGTGTAATACCTCGCCGACACAAGAACTGTTTGGATCTTTTTTTCCGTCTTGGCTCGTATGTGCGTTTGTTGGTGCCAGCGTGGCGGCACTCACCCGCATTATATTCAGCGCATTCGATTTCGACGACGCCATCCCTCTTCCAATGCTTTCGTGGCTTGCATTTGGTACAGCCGTTACATTGGCCCTGTGGATCATCTGGATAGGTATTTGAAGGATGGTATCCTCGAAAAAAATGACGGGATATGCATTTCTCGTCACCAGTCTATTGCTGTGCGTGCTGTTTGCCGTTGTGGCTACCTGTCTTGTCGAACGCAGTCCCCGCACGGATGATGCGTTTATACAAGCTAATATTGTCAATATGGCCCCGGAAGTCAGTGGTAGAATTATCACAATCAACGTACGGGATAATCAATTTGTCCATCGCGGTGACACGCTATTTGTCATCGATCCAGAGCCTTTCCGTTACGCGCTAGACCAAGCTCAGGCCAATTTGGATAATCTGAAGGCTGAGTTGCCGCTGCAGCATCTGCAAATTGGTTCGCAAGTGGCGACTGCCGAGGCTCAGGGAAGCAGCGTCGAACAGATGCAAGCCCAGCTTGCGCTGGCCCAGTCTACCGAAGCTCGCTTGGCTCCTCTGGCCAGACAGGGCTTCGTGACGGCTCAGCAACTCGATCAGGCCAGAAGTAATGTTAAAACCTCGTCGGCAGCGCTTGAACAGGCGATTCACTCGCAGAATGCTGCAATGAAGAGCGTTCGCGACGACAAGCCCCTTCGAGCACAGATCGTTGGAGCAGCCGCACAGTTGGCGGCTGCGCAGAGGGACTTGCGTTTAACCGAAGTTAAAGCTCCGTGTGACGGTCAGATAACAGGGCTCAATATCGCCGCTGGTGAGTATGCGACAGAAGGCAAGGCTCTGTTTACGATTATTGACACCGAGCACTGGTGGGTGATCGCCAATTTCCGTGAAACCCAAGTGCCTGACTTTCATCCTGGCCAAAATGCGATCATCCACGTGCTGGCGCGCCCCAACGTTGTGCTGCGCGGTCATGTGGAAAGCCTCGGCGGTGGTGTTCAGCCAGATGTAGGCAGTCTGACGAACGGGCTACCGCAAGTTGCACGCAACCTGAACTGGGTCAGAATTGCCCAACGTTACCCCATACGGATCAGTCTGGATCAACCTCCGCCTGAGCTTATGCGTATCGGAGCAACAGTTGTTGCGACAATCCAGAGATGAATCTTCATCTCTTCTCGCTCAGACGTCGGACTGCGAAAGAAAATAAGTCTGGCATTGTCCATATTCTCTCTATTGATGAGGGGAATCCGGTTTTCACAATTCGGGGAATGGCGGCAGAAATGGCGCCGTCTCCCGGACGACTGGGAAATACGATCCGGCTGACATGCCTCGCCATCTTGTTTCTTCTGATTGGAGAGACGTTTCGGCTGCCCGAAGTCGCGCTCTTTGTGTGGATCGGATTCCTGCTTTCAGGAAATGACGCGGCGACCAGTTCGCGTATGGCGTTGACTGGCGGCGGCATGATCGTGATCGGTACCGGTGCGAGCATCCTGTGTATGATGTTCACGATGGCTGAACCGGCGATCCGCCTGCCTCTGATGGTTCTCCTGACGCTTTGTGCAGGATACCTGAGCTCCGTGATGACGGCAGGTATGCTCGCCAACGTATTTTTCTTCTGGACCGTCTATCTGCTGACAATGGTGGATCAGGTCGAGAGTGCGGGCAATGCGATAGACGCTTGGGTTGGAAACACCACTGATAGTGTCATACGCGACAGTGCGTATTTGTCTCCGGAAGAGTCATTTCTTCACGAGTGCCTCTGGTTTGCGCTCCTTTACGCCGTAGCGCTGACACTGATCATTATTACAAACCACCTGTGGGGGCGTAATCCCGGCAAGGTACTGAAAAAAGCGGAATCTGACAGATTGTTACTTGTTGCCGATGCAATGGACGAAGGATGCGAACAACATAGCCATTCGATGGAAAGACTTTTCGCCGCTTCAGTCATGGGCGTTTCCGGCATGAGAAAGTTGCATGATCTGGCGGCATCGTTCAAATCGGAGGCAGAAAATCCTGCGGCCAGTCGTGCGTTAATTCGCTACATCTCTCGTATCTCGCTAATGGCGACATTATGGGCTACCGCCGTCAACGAAAGACGAATCCCGCAATCCGAGGCGTCACCCACAATACCAGATATTCTGCAGACGTCATCTGGGATTCTTCGACACTCAGCAAGACTGATCGTAAAAGCTGACGATGAGGTTGTGTCATCTGGTTTCGGTCACGACGTCGCCGCCAATCTGAAACGCCTTGCGAAAGCCTTCGCTCCTAGCCCTGTACTGCACCCACTGGCTCGGGAGATCGCACGGAGCGTTGGAATTATTCTCGCTCTGAGTTCCAGACCTGGCGAAGTCGATGAATCTTTGCTGCCGAAGATCGACGACAAGCCCGCACCGCTTTTCAAGCCTGGGGGCGCCGTGAAGCAAGCAGGTCGTCACGCTGCGGGAAGATTATGTGTGTCGGTTATCATCTGTTACCTTATCGAACGTTTTACAGACTGGCCTGCGATCGGAACTTGCGTTCTGACTTGTTTTGTCGTTCCGATGGGAACAATCGGCGATACAACACACAAGATGTTTCTGCGTTTGCTTGGCGCACTTGCTGGGGGCCTTGCGGGCATTTTTTGTATTCTCGTATTCATGCCAATCGTTACAGGCATCATGGGACTTATTCTCATGATGACGCCCGTATTATTTGTCTCTGCCTGGATAAAATCAGGCAGTGATCGAATTGCTTACGCTGGAGTGCAAACAGCTTTCGCCTTCTGCCTCAGTATTCTTCAGGGCTATGGCCCCACACTGGATATGCAAACGGCCAGAGACCGGGTTATCGGCGTCCTGTTGGGCAATGTGGTGGTTGCCTTGGTCTCGACAACGCTCTGGCCCGTCAGCGTCGCCACCATCGCGCGCAAGAACCTGGCCGACGCTGTAAAAACTCTCGCGGACATGACGGTTTTCAAAAAAGAAAACCCCGAAGCGCCGTTCGATCCTGCGCAGGAAAAGGATCGCGAAGCATTTGGTCAGTCCATTGCGGCCGTCAGATCATCCTTCAGTGCAGACGCATTGGAGGGAGCAGCGGTCAGCAAGCGACTTTTCGCCAGAGATTTCAATCATCGCCTTCTTACCGATATCCAGATTCTGGCAGTGAAAATATCAGTGATCGTCGATATGTCCCATCTGTCGAGTGCAATAGTCGACACGACACTTGTTGCGTTGAGAGGGTGGCTCGATAGGTTCGCCCAATGGATTGTGACAGGGGAGGGATATGACGAACTCAAATCATCCGTCCCCGTTCCTCCGATCATTCCCGACGACCCTGAGAGAACGATCTGGTTTTCATCAGTAGACGACGGAATCAAAAATATTCTGGGCACTTTGGATGCCGCACAACGTAATAATACGGGTGTTTCACATGGTTGATTCTACGAATTGGAAATCTGCCGTAGCTAGAAAAAGACGAACAAGTCTCCCCTTTATCTCTTCACTATGCTTCGTTCTTGCGACAGTAAGCGGATGCCACGATACGTCGGATCTCGCTCCCTCGGCTGCAGACCGCCCATGGCGTCCGGCAAAACAGACAGGTTTGAAAATGCCGCCGGGGAGTAATGACTTCGCCGCGCCGACCTCGGAGCGAACGCACAGTAAAATCTCCCAAAGTTTGAGCAGGCTGGATCAGGCCTCAACCGAAGCTGGTATGCCGGCAGCCCGGCAGGACGCCGCTTCTGCAGACAGTGTTGTAATATCTGGAAAAAAACTTACGCTTTCCGAACTGATTGACATCGCAGAGAGGCATAATCCGCAAACGCATCTGTCATGGGAGCAGGCACGGCAAAATGCGCTTGCCGTGGGCATATCCGAGTCAGCCCTGGCACCGCAAATCACTGCGACCTTGCTAGCGGGAGGACGCCGTACAGTGACCTCCATGCCGAACTTCCTGACCCCTAGAGGATATATGGCGGCCAATGCGATGGCGGCCTTCCCTGAAATACAACTGTCTTATCTACTGTTTGATTTCGGCCATACCCGCGCAACCATAGACAGCGCAAAAGCTCTTTCAATCGCATCGAACTTTGATTTCACACAGACTCACCAAAAATTATTCATGGATGTCATCAACGCCTACTATAACCACGAAGCCTCTATCGCCGATTATGAAGCTGCGGAAGAGTCAGTTCGAAATACCCGCTTGCTGCAGGTTTCAGCGGAATCTCGATATGCTCATGGGGAAGCCACCGTCGTCGACGTTACTCTAGCCCGTAGTAACGCCGCCACCGCAGTTTTTCAGCAGGATCAGAAACGCAGTGCCGAGCATAGCGCGCGATATGCTCTTCTGCAGGCAATGGGGTTGTCGCCAGACGTCAACCTATCAGTCGCGTCCTCTAGAGACACACACCTTCCACAGCAAATCCCGGGAGACGTAACACGCCTGATGCGCGCCTCTCTCGAGCGCCGACCAGATATCCTATCCGATCTCTATAAGATGGATGCCGCCACAGCCGCCACACGCGCCGCACAAAGGGCAATGCTGCCAAAACTGGAATTCAACGCAAACGTGCAGGCCTATATCGGTGAGCAAAAGGTGTACGGATATACCCAAACCGCACCAGCTTCGCGGGTGGCCCAGCCTAACGGCACCGTCGCAGTCCAGTTGTCGTGGCCGCTCTTTCAGGGTGGTTTGTTGCAAAACCAGCTGAGGCAGGCGCAATCACGCGAGCAGGCGCAAAGAGCCACCCTCGACAAGGATGTTCTGGCCGCAGAACAACAGGTTGCAAACGCACGTGACGCGCTGGCTACTTCCCTTTCTTCAGTGCATTCAGCCGCCGTGGCCCGAGACGCCGCACTAAGCGCATTCAAAGCAGCCTCCGCGTCTTACGCGGCCGGAGTGGGCAATCTTACGGATGCAAACCAGGCTCAGGCACAACTTTCGCAGGCGACCAGTGCGTACGCTGTCAGTCATGCTCAGGCTTTGATGAACGCTGCGGCTCTGGCTTTTGCTACGGGCGTATTGACGTCAGCCGCCAGAATGGAATCTTTTGGCGACGGTAACAATTAGCTATAGGCGGAGGGTTCGCCCCCCCCCCCTTTTGACTTGTTCTGTGTGATTCCATTTCTGCTGCATTGATCGTGGGTATGGATTATGAAGCAGTCTGTTTTTTTTGATTTTGAGGAACGGCTTGCGTGATTGAGCGGGCTTGTCCTTGAACTGTGGATTTTGAAGTGTTCCGCCCGGAGTTGGACAAGGCACTGGCCTATTCAGATGGGAGCAAAGGCGGGCGTCTTCCGTTTGATCCCGTGTTGATGTTCAAGATTCTGGTGATCTACACACTTAACAGCCTGTCCGATGAACGGACGGAGTATCTGATCAACGACCGCCTGTCGTTCATACGCTTCCTTGGTCTGCAGCTTTCAGATGGAGGGATTGAAGAACCTTTGGTTGATACGCTTGGCCTGTAATTTCTGGCATTTGACGTTCTGGTTGACAGTTCTTTGGGTCGCTTTTGATCTGCGTTTTGAGCAGATTGGGGGCCGTCACCCGCTTGATAGCTACGCTGTGGTGCTGATCCGTTCCAGGCAGAGGAAGCGGCGCATGTGTTGTAGATGATATTGGCCAGTTCGATCGTCATGGCGGCCCGGGTGACACCGACAGTCCGGACGAACAGCCCTGTCTGCCCAGACTGTTAAGGCCGTATTGGTTTGATCCAGAAATCCCTCTCTCAGTCGCGCACCATCACTGGCGGCGATATCCGTCGTCTTACATTTCCGGATGAACCGAAACTTCCGGTCGATGGAGACGTAGGATTTGTAGCCAAAGAACGGGATAGCGAGATCCGTTGTGGGGATCGTCCCGTCATCCTGCCGTTTTGTTTTCGTGAACTTCAGTGTCCAGCGCGTATGACGGTCCATGTGCGACAGCCTTGCCGGCTTGTCCTGCCAGTCTTCGGAGATACGTCCTGTCCGGAGATCCGATTTCTCAGCGTTCGCATTGTGCTGCTTTGGAACAGCGACTAGCGTTGCATAGGGTGGTATCAAAACAATCAAACTGTCTTTCAATGGCCCCTGCCTGTGTCAGACATTCGCGGAACAGCCAGATTGTTTTGGAATCCGGAACCCGCTCCGACAGCCCCAGACCAAGGAAGGTATAAAGGAGAGGCGATCGTTAATCAGATACTTTGTCCGTTCGTCGGACAAATTGTTTAGCGTCTGGATCACCAGAATTTTGAATATCAGCACCGGATCAAATGGCGGTCGTCCGCCTTTACTCTCATCTGAATAGACCAAAACCTGCTCCAGATCAGGGCGGAAGACTTCAAAATCCATAATCTGGGAAAAAGCTTCGAGCTGATCACTAAGCCCACTCATACCAACTCTGTGATGCCCTGACTCATATTTGATTTCTTGACGGTATCGTTTTGGATCGGCCTGTGATTCACCTGATGGCGAACCGGGGAGGCATCCAAATGGGCAGAGCGTTGGCATTGCGTGAAGATTACGATGCGGTGGGTTTGCGTGGGCTGGCGCGGACAACGAGGCATTCGGGTCAGGCACGTCGGCTTCTGGCACTGGCAGCAATCTACGATGCTGCTTCACGCGGAGACGCGGCACGTCTGGCCGGGACGGATCGGCCAGAAAATGAAGCTGACCCGACGGTGGGCAAAACAGGGCATCCGGCCCCGCGCCGTTGCCGACCTGCGCACCAGATCCGCGTGGATCTTCGGCGCGCGCCATCTGTTCTGAAAAGGGAACGGCCGCAGGCCTCGTGCTCCCTGTCTGCAACCTGCACGGCATGCAGCTGCATCTCACGGAGATTTCCCGAACGGTCGAATCAGGCTCGCACGCCCTCCTCATTGTGGATCAGGCGGCATGGCATATCAGTCAAAAGCTGGATGTTCCTTGCAATATCACCATTCTCCCGCTGTATCCCCGGGCTCCTGAACTGAACCCCATGGAAAATCTCTGGCAGTTCCTCAGAAATACATGGTTCTCAAACAGAATCTTAAAAATCTATGACGATATCGTTGATATCGCCTGCCATGCCTGGAACCAGTTCGTCGAACAATCTTGGCACATCATGTCAATCGGACTGCGCGATTGGGCTTATAGGTTCTAGCAATCAACGGTTGGTATGAGCCCACTTAACTGGGCAAGCCGCTCGTCAACATCAAAGAAACCCGGCTGCTTCATGATCCATGCCCAAATCAACTCAGGGGAAATGGAATCACAGAGGAACCCTCAAAACCAAAGAGTTTTTCAAACCCTCTAGATCTCAGGAACATGCCTGAACTCTGTGTGCTCATCGCCCCAGGCCTTGAGAGCCATGATGACAGGCTCGAGGGTCCGTCCGCGTGGAGTGAGGCTGTACTCCACCTTTGGCGGAACTTCCGGGTAGACCGTCCGTAATACGAACCCGTCACGCTCCAGTTCGCGAAGCTGGGTCGTCAGCATTCTCTGGGTGATGTTGGGCAGGCGCTTGCGGATGGCGTTGAAGCGTAAGGTCCCCTGAAGCAGGTGATAGAGGATCACGCCTTTCCATTTTCCGTCGATGAGCTGAAGCGTTGCTTCAACAGCGCAGCCGGGGCTGCAATCAAGCGACTGATGGCGGATACGGGTCATAACGGTATCATTTCCGACACTATGGGCGTTAAAAGTGCGTTCTTGTCTGCAAACAGCATAATGCTCACTCTTCTCCTCATTCAACAGAGGAGCAGACATCATGCGGGCCATCGGTTATCAGACGCCGCTTCCCATCGAAAATCCGGCATCCCTTCAGGACATTGATCTACCGAAACCTGCCCCTTCGGGTCGGGATCTGCTGGTGGAGATCAGGGCTGTGTCGGTCAATCCAGTTGATACCAAAGTCCGTCGAAATGCGACACCGGAGGCGGGTCAGTGGCGCGTTCTGGGCTGGGATGCGGCGGGGGTTGTTGTTGGAACCGGATCGGACGTCACGGATTTCTCTGTCGGCGATGAGGTCTTTTATGCCGGCGCGATCAATCGCCCGGGGACCAACGCCGAGTTTCATCTGGTCGATGAACGGATTGTCGGTCGCAAACCCCGCTCTCTGAACTGGGCCGAAGCCGCGGCCTTACCGCTGACCGCAATCACCGCCTGGGAGATGCTTTTCGATCGTCTGGACATTCGTCGGTCTGTCCCGGGAACGACCCCATCCATATTGATCATCGGGGGTGCAGGTGGAGTCAGTTCTATGGCGATCCAGCTGGCCAAGGTTCTGACCGATATCACGGTCATTGCCACGGCGTCGCGCGCCGAAACGCAGGACTGGGTCACATCTCTCGGGGCAGATTACATAATCGATCACAGCAAGCCCCTGGCCGCACAGGTTGCCGCCCTTCCTAGTACCGCCCCCGGTTTTGTTTTTTCCACGACGCAGACAGATCGACACCTTGCAGAGATCGTCGAACTTCTTGCCCCTCAGGGACATTTCGGCCTGATTGATGATCCTGCTGAACTCAATGCTGTACCCCTCAAGCGCAAAAGCCTGTCCCTACACTGGGAACTGATGTTCACCCGCTCACTGTTCGGGACGGCAGACATCAGCGCACAAGGGAAACTCCTGAACGACGTATCGCATCTCGTAGAGGAAGGACGTCTTCGGACGACGCTCGGCAAAAATCTCGGACATATCACCGCCGCCAATCTGAGGGAGGCTCACGCTCTGATCGAGAGCGGTCAGGCCAAAGGCAAAATCGTTCTCAAAGGTTTCCCTGCCTGAATGGAGGCAATCATGACGAAAACAGTCAAAGCGCTTGAGAAGGGCAAAGTTCATGAATGACGAAGAACATCTGATGACCCTGAACCGAACGGGAGGTCGCTTCGATCTCAATAAAATTGCGGCAGCATTCCCCGAAACGGCAGACACGATGCTGCTGGACACCTATCTGACTGACAAACTGGAAGCCAGTATCCGGGTCTTTCGGATTTATCGGGAAGTACCGCCGCATTATCATACCCAGTGCGATGAAGTACTCCATGTCCTCTCCGGGACAGGCACATTCTGGATAGATGATCCGGCTGACGAAGCCCCGTTTGCACCCGGCCATCTTCTGGTGTTCCCCCGTCGGGCTGTGCATGCCGTGCCCCGCATTCTGAGCCATCCTGTCGTTTTTCTCGCCATTGATACACCGCGTCGTGCACCGGACGACGTGGTATTCGTCGATCCTGCCGCCGGCACGCCGTCCGGTTTTATTGCGAGAATCTGACATCATGGGGTTCATGAAACAGATACGACGGCAGGATTGTTCAAAGAGAACTCTGCACAAAAGCGCAATCGCCGCTTTCATGGGGCTCGTTGCTGCGTGCGCGCACCTCGAACCTGTGCATGCCCAGACCATCAGGATTGAGGCAACCACTACGGCCATGGACTGGAACGCCGTAGCGCTTGCTGGCGGTCATGTGTTTGTCGCAGGCCCTCGCTGGAGCGGGTTTTCCGGACCGGCCGTGGGTCTTCTGACAAAGAATGGAAAGATAAAGCCTTTTCCAGATGCTGACTGGAATGGCTGGAAACCCGGGCAGGATGCAACGCATCGGTTTGTCAGCGTCAATGCCCTCCACGTTGCTCCTGACGGCACGCTCTGGGTTGTTGATACTGGAACTCCGTCTTTTGGAGGTGCTCCCATACCTGAAGGAGCCAAACTGGTCCGCATTGATCCGGCAACAGGTCATGTGCTGCGGATCTATCCTCTGGGCCTAGAGATCGCGCAGGCGGGCAGCTATATCGACGATATCCGTTTCAACGGAACGCACGCCTATCTCACGGATGCGGGCAAGGCCGCGCTGATCGTTCTTGATATCAAAACAGGTCAGGCACGTCGTGTTCTGGACAATGACGCGTCCACACGCGCACGGACAGGGCGGCCAATTATCATGGACGGACACGTCGTGGAGAGCCACCCGCATCAGCCGCTTCTGGTGAATGTCGATCCGCTTGAAGTCAGTCCGGACGGGAAATGGCTGTATTTCGGGCCGCTTGAAGGGCCGTGGTCTCAAGTTCCGACAGCATTTCTTGACGATCCTAATCTGTCATCAACCGATCTGTCTGCGGCTGTGAAGCCCTGGGCAGATTTACCTCCCATCGGGGGCAGCACCATGGACATTGCCGGTAACCTTTACTTCACCAACCTGAAGGATAACGGCGTCTATCGAAGGGACGTTTCCGGAAAGATCACGAGACTGCTCTCGGATTCACGTCTGCACTGGGCTGATGCGCCTTGCCTTGCTCCGAATGGCCGTCTCTGGCTGCCCGTCGCGCAACTGGACCGTCTTCCGATGTTCCATCAGGGACATTCCCGCAGTCACCAGCCATTTTTGCTGGTATCTATCGATCTGCGATGACCATCAAACGCCGCGATAATCGCCTGCGGGATGCTTTCTCTCGTGCAAAGATACTCGCGAAGTCGCTGTGTTTTGGCGGACATCGTCACCTGTAATGCCATCGAAGTTTGCCGGGATCCTTTGTCGGAAGGTCAGGAGAAGCAATCTATCTATCTGCATGTCTGGGCGGTACGATGCCGCCGCCATCCGAGATCGATCAAAGCGCGGGCAAAAATATGCTGCTTCGACGGACGAGCTTTTCGACATCGCGCAGTCGAAATAGAGTTCGCCTTGGACCGATTTTCAAGCGTTCGAGCTCGCCCGCTGCGACATATTTGTCGATTGTCGAGAGGGGGGCACGCGTAGTCGCTCGGATGTTCGGTTTTCTGGACGTTCAAGAGCTCAACAGAGTTTCTGTTTAACTCAGTGGAAGATGGTTCGCTGGTCCTACAAAGTCTTTGGTACTGTGAGCATCGACTCATTTCAGAATATTAGCCGAACATCAACGATAACTTCATAAGATTTATCAACGTTTTTTGCGGATTTCTGCTTCAGGCTCGCCCTCAGATCATCGGGATGTCTTTGGAAAAGAGGAGACATCAGTAAGCAGATTGCATTGGAAAATTTACAGGACGACGCATATCGCGTCCGAGCGCTGCACAATGACGCATTTTTAAGATGAAACCCAAGGTGGGATGGATTTTGATAAATCAATAATTACCTGAAAAATCTAGGAATTTTTGATTTATCTGGCGGAGAGGGTGGGATTCGAACCCACGATACGCTCTCACGTATGGCGGTTTTCAAGACCGCTGCCTTCAACCACTCGGCCACCTCTCCATCCGGCAGGCTTCATCTCTGAAGAATTCTGCCAGGATCGGATGCTTCATGCGACGGGAAACTTCTGCCGTCAAGGGCTAGTGTTGCATAGGGGATGAGAGCTTACTCTTTGAAACGCAGAAGGGGGCGGTCAGCAACATTGAAACGTGCCATCTAGAAACGCGTGGAGGCGTTTTGTGCGCCTCCGGCTGCCATAACCTCGAAGGATATGACGTCCATGACGATCTTTCGTCCCGCTGCTTTTCTTCCTGTCATTGCTGCCCTCGGCTTGGTGGTAGCTCCTCTTATGGCTTCTGCTGAGGGGCATCATGGGTTTGATGGCCATCGACCTCCGCCGGGTGCTGGTCCGGGCTTTATGATGCCGCCCATCCCGCCTGGTATCACGCTAACCACAGCGCAAAAGACAAAGCTCAAGGCTGTTTTTGAGAAGGCTCATCAGGACGAGCGTGCACTCCGTCTTGAGGGGCGTGCCATAGAGGGCAAGATTCATGACGCTCTTAGCGTGCCTGGTGATCTGGATCACACTGCCCTGGCGGATCTGGGCAAGCAGGAGGATGAGGTCAAGGCCAAGGTCTCCGCGCTTCATCTTGACACCATGGAGCAGCTTCATGATCTGCTGACTCCGGCCCAACGCCAGCAGGCAAAGGAGACCATGGACAAGATTAAGGCGCTCCATGAGCAGATGAAAGCTCTGATGGGGCCGCCGCCGGAAGGTGATCCGGAAGATATGCCCTGAAAACTGTTGATTATGCCTCTATCGCTTGACGCTTCGGTGCCAAGGCGATAGAGGGGTCCTGTTTCCGGACACGCCACCTCGCGAAGACTCGCGCAGTGGCGTGTTTCTGTTTGCTTTTAAGGTGACCCGTTGTTCGACCAACTCTCAGGCAAGATGTCCGGTGTCCTCGAAGGGCTTTCCAAGAACGGGAAGCTCTCGGAGGCTGATGTCACCGAGGCCATGCGTGAAGTGCGTCTCGCCATGCTGGAGGCAGACGTTGCTCTGCCTGTGGTGCGGGACTTCGTCAACAAGGTACGCGAGCGGTCTGTTGGGCAGGAAGTGCTGGAAAGCGTTTCCCCCGGTCAGGCCGTGGCCAAGATTGTCAATGATGCCTTGATCGACGCACTGGGCGGGGCAGGGGCGGTTCCGCTGAACCTGTCCGCCAATCCGCCGGTTCCGGTGCTGATGGTAGGTCTGCAGGGTTCGGGCAAGACGACGACCTCCGGCAAGATCGCCCTGCGCCTGTCCGGTCGCGAGAGTAAGAAAGTCCTTCTGGCCAGTCTCGACGTCCAGCGTCCAGCCGCGCAGCTCCAGCTTCAGCAGCTGGCTGAGCGCGTCAACGCTAAGACGGGTCGCGTTCAGGCTCTGCCGATCATTGCCGGGCAGTCTCCCGTACAGATCGCAAAGCGTGCGCTCGAGACCGGTCGCCTCGAAGGTTATGACGTCGTTATTCTCGATACGGCAGGCCGTCTATCCATCGACGAAGCGCTGATGGATGAAGTGCGGGAAATCCGTGCGCTCACCAAGCCTGCCGAGACGTTGTTGGTCGTTGACGCGATGACCGGTCAGGACGCCGTCAATACCGCGAAGGCCTTCAACGAAGCTGTTGGTATTACCGGTGTTGTCATGAGCCGGATGGACGGCGACGCCCGCGGTGGCGCGGCCCTGTCCATGAAGGCCATCACGGGCGCGCCGATCAAGCTGACCGGTTCGGGTGAGAACCTCGAAGCGCTTGAAGAATTCCATCCCGAGCGTGTCGCGGGCCGTATTCTCGGCCTGGGTGACGTCGCCGGGCTGGTGGAACGTGCTGCTGAAACCCTCGATCACGAGGAAGGCGAGCGCGTCGCCAAGAAGATGCTCGCGGGCAAGTTCGATCTGGATGACTATGTTTCCCAGATCGACCAGATCAACCGCATGGGCTCGATTTCCGGCATTCTCGGCATGATGCCGGGGATGGGAAAGATCAAGGATATGCTGGGCGACAAGGAGCTCGACACGTCGATCTTCAAGCGTCACAAGGCCATCATTTCCTCGATGACGAAGCAGGAGCGCAAGACGCCGGAGATCATCAAGGCGTCCCGCAAAAAGCGCATTGCGGCAGGCTCGGGAACCACGGTTCCGGAGATCAACCGTCTGCTTAAACAGTTCAACGACATGTCCACCATGATGAAACGCATCAGTAAGATGGGCCTTGGTGGCCTGATGCGCGGCATGGGTGGTGCAGGAGGTCTGGCGGATCTGATGAAGGGCATGGGTGGCCCCGGGGGTAAACCCGGTGGACGCCCGCCTTTCGTCTGATCTGTCCCGTTTTTTACAAGTTCTGTTTCTCAGGAGTATTTCATGAGCCTCAAGATCCGCCTTGCACGTGCAGGTGCCAAGAAGCGTCCCTACTACCACATCGTTGTTGCTGACAGCCGCAGCCCGCGTGATGGCCGTTTCATCGAGAAGGTTGGTTCCTACAACCCGATGCTGCCGGCCGATCACGCCGACCGTATCCGTCTCGTTGACGAGCGCATCAAGCACTGGCTGTCCAACGGTGCCCTCGCTACGGACCGTGTTGCCCGTTTCCTCGGAAATGCAGGCCTGGCTCCGAAGCCGACCTACAACGAGCAGCCCAAGCAGTCCGCTCCGAAGGCGAAGGCTCAGGAACGCGCCAAGGCTGCTGCCGCTGCCACCGCGGCCTGATTGAGCTGCTTTTCAGGAAGCCCGAGACGTGCCCCGCTTCAACCCTGACAGCGATGTCCTGATTGCCACCGTCGGTCGTCCGCACGGTGTCCGCGGTTTGGTGCATCTTCATGCTGCCACAGATGATCCGGCTTCGGTCGAGACGCTGGGCGTGCTGCATGACGGGCAGGGCAGGGCGTGGACGGCACGCTGGATTTCGGCAGGCGTGGCTGCACTGACGGACGCCGACGGACAGGATCTTCCCGACCGTACGGCTGCCGAACGTCTGGTCAATGCGAAGCTGTATGTTCCGCGGACCGTTCTTCCGGAAACCGGAGACGATGAATTCTATCATGCCGATCTGATCGGTATGACGGCTGTCTCGGAAGACGGAGATGTTCTCGGGACGGTGTCGGTGGTTCACGATTACGGCGCAGGCGTCAGCCTCGAAGTGGATCGTGGTCTGATCGTGCCGTTCACGCTGGCCTGTGTTCCTCATGTGGATCTTGCGAAACGGGAAGTGGTTCTTGTCCCTCCTGTTGAAGTCGAGGTCGAGGGGGATCTCTCCGGCGAGGTCCAGGTGCGGGCATGAGCTGGCGCGCGGACATCCTGACCCTTTTCCCCGACATGTTCCCGGGGCCGCTGGGGTTCTCCCTTGCGGGCCGGGCGCTGGAGCGGGGGATCTGGTCTTGCGAGGCGCACAATCTGCGCCAGCATGGACTGGGACGTCACCGGGCCGTCGATGACACGCCTTTCGGTGGCGGAGCCGGCATGGTGATGCGGGCAGACGTTCTGGATGCGGCCCTCTCGGCGCTTCCTGCGCTGGATGGCCGTCCGGTCGTCTACCCGACGCCACGTGGCAAGCGCATGTCGCATGAAGATGCGGAGCGTCTGTCGTCCGGAGCGGGGGTCGTCGTTCTCTGTGGGCGCTTTGAAGGCGTGGACGAGCGCGTTCTGGAAAAGCACGATATCGAACAGCTTTGCATGGGCGATGTCGTACTGTCAGGCGGAGAAATTCCTGCCCTGACTCTTCTGGATGCGTGCGTACGGCTCCTTCCCGGCGTCATGGGGTCGGATGTCAGCGGTCAGGACGAGAGCTTCGCCGAAGGGCTTCTTGAATATCCACAGTACACCAAGCCGGCAGTGTGGGACGGGCGGGACGTGCCCGACATTCTTCTCTCCGGCAACCATGGTGCCATCGCCCGTTGGCGCCATGAACAGTCAATCGCCGTCACGAAGGCGCGCCGCCCGGACCTCTGGGATGCGTATCTGGCACGACAGCAGGTCCATTGAAGTTTTGTTTTCAGGAGTTTGGTCATGAACATTATCCAGCAGTATGAGGCGCGCGAGATCGAGCGTCTTTCCGGCGTCCGCGCTGTTCCCGAGTTCATTGCAGGTGACACGGTCCGCGTTGGCGTCCGCGTTGTCGAAGGCACGCGTGAGCGTGTTCAGAGCTTCGAAGGTGTTGTTATCGCCCGTTCCAACAAGGGCCTGAACAGCAACTTCACGGTTCGCAAGATTTCTAATGGTGAAGGCGTCGAGCGCGTGTTCCCGCTGTACGCACCGTCGATCGCCAGCATCGAAGTCGTGCGTCGCGGTAAGGTCCGTCGCGCGAAGCTGTATTATCTGCGTGGCCGTTCGGGCAAGTCCGCCCGTATTGCTGAGCGTCCCCGCGATCTGCCGAAGGCGGACAGCAAGGCCGTTTCCTAAACCGTTCGGAGTTAGAGACAGGATGCCCGTTACCAATTCGCCCAGAACCCTTTTTGACAAGATCTGGGACGATCATGTCGTCGAACGTCTCGAGGACGGGACCTGCATCCTCTACATCGACCGGCATCTCGTTCACGAGGTGACAAGTCCGCAGGCTTTTGAAGGCCTGCGGATGTCCGGGCGTCGCGTGCGTCGTCCGGATGCCACGGTGGCCGTGGTGGACCACAATGTCCCCACGTCCGACCGTTCCAAGCCGATCGAGGAGCCGGAAAGCCGCCTCCAGATCGAGACGCTTGAGAAAAACGTCGCCGAATTCGGCGTTCCCTATTTCCCGCTGCGCTCCGCCTCTCAGGGTATTGTGCATGTTGTCGGGCCGGAGCAGGGTATCTCTCTGCCGGGCATGACGATCGTCTGCGGTGACAGCCATACCTCCACGCATGGCGCCCTTGGGTCGCTGGCGTTCGGGATCGGCACGTCCGAGGTCGAGCATGTGCTCGCGACCCAGACAATCCTGCAGAAACCCGCGAAGAACATGCGCGTCTCGGTTGAAGGCAAGGTCGGCCCCGGTGTGACGGCCAAGGACATCATGTTGGCCATCATCGGCCGTATCGGCACCGCTGGCGGTACTGGCCATGTCATTGAATTTGCAGGATCTGCGATCCGTGATCTGGACATGGCAGGGCGTATGACACTGTGCAATATGTCCATCGAAGCCGGTGCGCGTGCAGGTCTGGTTGCGCCTGACGAGACGACCTTCGCTTATGTGAAGGGCCGCCCGTTTGCTCCGAAGGGTGGGGCGTTCGATCAGGCCTGTGATTATTGGCGCAGTCTGGTGTCTGACGAAGGCGCCTATTTCGACACGGAAGTCACGCTGGCCGCTGAAGAGATCATCCCGTCCGTCACATGGGGCACCAGCCCGCAGGACGTGCTGCCGATCGACGGTTCCGTGCCGTCTCCGTCGGACGTTGCCGATCCGGCTCGTGCCGCCCAGATCCAGCGTGCGCTGGACTATATGGGGCTTGAAGCCGGGCAGAAGATCGCCGGGACTCCGGTGGATGTCGTGTTCATTGGTTCCTGCACGAACAGCCGTTTGGAAGATCTGCGTGCTGCGGCGGACGTGGTGCGCGGACGGCATGTTGCCAAGGGCGTCCGGGCGATGATCGTTCCGGGCTCCGGTCTTGTGAAGCATGCGGCTGAAGCTGAAGGACTGGACAAGGTGTTCCTTGATGCCGGTTTTGAATGGCGTGAGGCAGGGTGCTCGATGTGTCTGGGGATGAACCCGGACCGTCTGACGCCGGGTCAGCGTTGTGCGTCAACCTCCAACCGTAATTTCGAGGGGCGTCAGGGATCTGATGGCCGGACTCATCTCTGCTCGCCTGCCATGGCGGCAGCGGCAGCTGTGACGGGCCGTCTGTGCGATGTGCGTGAATTGGTGAAGGAGACCGTCTGATGGACAAGTTCACGGAACTCACCGCCATTGCGGCGCCCATGCCGACCGAGAACATCGACACGGACCAGATCATTCCCGCCCGCTTCCTCAAGACCATTCAGCGGACCGGTCTGGGGAAGAATGCTTTCGCCGCCCAGCGTTATGATGCCGATGGCAATGAAAAGCCGGATTTTGTGCTCAATCAGGAGCCATTTCGGCATGCCGAAATCCTGATTACCTACGACAATCTGGGCTGCGGGTCTTCGCGCGAGCATGCTCCGTGGGCGCTGCTGGATTTCGGAATCCGTTGCGTGATTGCACCCAGCTTTGCTGATATCTTTTTTAATAACTGCTTCAAGAACGGTATTCTGCCGATCCCGCTGCCTCGCGAGATCTGCGACGAATTGATGGACGATGCGCGTCAGGGTTCGAATTCGCGTCTGACAGTAGATTTGGAGCGCCAGGTCATTGTGCGTCCGAATGGCGAGACCATCGCGTTTGAGGTCGATCCGTTCCGTCGCCACATGTTGCTGGAAGGGCTGGACGACATCGGGCAGACCATGGCGCATGATACCGAAATCAGCAGCTTCGAACATCGCCCCAGCCGTGCATGGGTGCCGTCAATTACCATAGGGACTGTGAAATGAGCGACGCACACAAGCTTCTGGTTCTGGCCGGTGACGGAATTGGCCCGGAAGTCATGCGCGAAGTTGCGCGGATCGTGCACTGGATGAGTGCTTATCGCGGACTGAAGCTTGAAATCACGGAAGAACTCGTTGGTGCAGCGTCGCTTGCCGTACACGGCGTGCCGATCCGCGACGAGGTTGTTGAACTGGCCCGTCAGTCAGACGCAGTGTTGTTCGGTTCGGTGGGCGATCCGGCTTGGAGCTATGTCGGGTTCGACAAGCGCCCAGAAGTTGCGATCCTCAAGCTCCGCAAGGAACTCGAACTGTTCGCCAATCTGCGCCCGGCCAAGCTGTTCGATGCCCTGATTGACGCCTCCGCGCTGAAGCCTGAAGTGGTGCGCGGACTTGACCTGATGATCGTTCGCGAGACGGTTGGTGGCATCTATTTCGGTGAGCCGCGTGGCATCGAGACACTGCCCGATGGCTCCCGTCGCGGCATCAACACGGAAGTATACACGACGTCTGAAATTGAGCGTGTGGCACGCGTTGCTTTCGATCTTGCCCGTAAACGCGACAACCGCGTGTGTTCGGTCGAGAAGTGCAACGTCATGGAAAGTGGCCTCCTGTGGAAGGAAGTCGTGACTGACGTTCATAAGCGTGAATATCCGGACGTCCAGTTGTCCCACATGCTGGCGGATAATTGCGCAATGCAGTTGGTCCGTGACCCGAACCAGTTCGATGTCATCGTCACGGGCAACCTATTCGGCGATATCCTGTCCGATCTGGCCTCGATGCTGACGGGTTCGCTCGGTATGTTGCCTTCGGCTACGCTTGGCCCGGTTCGCGCGGATGGCAAACGCAATGCCCTGTACGAACCGATCCATGGCAGTGCACCGGACATTGCAGGCAAAGGGATCGCCAATCCGCTAGCCCAGATTCTTTCGTTCGCCATGCTGTTGCGTTATTCGCTCAATCGCGGTGAGGATGCCGATTTGATCGAGACGGCTGTTTCAAATGTTCTGGCTTCGGGTCTGCGTACCGGCGACATTATGTCATCGGGAATGGCTCGCGTCGGTACTGAAATGATGGGACAGGCGGTGCTTCGCGAAATGGAAAAGCTGGCCTGATTTTTCCACGCCTAGCGTTCCCGCATTGTTGGTCTTAAGACGCTTTTTTTGTTGATTGGAGCTGGGCTCCCTGTGGTCAAAGTGCCTGGAACGCGTTTAGGATCGTGCCGCCAAAACGATCCGGAAGCCTGTCATGTCCTTTATTGCCGACCGTCTGAACCGCATTCTGCCCAGCCAGACGATTGCCGTGACCCAGAAAGCCCGTGCCCTGAAGGCCGAGGGCCGCGATGTTATCAGCCTTTCTGCGGGTGAACCGGATTTTGATACGCCTGATTTCATTAAACGGGCAGCAATTCGGGCCATTGAGGCTGGCAAGACCAAATACACGGACGTGGCAGGCACACTCGAACTGCGCAAGGCCGTGGCGGCGCGTCTGAACGCTGATTTCGATCTTGATTACAAAGCCGAGGAAATCTGCGTCTCTACGGGCGGCAAGCAGGTCATTTACAATGTCATGGCTTCGACCCTGAATGCAGGAGATGAGGTCATTATTCCGGCTCCTGCCTGGGTTTCTTATCCCGACATCGTGACGCTGGCTGAGGGCACGCCGGTGATTGTCCAGACTGACCGAGAAAATGGCTTCCGTCTGACGGCCGGGCAGCTTCGCGCCGCGATTACGTCCCGGACAAAGTGGCTCTGTCTCAATTCGCCCTGCAATCCGACAGGCGCGGCTTACGATACCGAATCTCTCAAGGCGTTGACAGACGTGCTGCTGGACTATCCGGATATCTGGATACTCACAGACGATATGTACGCCAAACTTCTGTACGACGGGGCTGTTGCAAAGACCGTGGTGCAGGTCGAGCCGCGTTTGCGCTCGCGCACCGTGACGATGAACGGTGTGTCCAAGGCCTATGCCATGACAGGCTGGCGTATCGGATTTTCGGCAGCGCCTGCTGAGCTTACCCGACAGCTCATCAAGCTCCAGGGCCAGAGCACGAGCAATCCGTGTTCCATTGCTCAGGCTGCTGCACAGGAAGCTGTCTCCGGGCCACAGGGCTTTATTTCTGAAATGGTCGCAGTCTATCAGGAACGGCGCAATCTCGTGATCGGGATGTTGAATGAGGCTCCTGGCCTGTCGTGTTCTTTGCCTGAAGGTGCTTTCTATGCGTTTCCGTCCATCGCTGGAACACTGGGTAAGAAAAGCAAAGGTGGGCGTTTGATCGATGATGACGAAGCCTTCGTGACAGCCCTGCTCGAGGAAACCGGTGTGGCGGCCGTGCATGGCGCGGCGTTTCTGACACCGGGCTATTTTCGGATCTCGTATGCGACCAGCACGGAACTCTTGACGGAAGCCTGCACCCGGATCCAGAATTTTTGCCGAGAGCTTTCATGAGTTTCACTATCGCATCCCGTCTGGCTGATCTTCCCCGTCCTGCAACCATCGCAATGGCAGCCCGCGCGCGTGAACTGAAGGCGCAGGGGGCGGATGTTATTTCGCTCGCACTCGGGCAGCCGGATTTCCCGTCGCCGCCCGAAGCGATCGAAGCCGCTTATGCCGCAGCGAAGGCGGGCGATACCGGTTATCCGCCGATCCCCGGTCAGAAACCGCTGATTGACGCCATTATCCGGAAGTTCCGTCGTGATAACGCTCTGGACGTCACGTCTGACCGGATCATGGTTGCGAATGGTGGCAAGCAGGTCATTTTCAACGCGCTGATGGCATCGCTGGAAGTCGGGGACGAAGTCATTGTGCCGGCGCCGTACTGGGTCAGCTATCCGCTGATCACCAGGATGCTGGGCGGGGTTCCTGTCGAGATCCGCTGCCGGGAAGAAAACGGCTTCCGTCCTGACCCCGAATCGATCCGCGAGGCCATTACGCCGCGGACGAAATGGCTGCTCCTGAATTTTCCGAACAATCCGACCGGCGCTATTCTTGAGCGTCACGATCTGGAAGCCATTGCAGATGTCCTGCGCGAGGCGCCGCATGTCCTCGTGATGAGCGACGAGATCTATGAGCATCTGACGTTTGATGAAAAAAAACACCTCTCCCTGCTGAGTGTCGCACCGGATCTGGCAGACCGTATCCTGATCGTGAACGGGATGGCCAAGGCCTACGCCATGACGGGCTGGCGTGTCGGGTTCGCCTGTGGTCCGGCCCCTTTGATCCAGGCCATGGTTGCGGTGCAGGGCAATGCCACGTCCGGCGTGTGCACGCTCGCACAGGCCGGATCAGTCGCGGCATTGGATGGTGATGCTGACGGGATCGGCCGGATGCTGGAAACCTATGAGCGCCGACGCGGTCTGGTCGTGGGGGCCTTGCAGCAGGTGCCAGGCCTGACCTGCGTGATGCCGGATGGTGCATTCTATGCCTATCCGGGGATTGCGGCCCTGGTTGGCGGCACGTCGGGGCAGGGACGGTTGCTCGATACGGATGTGGCTTTTGCGGAGGCGCTTCTGGACGAGGCGCATGTGGCGACTGTGCCGGGTTCGGCGTTCGGGTACAGCCCGTATCTGCGCCTGTCCTTTGCTGCTTCGGATGAGCAACTGGTTGAAGCCTGCCGTCGTATCACGCAGTTTGTGGGTGATATCCGGACCGTCTGACAGGCATGGACGCAGGGGCTGGGGAATGGCAGAATTATGCCATGACGAAGACAATCCCTCCCTTTTCCGAACTGTCTTTCCCCCGGCCTGACGAACAGTCTCTCAAGGCCCGTTATGATGCCATCGCGTCCCTGCTTGATGCAGGCGACCGTGTGGAAGCCCTGCACGCGTTTGATGCTGTCCGGCGCGAGTATGAGGCATGGGCGTCGCATGTGCATTTGCAGTTTTCGCGCAATACGCAGGATGAAGCGGCGCAGGCGGATCGTGACTATGCCGACCGGCTGTCTCCGGTCGCGACCGATCATGAGGTAACGGTCAAGAAACGCATCCTGGCCGATCCTGACCGCGAGGGACTTGAAGCCATTGTGACGCCGCATGTGGTACGGCTTTGGGAAGCTGACACGACGACCTTCGATCCGCGCATCAGCACGGATCTTGAGGAAGAGGCCCGGCTTGCGGGGGAATACACGGCGCTTCTGGCAGGCGCGAAAATCCCTTTTGACGGTAAGATGCTCAACCTGTCGGGACTGGTACCGTACCTTCAGGGAATGGACCGGGATGTCCGTCATGCTGCCGAGGCGGCGCGCTGGGCGTTTTTTGAGGAAAATGGTGCCGAGCTGGATGCCCTGTACGGCAAGCTCGTCGCCCTGCGTGACCGGATGGCAAAGACGCTCGGTTTCGAGAACTATATCGAATTGGGGTATCGCCGGATGCGGCGGACGGATTATGGCCCCGAGCAGGTCGCGGCGTTCCGTGAGAAAGTCCTGGCCTATGTCACGCCACTGATCAGTTCGCTAATCGAACGCCGGCGCCTGAAAATGGGCTGGGACAAGGTGATGGCGTGGGATGAGGCGCTCATCGACCTTCAGGGGAATCCCGGACCGGCGGGCGATCATGATCTTCTGGTCGCGCGTGCGGAAGGTATGTTCCGTGATCTCGATCCGTCAGGCGAGATGGCCGATTTCTACGCCCAGATGCGGGATCTGGGCTATCTTGATCTAAAGAACCGTGAGGGCAAGGCTGGGGGTGGGTTTTGCACGTCTTTTCCGACAGTTGGAACGCCTTACATCTTCGCCAATTTCAACGGTACTCATAACGATATCGGCGTTTTCACTCATGAAATGGGTCACGCTTTCCAGAATTGGAAAAGTCGTGACCTGCCGTGGATCGATCAGCTCTGGCCGACGATGGAAGCGGCTGAAATTCATTCCATGGGCCTGGAGTTCCTGACCTGGCCGCAGATTGGCGCTCTGGTCGAGGATGGTGCGGCGGACCGCTATCGTCGGATGCATCTTATCGATGCGCTGTCGTTCTTCCCTTACGGCGTCTGCGTGGATCATTTCCAGCATGAAGTCTATGCCCGTCCAGAGATGACACCGGAAGAGCGTCATCAGACATGGCGGCGGCTGGAAAAGCTTTACATGCCGTGGCGGGACTGGGGCGATCTGGCCTATCCGGCGAAAGGCGGACGCTGGCAGGCGCAGCTCCATATCTACCGGCTGCCGTTCTATTATATCGACTATGCGCTGGCCCAGTGCTGTGCATTGCAGCTCTGGCTGGGCTCACGTCTGGACCGGGAAGGGACGTTGGAAATCTATCGCCGACTTTGTGCGGAAGGGGGCTTAAAACCTTTCGCGCAGCTCGTGTCCGAGGCTGGGCTAACCTCTCCGTTCGAGGCGGATGTCCTGGCGGAAGTTGTGCATGAGGCCGAGCAGGTTTTTTCTCTCTGAGTATGGATCTGGGGCTCCAGAAAAATCGGAGCCTCAGGGATTTAGCCGCGTTTATTCCAGCTGGAAATGAGGTCCAGGACAGCCTGTGGCGACATGCTGCGTGCATTGCCCAGAGCCGTGGATCCGTCGCCATTCAGAGCATGGCCATCCGGTGTCACGATGATGACAGTCGGCACAGCCTTGATGGTCACGCCGTAGCGCGCGGCCAGATCAAGGTTTGTGTTGACGCGCCCCACATTGACCGGGACGACGACGAACTGGCTGTTTAGCCAGCGTACCGCGTCGGGCAGGGCGAAAATGCCGCTGAGCATCTTGCAGTCCGGGCACCAGTTGCCTCCGAAATCGAGTAGAACCTTGCGATGGGTCTTCTGTGCTAGGGCGAAGGCTTGCGCCACTTGATCATGGGCGACTGTCGTGTCCGGATAGGGCGTGGCGACGGGCGGAGCAGATGTTTCCGCCAGTTGCGGGGCCGGCACCGGAGGGACTTCATTGGATGAGGCCTGAGCGGGAAGGATTGTGGTAAGCGCCAGACCGAGGCCGGCAGCGGCAAGAAGGGAACGGCGCATGAAAAAGGCTTTCATTGATGTTGTCCTCTGCATGCCATAACGCAGAACGACGGGAACAGATAATTAAAGCTCAGTTTTGACGAAAGGTCATGCGTTTGAAAAAAACACCATCACGTCCGGACGTGACGTCTCCGCACGAGATTAGCGTTGCGGAAACCCTGATCCGGACCACAATTCTCGTTGGTTTGACGCTCGCCTTTGCATCGGTGTTTCGCTTCTGGCAGCCGGCGATCAAGCTTGCACAGCATGTGTCGGGAACATCCGCTTGGCAGGAGCTCTACAGCCTGTTTCATATTGAATCCGGTCTTGGACGCGAACAGCTGATCCTGACGGGGATCATGATTGTCTGCTTCCTTCTGGCGCTTGGTGTGCAGGCAATCGGTCTGGTGATTTTTCAGCGAATCAGAAAAAAACACATCTGACGGGCTTTAGTCCTGGAACGGACGCCGTAGGGCGGATGCCGCGGCCAGGCACCAGGCGATCATGAGCATCGTCCCACCATAAGGGGCGATCCGCCCTACGGACATGGGGCCAAGTTTCAGATTGAACAGGGCGAGCAGTGTGACCGGCAGGCAGAACAGCACCATGCCCACCGCCATGGATAGACAAGACAGACGGATCAGTTTCTGCGAGAGACGGGATGCGTTCAATGACAGCACGCAGAGTCCCAGAGCATGCCACATCTGGATCTCGACTGCGGAATGCAGCATGGCCCGTCCACCCGGAACGGCAAAGAGCCGGTCCGGAAGATGGGCGGACAACGCGCTGAGCATGACGCCGGAAGCCGCCGACAGGCTAGCGAAAATAAAACTTCCCCGGATCGGATCGGGCATACTGACACGGACAGGATTTGCGGACATGCCGTGAATGTATCATGTGTTGTCTGAACAGCGAATGAGAGACTGTCATGAGTGGAGTGTCAGTCTGTCGCGGCCTGTCCTGTTGAGGCCAGGTGCGTTTGAAAAAGGAAGCTTCGATGACTGTTTCGTATCTCCGTCTGTGCCTGTCCGCCGGCCTTCTTGCTGGTTTGGCCGCCTGTAATGCCCCGGATGCGCCGCCGGCTCCTGCTCTTCCGAGCGTGGCGTCCACATACAAGCTTACTACGGCGGACGCGGCCTTCATCCAGCAGATCGATGAGATGGACCAGACGCAGATCGCTATTGCGACACTTGCGGCTACGCACAGCAACAGCGACGTAATCAAGGCATTCGCGTCGACCGTTCAGGCTGATCATACGACCAATCAGAAGGCCGTCGCCAAGATCGCCTCGGATGGTAACCTGACCGTAACTGCGAAGATCGATGCTGCTGATCAGGAGCGTGTTGATTCGTTTTCGCATCTCTATGGTGCGGCGTTTGATCGCATGTTCCTGCGTGACGTCGTGAGCACGCGGACGGCTGATTTGAGCAAGGCTATTACGACGGCCAAAGCTTCGGGTGGTACTCCCGATGTGAAGACCCTCGCTTCGGATACCGACAAGATGCTGACGGATCATACGTCCCGTGCGCATGACCTGATGGGCGATCGTACGATCAGCCATCACGCGAAGCATAAAAGAAGCCGCTAAGCAGCAGGATCAGGGCATGAGCATTCGTATCGACAGGATTGTAACCCGTGGCGGAGATGGGGGGCAGACATCACTTGGAGACGGGACGCGCGTTTCCAAGTCGTCGGACCGTATCGAAGCGATGGGAACTGTTGATGAACTCAATGCTTTGCTGGGTGTCCTGTGCTGTTATATGGCACAGGACACCCAGACTGCCTATCTTGAAGGCGAAATACAACAGATCCAGTCGTGTCTGTTCGATCTCGGCGCGGATCTCTGCATGCCCGATCCAGATCGTGCTCCCAGCCTGACTGTGGATGCCAGTCTCTGGCTTGAAGGCCGGCTGGAGGAGATGCGCCAGTCCCAGCAGGAGCTCAGAAGCTTTGTCCTGCCCGGCGGGAGCCTCGTCGCAGCACACGCGCATCTGGCCAGAACAGTCGTGCGGAGGGCCGAACGCCGGGTGGTCGTGCTCGAACAGGTGCCCGCAGAAACACTTCGCTTCCTGAACAGACTGTCCGATTATTTCTTTGTTCTTGCCCGTCATGCCAATAATCATGGTGAAACGGATATTCTCTGGTCTCCGGGACGCTGGCATCAGAAGAAAATATAAGCCTTCTCTTATTGTTCTGATGACAGAATGCCGGTGAAGTGCTAGGAAACTCGCGTCAGAACGCTGGAGCTTCTCCAGACGAGTCGACTCTTCATATCTTTGTCAGGGCAAGTCGTTGCTGGGTGGGCCGTAGCCCGGTCAGCTTTTCTGTCTTTTTGGCAGTCCTGTCCGGCAGGGACGAAATCTACAAATATCATATTGGTTGAAGAATACAGAATGCAGGACGAGCATCAGGTTAACGAAGAAGACAAGCTGCGACAGGCTCTGGCCCGTCTGGGGGCAGGAGCCTCCTCCCGCCCTTCGAAGCCCCGGCCTCTAACAACCACTCCCGAACGTCGCCGGCGTTTCGTCCGTGACGGACAGGTTGTGGTCGAACATCAGGGAAGCCGCGGAATTGTCGCGCGCAATCCCATTCAGGAAGACCAGGAAGAAATCGAGCGTCTGCGTCAGTCCGTAAAGCGCGAGCAGCGTCGCTGGGAAGAAGCCGAGCGGAGCCTGATGGAAGTCCGCTCCCAGCTCAAGGCGTTCGAGACGCGTGAAGCCCATGCGAAAATCCAGATCACTGAACTGAACCGCGAACTGCGTGAAAACCAGGATGCGATCCAGACGCTGAAGGCGTGTTTGCATCAGGCCCGCGAACAGGCTGCCGAGGCTGCACGTCGCTCGCCACGTCCTGTCGGCCGTCCCCGTAAGGAAGCTGCTCCCGCAGCTGCGGAAATGGCAGAAATGGAAGTGGTCGAGCAGGAACCGGTCCAGTGGTGGGTGAAGGCCTGATTCGGGGCTTCACCCGGCTGAACTCAGTCTGATTGTTTGACCTGCCGCCCAAACCAGAGCAGGACGCTACAGAAAACCGCCCAACCCAGCCCTGTATTCAGCAGGGTCGGGACAGGAAGTGCCAGTGTATCGGCGCTTCCTGTTGCTCCCGTCATGGCGGCGAGCGCCACGCCGATCAGGCTCTCTCCAACAATGAATCCTGACGCGATCATCGTTCCCTGCTCTTTGGGGAAGCGACGCAGCAGCCATGCCAGTCCTGCGCCAATTCCGATCGTGACCGAGACATCTGCTGGAAGATAGATACCCATCCCGACCGCTAGAGGCGGAAGGGCGAGATTGCGTCGGTGCAATACGACATCTAGAATGACCAGAAGCACACCAAGGGCCGCTCCGATTTCCAGCATGAGCCAGTCAAGCTGGTGGGTCAGGATCCCGGTGGCAATGGCGGCCATCAGAGCAGGTTGTGGCGCGGCAAGCGCGCGTGATGGGTCCATACCCTCACGTGGCATGGCTCCGGCGAAGCCGTAGGCCTGATACAGGACCTGAAGTACCCAGGGGATGACGATCGCCCCGACCACACAGCCGATTAGCAGGGCAACTTCCTGCCTCCAAGGCGCCGCTCCGACAAGCTGGCCGGTTTTGAGGTCCTGCAGATTGTCATTGGAAACAGCTGCTGAGGCAGTAATGGCGGAGAGTACGAAAAGTCCGAAAGCAATGGCTATGGGACGCTGTTCGAGGCTCAGCAGTCCAGTGCTCTCCAGTCCCCACAGGGCGATCGAAATGGCAATGATGGCGATGATTCCCACGCCGGAAATTGGCGAGGACGAAGACCCGATGATTCCGGCCATGTAGCCGCAGGCGCTGGCGACCAGAAAGCCCAGTCCGAAGCAGGCGATCAGCCCCAGCAGGATCAGGGTTGCCAGCGCACCGCCATGCGGCATGACGGGCCACAGGAAGTAGGCGAACAGTCCTGCCAGCAGCAGTGCAAGGCCTGCGCAAAGGGCAACCAGCGTTCGGGGCGTTAAATCGCGGTCGATATCATCTCCCGTGGCCAGATGAGTGACGGAGAGCGCTTCCCTCAACCCCTGGGCCACGGGTTTCGCGAGGGCTAGCAGGGTCCAGATCGCGGCAACTGCAATGGTGCCAGCACCGATGAACCGCACCTTGTGTAGCCAAAGCCCGGTTGCGTCTGCCAGTGGGGTAGCTGAAGGGGCAAGATGACCCAGAACTGGCACCATGATGCCCCATGCCAGAAACACACCGAGCAGCATGGCAATTCCGCCACCGATTCCGACCAGATAACCCGTTCCCAGCAGGGCCAGAGAAAAGCTGCCGTTCAGACGGAAAGCCGACGATCCCACGACGGTCGCGGCAGAAAAACCATCTGACAGGAGGCGAAGTCCGGAGGTTGCAAAGGCGATACTTCCCGAAACTACGGTGCCGAGAGTTAGGGATCTCAGGCTCCGGGCATCACCTTCGGGGGATGAGGCGCGCAGGATTTCCGCACAGGCCGTACCTTCGGGATAGGGGAGGTCGGAGTTGCGCACCAGCGCACGCCGTAGCGGGATAGTGAAGACAACGCCCGTCATACCTCCCGCCATCGTCAGCAGAAGCGTGACGACATAGGGAAATTCATGCCAGTATCCGACCATGAGCAGGGCCGGGAATGCTGCGAAGACGCAGGACAGGGTTCCGGCCGCCGAGGCTTGGGTCTGGACCATGTTGTTTTCCAGCATGGTCCCGCCGCCCATAAGACGCAGAATGGCCATTGAGATGATCGTGGCGGGAATGGACGAGCCGAAAGTCAGGCCGATCTTGAGGCCCAGATAGACGTTCGCTGCCGTAAAGACGACCGTGATGAGGGCTCCGAGAATAACCCCGCGGAGGGTCAGTTCGCGACTGTCCATGTATTTCTGTCCCGAAATGAAGTCCGGCACGGAACATTCTGCCGTGTCCGTATGCCGGGCCATTCGCGGCAGTCTGTTATCATGAAATAACGGACTGTCGTCAGTGTCTGAAGGGCTGACCCGGCGTTCTGGTTACTGTGTGTGGCTGTGGAAGGCGACCGGTGCGAGATGCTCGCGGTTATACCCGAGTTCGCCATGCGTTAGCTGGTAGCCGATTTCAAGCGTGTAAGGATTTTCCTGTGCCATGTTGTCCGTGGCAGGAAGATCGATCAGCCGCAGGTTCGTCCGGACGGACTGCGTGCTGACATTGGCTGGGAAGCGGAAGCTGTCGGTGAAGACCTTCTTGTCCACGATCTTGCCGTCACGCATGATAACGATGAAATACGGCACGTCGATCGTGCTGCTGGTTGCAGCCGGACCACGGGTCAGGTTCATCGCAAGGCTTAGGCGTGTACGGACCGTCTGGTGTCTATGTGGACCATCCGGACCACGTTCGCAGTCCCCCGAGAGGGAGGCGATCTGGGCATGGCTGACGAGGCTGCCGATATCCGCGCTCTTGCCGTCATAGACAAACAGGTCCGCTGCTGAACCCGGGATATCGAGCGCCGGGCAGGCAGGTGCGAAGAAACTCGGGTTGGATTCGTCGCAGCCGGCCAGACTCGAAAGCGCCACAAAGGCAAAAGCCGGAGCAAACAGGGGCGAGGCGAAGCGCCGGATGGCTGGCATCAGCTGAAGAAACTCCCAACAAAGCGGCCCGGACGTTGCGACGAGAGGCAATCCGGTCGATACTGGTCCTACATATCGAACTCCGCCCGCTTGGGGAACACCATGTCAGAACAGACGACTTTCGCTCCTTCCCGCACCGACGGTGTGGAAGCCCATAAAACCCTTCGCGTCCTGCTCGCCGGTCCGCGTGGATTCTGTGCCGGTGTGGACCGCGCCATTCGCGTCGTGGAAGAGGCCCTGCGTCGTTATGGCGCTCCGGTCTATGTCCGCCACGAGATCGTCCATAACCGGACAGTCGTGGAAGGGCTGGAAGCCAAGGGCGCCATTTTCGTCGAGGAACTGGATGAAGTTCCTGAAGACGGGCATGTCGTTTTCTCGGCCCATGGCGTTCCCAAGGCGGTTCCGGCTGAGGCCCAGCGTCGCAACCTGCTGTATCTGGATGCGACTTGTCCGCTGGTCTCGAAGGTGCATCGTGAGGCAGAGCGCCATTTCGCGGGTGGTGGCCCGGACCAGCGTCATATCCTGATGATTGGCCATGCCGGTCATCCGGAAGTGGTGGGTACGATGGGGCAGCTCCCGCCGGGCGCTGTCACGCTTATCAACGATGCGGCAGAAGCCCGCACGATTCAGCCGGAAGATCCGACGAAGCTTGCGTTTATCACACAGACGACGCTTTCGGTCGATGACACGGCCGAGATCGTGGACATCCTGCGTTCGCGTTTCCCGCTCATTGAAGGGCCGAAGCGCGAAGACATCTGCTACGCCACGACCAACCGTCAGGAAGCCGTAAAGGCCATCGCGCCCGAGAGCGATCTTGTGATCGTGATCGGTTCGCCCAACTCGTCCAACTCGCAGCGTCTTCGGGAAGTGGCTGAACGTTCCGGCGCGCGTCGTGCTCTGCTGGTGCCTAAGCTCGAAAACCTTGACTGGAGCGTCCTTGAAGGTGTGGAAACGCTGGGTATCAGTGCCGGTGCGTCCGCTCCCGAGAGCCTCGTGCAGGAAATGGTGACGGCTCTGGCCGAGAAGTACACGCTCAAGATCGAAGAGCGGATCGTGAAGGAAGAGAACATCAACTTCCGTCTGCCTGGTCCGCTGGCTGGCGAGGACGACTGACCTCTCATGGCCGTCTATACGGAACTGGCGGCCGAGACGCTCGAGGCGTTTCTTGGCACTTACGATATCGGGACACTGGTCTCGTTTCATGGCATCGCCGAGGGTGTCGAAAACAGCAACTTTCTCCTCCGTACGACGGAGGGAGATTTCATTCTCACGCTGTTCGAGCGGCGTGTGAATGCCCATGAGCTTCCATGGTTTCTGGGGCTCATGCAGTATCTGGCGGGCAGGGGGCTGAACTGCCCGCTGCCTGTATCGGACCGGAGTGGGGCTGCCCTACGCTGCCTCGCAGACCGTCCCGCCGCCATCACGACATTTCTTCCCGGCGTTTCCGCAACGCAGCTTGACGCGAACCTGTGTTTCGAACTCGGCAAGGCACTGGCCCGGCTGCACATTGCTGGAGAAGGGTATGATGCTGTCCGGCCGAATGCCTTGTCTCCGGTTGCCTGGGGGCCGCTGCTCGATAGCTGTGGTGACAGTGGGGACGTGCTGTCACCCGGTCTGACTGTTGAAGTTCGTACCGCGCTTCACAGCGTTGAGGCTGCATGGCCCGCACCAGCCGATCTGCCGCGCGGACAGATCCATGCGGACCTGTTTCCGGACAATGTTTTTTTCCAGAACGGGCAGGTCTCGGGGCTGATCGATTTTTATTTCGCGTGCACGGATTTTCTCGCCTATGA
Source organism: Gluconobacter sphaericus (assembly GCF_016757795.1). Classification (GTDB taxonomy): domain Bacteria; phylum Pseudomonadota; class Alphaproteobacteria; order Acetobacterales; family Acetobacteraceae; genus Gluconobacter; species Gluconobacter sphaericus. Next base: position 234,396 of record NZ_CP068419.1, on the reverse strand, counting down.
TCTTGCTATCTGCCTGAATGCCTGGTGCTTCCGGGACGAAAAAACGTTCGAGCCGTCTTTCGCTGCCGCCATCATGCACGGTTACGAGAGCATTCGTTCCTTGAATGACGCAGAAAAAGCCGCGCTTCCGATATTGTGTCAGGGGGCTGCGATCCGCTTTCTGCTGACACGGCTTTACGACTGGATCAATACTCCTGCAGATGCGCTGGTGACCCGCAAGGATCCGCTGGCCTATCTGCGACGCCTGCGTCATTTCCAAAATACGTCTCATGTCTGAGGCGCCTGGAGAACGTCCCCAGGTCGAAATCTGGACGGATGGGGGATGCAAACCCAATCCGGGTCCCGGCGGATGGGGCGCGCTTCTGGTCTGCCGCGGCCAGGAAAAGGAGCTCCTGGGTGGGAACCCGGAAACCACCAATAACCGCATGGAACTGACAGCAGCTGCCGAGGCGCTCGAAGCGCTCAAACGTCCCTGCATCGTGACGTTGCATACGGACAGCGAGTATCTACGCAACGGCATCACCCGCTGGCATACCGGCTGGGTGCGCCGGAAGTGGCGTAATGCGGCGGGCGATCCCGTGGCCAATATGGATCTGTGGCAGCGGATTCTGGAAGCTGCAAAGCCGCATGAAATCGATTGGCTCTGGGTCAAGGGTCATTCAGGCGATGAGAACAACGAGCGCGTGGATCAACTCGCGACCCGGGGACGTGAAGAGCTCTGAAAAATGACGGTTTTTCTCAGGTCTTTGAAGAGAAACGAAAAAATCGACAAAAAAATTCATTTAGGGGCTTTACCGACCTCGGCCATTTGGCTACATACCACCTCGCCGGTCCCGAATAGCTCAGTTGGTAGAGCAAGCGACTGTTAATCGCTGGGTCGTAGGTTCGAGTCCTACTTCGGGAGCCAGCCTTTCCTTCGAAAAGCTTCCGGCTGCAAACAAAGCTCCCTTTCGGGAGCTTTTTGCATTTCTGGGTTTACTGCTCCTCCGGAAAGATGTCTTCCAGACGATCGAGTGCCCACAGGCGCGGGAAGAAGCGAGCCCAGACAGCCGCTACCAGAATAGTCCCAATACCACCGGCGATGACGGCGGCTTCCGCTCCGATCGCGGTTCCGAGCATGCCGCTCTCGAATTCTCCGAGTTGATTGCTGGAGCCAATGAACAGTGTATTCACTGCCGAAACTCGCCCGCGCATCGAATCCGGTGTAGCCAGCTGGATCAGCGAAGAGCGGATCACCACGCTGATGACGTCCGAAGCTCCGAGAATCATCAGGGCCACGATTGAGAGCCAGACCGTGTGAGATGCACCAAAGACGATTGTCGCAATGCCGAACATGACGACGGCCATGAACATGATGGGGCCGGTGCGACCCTTCAGGGGATAGCGTGACAGGCCCCAGGACATCAGAAGCGCCCCAACAGCTGGAGCCGCACGCAGTAGCCCCAGACCGATCGGTCCGACATGTAGGATACCGTCCGCGTAGACTGGCAGCATTGCTGTTGCGCCCCCTAGCAGCACGGCAAACAGGTCGAGGGTGATCGCTCCCAGAAGGTCTCGGCGGCGATTGAGGAAGGATAGACCAGCAAAGACCGAAGCAAATGTAATCGGCTCTTTGGCCGGAACGGTATGAAGCAGTCTGAGCGAGAATGTTCCGGCAAAAGCTACTGCGAATCCGGCTGTGGAGAGTCCATAGCAGACGACCGGTCCGATACCGTAGAGCAGGCCGCCCAGACTTGGCCCGACAATGGAGGAAGTCATGAACAGCGACGAAAGCATGGCCTGAGCCCGGGGCAGAAGGGCAGGCGGGGCGACTGCGGGCAGGAAAGCTTGTTGGCACGGCATCTCGAAACTTCTCAGAACACCGTAGAACGTCGCGAATGTATAAATGGCGCCTGTTGTCAGCTGATGGAACGCGGCGCCGAAGGCCAGCATCGCAGTGGCCAGGATTTCGCCGACCTGACAGATCAGGACGATGCTGCGCCGGTTGAAGCGGTCCGCGACATGACCAGCGACAAAGGTTAGCGGAATCATGGGCAGGAACTGGGCCAGGCCCAAATAGCCCAGAGAGGCTACATCATGCGTCAGCGCATAGATCTGCCATCCGATGGCGATCGTCATGGTGGTCGCTGAGAGCTGTGAGAAAATTCTTCCGACAATCAGGGACGGAAGGCCAGGGAGAGAGCGCAGGGCTGGATCGATCATTGCGGCACTTTAGGCATTTCCGTCGCTCAAGTTTATTGCAAAATTACGAGACGGAAGGCAGAGGAAGACCATGACAGCCAATCAGACCCCAAAAACCGTTCATTATGCGACCGTCACCTGGGACCAGCTCCATCGTGACGCACGCCTTCTGGCCGCAACCCTTATGCAGGAGCATGGTTCTTTCCGTGGAATCGTCGCCATTACCCGTGGTGGCCTGATCCCCGCCGCCATTCTCGGTCGCGAAATGGGCTGCCGTTTGATCGAAAGCGTCTCGGTCATCAGCTATGCCGGCGAAGAAGGCACGCAGCACGAACCGAAAGTCGTCAAGCCGCCTGTTGCCGCTGGCGATGGTGAAGGATTCCTGATCGTGGACGACCTTGTGGATTCGGGTGTCACCGCCCGTATCGTGCGTGAATTGCTGCCCAAGGCCGTGTTTGCCTGCCTCTATGCCAAGCCAGAGGGTAAGCCCTTCACTGACCATTACGTGACGGAAGTGGCTCAGGATACCTGGGTCCTGTTTCCGTGGGATACGGCGCCGCTTTTCGTGCCTCCGCTCGTGAGAAGTGAAGGCGAATAAAAAAAACCCCCTTGCCTCGACCGGCCAGACATCCTAGGTTCCGGCCGGTTCGGGGCGTGGCGCAGCCTGGTAGCGCGCTTGTTTTGGGTACAAGAGGCCCCCGGTTCGAGTCCGGGCGCCCCGACCAGTTAATGGCTTCATTGATGCGCCCTTAGCTCAGCTGGATAGAGCAACAGCCTTCTAAGCTGTGGGTCACTGGTTCGAATCCAGTAGGGCGCGCCAGCCATTCCCCAAGCTACACTGGCGCCTGATTTCTTTTAATTTCAGTCTGATGGATTATTATCCTGATAGGCTTTGAGAAGAACCTTTTGCATGGTTGCGTCTGGTGCGCCCAGAAAGTTCTGTTTAAGCGATCTCTCGTCCTTGAGGCTCAGAAGGCCCCAAGCTGCTGAATGATCATTCGCGAATACGATTTCCAGTTGTTCCGCAGCACAGTTATGTGGACGGCACATATGGCCCAGAATGTAGGGTTTGCCCCCGAGGTTGAAAGTACTGACGGGTACGGACGTCGCTCGCGCTGTCGTCACCCATGATGGAAGGGTTAGCATGGCTTGATAAGCCTGCCTGAACCCGTTTTCGGCTGCCAGCTCAGCTGTTGTCGGTGGTGTCGCCGCCGAGACTGTCCGGAGTGTCGCAAGTGCGAGAATGACAGGAAGCAGTTTGGTTATCCGCATTGTTCTGACCTTCAGAAAGTGTTCAGGCTTTTGAGTAGAACACCCTGTTTTTCAAGTTTTTTCAGCGTATCTCCGGGGTCTGATGCGATACCCCGGCAGGCTTGTGGAACCACCTCTGTGCGATAGCCGCACTGTACGGCATCCAGCGCAGTGGCCATCACGCAGTAATCAAGTGCGAGGCCGCAGATCACGACGTGCTCTATGTCCAGCCCCTTCAATAACCCGTCCAGCCCCGTCGAGGTTGTACGGTCATTATCGAGAAACCCCGAATAGCTGTCCCGTTCCTGTAGTACGCCTTTGCGGATGATATGCGTTACCGGCTCTGGCAGGAGCGTTTGCGGGAAATCCGCGCCGTGAGTACCGGCAACACAGTGAACGGGCCAGAGGCCGCCCTGCGTGCTGAAGGAACAATGCTGAAAAGGATGCCAGTCCTGCGTCGCGATAACTGCCCTGAACGGATGTTGGGCAAGCGCATTGGCGGCTTCAAGAATACTGTCTCCGTCCGGAACGGCCAGAGCGCCGCCAGGCAGGAAGTCATTCTGGATATCGACAAGGATGAGAGCGGAGCGGCTTAGGTCGGTCATGCTACGATCTAAGCAGTCTCCACCTCGGACAGAAAGTCAGTTCAGTCGCGTGACCAGCAACTGATTGATTCTGAAGCCCTCTACGTCAACGACTTCGAAGCGGAAGCCTGAAGATTGCACACTGTCTGCCTTGCGTGCCATGCGACGCAGACGGTTCATGACGAAGCCGCCGACCGTGTCGAAGTTCTGGGCATCGTCGAACATTGGAATGTCCAGTTCGCGGATCACGTCGCCGATAGGAGCGGCGCCGTCGATCAGCCAGGATTTATCGTCACGGCGGACGATCGCCTGCTCTTCAAACGGGCTGACCAGACCATCCATCAGCGCACCCATGATGTCCTTGTAGGTGATAAGGCCGACAACCAGACCGTATTCATTAACGATTAGCGCAAAGCCGGCGGAGTGGGCTTCGAACTGGGCCAGGGTTTCCCATAGGTTCAGCGTGTCGGGCAGGGACAGGACATCACGCCGCATTTTGAAAATCTGGCTGGCGATGGGGGCCAGACCGGTACTTTTGGGCTGCGGTTCGTCCACGACAGCGACCAGTACGTCTTCGGCGCGGATGGAGCCGATGACCTTGTCCAGGCCGCCGTCGCAGAGCGGATAGCGGGAGTAGGGACGCACCCGGACTTTGTCGCGCTGGCTTTCCGGGCTTTCCTGAACGTCGAGGAATACGATTTCATCGCGCGGAGTCATTGCTGACGTCACGGCGCGGTCCTGAAGACCCAGAACGTTCTGGATCATCTGGTGTTCTTCTTCCAAAAGGACACCAGAGGCTGTTCCTGCCGCGAGAATGGCTCGCAGGTCTTCAGGCGTCACGGGCTCTACGGTGGCCGCGGCCGGGATCTTGAGGAGCTTGAGCAGCCAGTCGGAAATTTTCGAGAAGACCAGAACCGCCGGATAGAGAACCTTGAGGGCGACGGCGGGGAACCAGCCGACCTTGAGCGCAATCCGGTCTGGTGCGTTCATCGCGATTCGCTTGGGAAGCAGATCGGCGAACAGGACGAATAGGCCGGTGATCAGGATGAACGAGCAGGCGGAGCCGAGCTTGCTTGCGAGTGACGGGCCTGCGCCCAGAGCCCGAAAGCCTTCCGCAATGGGGTCGCTCAGCATGGATTCGCTGATGATGCCGCCCAGAACCCCCACGGCATTGAGGCAGATCTGAAGGACCGTGATGACCTGACCGCTATTGCGGCGCAGCTTCAGGAACGCAGTGGCCCTTGGGTCGCCCGCTTCCGCCCGTGAACGCAGTCGTACGTCGCGTGCGGCGGCAAAGGAGATTTCGGACAGCGAGATCAGCACGGAGACGCCAATCAGTGCGACCGTGGCGACAAGGCCCAGCAGGAGAAGAATGATCTGGTGCTGGGAGGAAGGGGAGACTGACATGCGGAAGGCGTTATACCCTGAAAAAATGGGATATTACCAACTTTCTCACGGTTCCGGTTTTGCAGTTCTGTTACAGCCCCGCCAGCGTGCGCCAGCCGCTTTCATCGATGGTATCGATTCCCAGTTCTGCTGCTTTCTTGGCCTTGGAACCAGCCTTTTCGCCCAGCACGACCAGGGAGGTCTTTTTCGACACGCTATCCGTCACCTGTGCGCCCAGACGTTCGGCGATGGCTTTGGCTTCCGGGCGACTCATTGTGGTCAGGGTGCCGGTGAAGACAATGACCTTTCCTGAGAGATGCCCTTCCGACGGAGCTTCCTCGGGGATAATGTCCGTTAGCTCCGAGGCCAGGTCATCGAGGGTCTCGATATTGTGGCTTTCGGAGAAAAAGGCGGAGAGTTCATCGGCGATCGCATCGCCCACGCCCATGATGGCGCCCAGGGAAGCGCGTTCTTCGGAGTCCGGCCGTGTAGCCAGCATAGCGGTGCGCCAGTTTTCGAAGGTCTGGTAATGCCGGGACAGAAGCTGGGCGTTGCGCTCCCCGATCCGCCGGATGCCAAGCCCGAAAATCAGCCGGGACAGGGGAATGGTGCGGCGGTCATCAATGGCACGGAAGAGGTTGTCTACCGACAGCCGTCCCCAGCCGTCACGCTGGAGTAGGACCTCTTCGTGCTGGCGCAGGCGGAAAATGTCGCTGGGGCGGCGGATGTAGCCCGCGTCGTAGAATTCACGGATGCTGCGTTCGCCCAGTCCGTCGATGTCGAACGCGTTGCGTGATACCATGTGGATCAGGCGCTCCACGATCTGCGCTTCGCAGGTCAGGCCGCCTGTGCAGCGGCGGACCGCCTCGCCATGCACGCGCTCGGCGAGCGATCCGCAGACGGGGCAGTGGTCGGGATAGACGAAAGGCTCTGAACGGGGGGCATTGCTGGGGACAGGGCCGAGGATTTGCGGGATCACGTCTCCGGCGCGCTGCAGGCGGACCAGATCCCCGACGCGAACGTCCTTGCGGGCGATTTCGTCTTCGTTGTGCAGTGTTGCGCGCGAGACGATGACGCCGCCGACATTCACGGGTTCCAGATGGGCAACCGGGGTCAGGGCGCCTGTGCGGCCGACCTGGATCTCGATTTCCTGCAGGCGCGTAATGGCCTGCTCTGCCGGAAACTTCCATGCAATGGCCCAGCGGGGAGCGCGACCGGCAAAGCCGAGACGATCCTGAAGGCTCAGATCGTCCAGTTTGAAGACGATGCCGTCGATGTCATAGTCCAGCCCCGAGCGTTCGCGTGCCAGCTTCTCGACATAAGCCGGAATATCGCGGGCATGGCCAATCATCTGGGAGAGCGGATTGACCGTGAACCCCCAGCTCCGCAGTTTTTCCAGATAGTTCCAGTGTGTCGTTGCAACCGGTGAGGACGTGTACCCCTGCGCATAGGCGAAGAGAGACAGCGGACGGCTGCGAGTGATTTCCGCATCCAGCTGGCGAAGGGAGCCGGCTGCGGCATTGCGAGGATTGGCGAAAGGCTTTGCTCCGCGTGCGACCTGCTGTTCGTTGAGGGTCAGGAAGCTGCTTTTCGAAAGGAAGACTTCGCCACGGATTTCAATCCGTTCAGGTGCTTCGCCGGGCAGTTCGCGTGGAATATCTTTCAGGGTCAGCAGGTTGGCCGTGACGTCTTCACCTTCGATGCCGTCGCCGCGTGTTGTCCCGCGCACGAAACGTCCGTGCTCGTAGGTCAGGCTGATGGAGAGGCCGTCAATCTTGGGCTCGGCCACAAACTGGAGCGACTGAAGGCCGTCCTCGTCCAGGCCGAGAAAGCGGCCTGCACGTGAAACAAAGCCATCGAAGCCTTCCGGATCGAAGACATTGTCGAGCGATAGCATGGGGACAAGATGGCGATATTTGCCGAAAGCGGAATCGGGTGCGACGCCAACGCGCTGGCTGGCTCCATCTTGGGAGCGGAGATCTGGATATGCTTCTTCCAGCTCCAGAATTTCACGACGTGCAGCATCATAGACGGCATCGGAAACTTCCGGCTCGTCGCGTCTGTGATACGCCTCGTCCCACCGCGCGAGGTCCGCTTCGAGTGCAGCGTGACGCTCGGCGGCAGAAAGAGGGGTGGTTGTCATGAAATCTGATGTCCCAAAAGGCTGTCGGCAGCCCCTCGGGCTGCGTCTGTAATGATGTCGCCCGCAAGCATCCGAGCGATTTCCTCGCGCCGGGCGTCATGGGGCAGGGGTTCAGCCAGGGTCTCGGTCCGGTCATTGCGGACACGCTTGGCTATGCGCAGGTGATGGTCGCCGCGCGCCGCGACCTGCGGGCTGTGGGTGACGACCAGAACCTGCACGTCTTGTGCAACCTTGTGCAACCGGTCTCCGATCGAGGAGGCGGTGGCACCGCCAACGCCGGAATCGACCTCATCGAATACTAGTGTTCCGACATCGGAGCGTTCTGCCAGAACCACTTTCAGCGCAAGCATGAGGCGTGACAGCTCACCGCCGGACGCTACCTTGGCTAGAGGCCCGGGAGACTGTCCGGGGTTGGCTGCGATCAGGAAGGAAGCCTGTTCCATGCCCTGACTGTTCCAGTGATCGGGCTCAAGCGGCAGGAGTGAAACGATGAAGCGGGCGCGTTCCAGTTTGACCGGGCGAAGTTCGGCACTGACGGCCTTTTCCAGTTTCTCGGCGGCTTTTTTTCGGGCGGCAGAAAGCGTGCGGGCTGCATCCTCATAATCGAGGCGCGCTTCGGTCAGGGCCGTTTCCAGACGCGCCAGTTCAGCATTGCCGGAATCGAGGGCCGCGAGCCGTCTTTTTAACTCAGCAAGAAAACCGGGAAGCTCGGCGACGGAGACGTTGTGTTTGCGGGCCTCGGCACGGAGCGCAAAAAGTCGCTCTTCCGTCTCTTCCAGAAGACGGGGATCGCCCTCGGTGTCGGCGGCCAGACGGCTAAGCAGCATTTCAGCTTCGGCCAGGGCTTCTTCAGCTTTTCCGAGAGCGTCGAGCGCGTCCTGCGCCTGTGTCTGATGGCTGTCGGAAAGCGTTTCCGTTTCCGTGGGGGCAGGTAGCAGTCGCGCAAGGGCGCGGCTGGCCGAGCGCAGGGCGGCAGCGGGCGCGGAAGAGCGGCGATCACGCGGGGTTAGTTCCGAGAGTGCGGCGGCAACGGCTTCGCCGCGACGCTCATCGCGCTGAAGACTGATGCGCGTTGCCGCGAGAGCATCCTCTTCGCCTTCCTGAGGGGCTAGCCGCTCCAGATCATCGACTGTCTGCCGCAGCCATTCCTCTTCACGGGCTGCGGCTTCCATGTCGTTACGCGCCGCTTTCAGGGCGCTGCGGGCCGCGGTCCACTGCCGGAAGGTCTGGGCTGTTTTTTCCCGCAGGGAGAGAGCAATCCCGAAAGCGTCCAGCAGATCGAGATGGGTACTTTGGTCGGCCAGGCCCATCTGTTCGTGCTGGCCCTGGATTTCTACGAGATGGGCGCCCACACGGCGCAAGAGGCCGACGCCAACCGGCTGATCGCAGATATAGGCACGGGAGCGGGCATCCGGCGTAACGATACGGCGCAAGACCACCGGGTCCGTCGGGTCTTCGCGCACGATGCCGTGTTCGTCGAGCAGGGCAAAGACGGGATGGTCGCTGGTGATTTCAAAAATGGCCGACACGCTGGCCTGAGACGCTCCCGAGCGGACGAGACCACCGCTGGCACGCTCGCCAAGGGCCAGTCCCAAACTGTCGAGCAGGATAGACTTGCCCGCTCCGGTCTCGCCGGTCAGGACCGTCAGACCGGGGGCGAGACCAAGATCGAGCTTTTCGATCAGAACGACATCACGGATTGAGAGATGTGTCAGCATGACAGCAGTGTTGGGAACATGTCGTCCCGTTTCAAAGGGACGATGTCAGAAGACGCTGTGCCACATGCGGGAGAAGAAACCACGATGGCTCTGCTGTCCGGGATGGATGAGCGGTTTTTTAAGATCGCTCTTGAGCAGGTGGGTTTCCCGAAGATCATTATAGGCATAACGATACCACTGGCTGTCGGGATAGTTATAGCCCAGAACGGCGGCGGTCTGATGCGCTTGGTCTTTCAGGCCGAGGGCCAGATAGACCTCCACGAGACGCTCGAGCGCTTCGGCAACATGGTTGGTCGTCTGGTAGTCCTGCACGACGCGCTGGTAGCGGGTCATGGCGGCTTCATAGTTGCGCTGCTGCTGGTACCAGCGGCCGACTAGCATTTCCTTGCCAGCCAGATGGTCGCGGCATAGATCGATCTTCAACTGGGCGTCGCGGGCGTAGGAGGTCTGCGGGAAGCGGGTGATGACTTCTTCCAGCGCATCGAGGGCTTCAACGGTGCCCTGCTGGTCACGTTCGACGTTTGCGATCTGCTCGTAATAGCAAAGCGCACGCAGATAGAAGGCGTAAGCCGCGTCCGGGCTGGTCGGGTGCAGCTGGAGGTAACGTTCAAGCTGCTGGACCGAAAGCGCGTATTCACCCTGAAGGTAGTAGGCATACCCTTCCATTAGCTCGGCGTTACCTGTGAAACCGGAATAGGGGTAGGTCTGCTGCAGCAGTTCGAATTCGCCGCCAGCCAGCTCGTAATGCCCTGTGTGCAGGGCATCGATCCCGTAATTATACAGGGTTTCGGCATCGGCCGTTTTGGGAATCGCGGGCTTTTCATGCTGGTGCGAGAACAGCGAACAGCCGGAAAGCAGTAGAAACCCGCTGACAGCCGCAGCCCTCAGCATGAAACCACTATGAGTGACCGATGCTTCAAAATGACGCTGAGTGCTGCTTGTCATACCTGCTCTTCCCGTGGAATTTCGTCTTATATCACGGGAATGCTCTGACGAAAGACCTGCCATGTGTCTCAGGCAGCAACGCGCGCGCGCAGAGCTTTGGTAACGGCTCGCGACGAGCTCGTGGGGACGAAACGCCAGTTGGATGCATCGGAAAAAACCGCACGCAGAAGCTTGTTATTGAGTGTGTGACCGGATTTGTGACCAATAAATCCGGCCTGCATCCGGTAGCCGGCGCAATAAAGATCGCCAATCGCATCAAGTAGTTTGTGGCGAGCGAACTCGCGCTCGATTTTTAGGCCTGCGGGATTGAGGATATTTTCTCCGTCTACGACGACAGCCGTGTCCAGAGAGCCACCGCGCGCTAGTCCGATACTTTGCAGATACTCAATGTCCTTACGGTTGACGAAGGTGCGGCAGAACGCAAGTTCTTCCATGAAGCGACGTTCATCAAGCTGGATGGCGTAACGCTGGTTTCCGATGGCCTGAGCCGGGAAGCTCAGTGAAATGGCAAGGGAAAGTCCCCGCTGGGCGGGGCGTAGTTCGGCGAAGGCGCCGTTCTCGTCTTCGACCCGGACGTTGCGTAGAATCTCGATGACCTGCCGGGGCGTGTCTAGCGTTTTACGGCCTGCGCAGCGGATCAGGAAGGCAAAGGCATCCGAAGCGCCATCGAGAACGGGCAGTTCGGGGCCACTGACCACTACAAGGATATTGTCGATTTCGCAGGCGTTGAGGGCCGCCATGAGATGCTCGATTGTGGCAACACGCAAGGACGGATCCGTGGGGCACCCGACAACGGTTGAAAGGCGGGTATCAAGGATATGGTCGTAGAGCGCGGGAAAAGAGGGGGAGCCCTCAATGTCCGAACGCTGGAACCTGATGCCGGTATCCGCTGGGGCGGGGAAGAGAAGTAGATCGACGGTTACGCCACTGTGCAGGGCGATGCCCTGACAGTGAATGGGGTTGGCAAGGGTTGTCTGCAGGTTTTTCGATCTGCCGCGCTCGGAGCGGGAAGGCGTTACATCAAGGGCAGAGACTGCTTCCTTCTGTCCTACCTCAACGCCTTTCGCTGCGCTGCCGCCATGTGTTGGCGTAACCTGCATAAAGCCTCCGAAAAATTTGATTCCGGGGACTAGAAAACAGATACAGGGCGTCAGTTCCAGTCAACGATTGTTGCGGGATATTTCCCCCTCATGGTGCGCATGAGGGGGAAAGGAGATCAGCGGCGCAGGTAGGTCGGAATATCCAGGTTGGAATCGTCGGTGTTGCTGGGGGGATGTTCCTGTTGATGGGGTGCCTGCTGGGCATATCCGTCGCGGGTGCTGGGCTCAGTCCGCTGGGTGGTCTGCTGTGTCTGCTGCGGTTGGGGCGGACGGCTGCGGAAGGCGCCTGTGACCATGCCGAACAGGCTCCGTGGCGCTTCGGGCTGCGGCGGCGGGGCATGGCGGGACGGATCGGAGAACAGGCCGGCCCGGGGAGAAGGCTGATGGCTGTTCTCCTGACGAGGAGGCTGGGTTTCAGGGGCTGTGGGCTGGGTCGCCGGAGCTTCCTGCTGAGGTGGCGGGGCTGTGTTCTGAGCCGGCGACTGGGAATCAATCGCGAAATTCGGGCGCGGGGGGCCACCTGCATAGGTCGAACCAGGCTGGAACGAGGAGGCTGCCGTACGGGGTCCGGTGCTTTCGCGCGGAGCCGTCGCTCCGGCGTTCACCTGCGGCGCAGCGGTCTGAATGGTTTCTGCGCTCGGAGCTGAAGGGTTCTGACGCGGCTGTGTGTCGATGCCGGTTGCAACGACGGACACGCGGACACGACCGTTCAGCTTTTCGTCGATCAGTGCGCCGAAGATGATGTTGGCATCATCGGCCACTTCCTCGCGGATGCGGTCCGCAGCAGCGTTGACTTCGTACAGCGTCAGGTCTTCGCCGCCGGTGATGTTGATGAGCAGACCACGTGCACCTGCCATGGAAGCGTCTTCCAGCAGCGGGTTGGAAATCGCGCGCTCGGCTGCGAGCACGGCACGATCTTCCGCATCTTCTTCGCTCGAGGCTTCGCCTGTCCCCATCATGGCTTTTCCCATCTCTTCCATCACGGCTTTGACGTCCGCGAAATCGAGATTGATGAGGCCTGGGGAGACCATGAGGTCCGTAATGCCCCGAACGCCCATGTTCAGGACATTGTCCGCCATACGGAAGGCTTCGCGGAACGTCGTGTTCTGTGTTGCCGAATTGAACAGGTTCTGGTTCGGGATCACGATTAGCGTATCGACGTGCTTCTGCAGCTCGGCAATACCGTTTTCTGCAGCAGTCGTGCGACGGCGGCCTTCAAAATTAAAGGGCTTGGAAACAACGCCAACCGTCAGGACGCCGCGCTCACGCGCCATGCGCGCGATAACCGGAGCTGCACCCGTACCCGTGCCGCCGCCCATGCCAGCCGTGATGAAGACCAGATTCGCTCCTTCGAGCTGACGGTCGATTTCCTGAGCCGCTTCTTCAGCAGCTTCGCGACCGATTTCCGGTTTTGCGCCTGCACCCAGACCGCGCGTCAGATGCGGGCCAAGCTGGACGCGTCGTTCGGCCTTGGAGTGAGCGAGCTGCTGGGCGTCAGTGTTGGCAACGACAAATTCCACGCCCTTGAGTTCAGACGCGATCATGTTGTCGACGGCATTCGTGCCGCCGCCGCCGACACCGATCACGGTAATCCGTGGCGCCAGCTCAACGTGGGAATTGGGAGTAGGAGTAAGGTTCAGCGTCATGATCTGGTCCGGAACTTCATGAAAGCGACAGGTGTGGGCGTTGTGATCTGTAGTAGACTACACATTGTTGCGTATGAAGCCTACGAGACGTTTAACAAGTCCGCGAGGTTTGGGTTCCGGAACGGAAATATCTCCGAAATCCCGATCCGCACCCGCTGCCCAGGCCAGAAGCCCCGCAGCGGTTGAAAATCCTGCCGAAGCCGCGGCTGTCTCGGGCAGGCCGTAAATGTTCTGGGGTTTTCCCATTCGGACAGGTCGGCCCAGAATACGCGTTGCGACGGGCACGATTCCCTCAAGAAGCGATGCGCCACCTGTCAGCACGACCCGACCATTGGCTAGTCGACCCAGTCCCGCATTATCGAGCGATTGCCGCACGAGTTCGAGCGTCTCCTCAATCCGGGGTTGGATAACGGAAATGACTTTGGAGCGCTGAAGGCGGACCAGGCGGTCGCTGTTTTCACCGATCAGTGGCACCGACAGGATTTCGCGCTGGTCGTCCGAACCCATCTGGGCGGCACCATACATCGTCTTGAGGCGTTCAGCTGTTTCCAGAGACGTCGAGAGCACACCGGCAATGTCTCGCGTGACATGCAGGCCGCCGACGCGGATCTGGGCTGTGTGGAGCAGTTTGCCTTCACAGAAAACGGCCAGAGACGTGGTGCCGCCCCCCATCTCCACGACGGTCACGCCCAGTTCGCGCTCTTCGGCGGCCAGGACTGAAACGCCAGAGGCAAAGGGGCTCGCGACCAACCCGTCCAGCTTCAGTTCGGCGTGTTGCAGAACGGCATCCAGAGTGCGCAAGGCGCTGGAATTCATGTCTACGACATGCATCCGGGTGGCCAGTTCTTCACACTGATGCCCGATCGGGTCCGCGATTCCGGGGATAGAATCCACAACATATCCGATGGGAAGCGTATGGATGACTTCGCGGCCTTCCATCCAGGCACGGGCCTGTCCTTCAGCTATCAGGCGCTGCACGTCACCGGCAGTGACTTCGCGGCCGCCGATGGGAATCTGTGCGTCAACCAGACGGCTCAGCGGGCGGCCGCAGGACAGGTTGACGACGAGTGAGTCCATGCGCCGCTCTGCAGCTTCCTCGGCCTGTCCGACCGTGGCCCGGATCGCGGCTTCGGCCTCGCGTATATCAACGATGGAACCTGAACGGATGCCGTGGGAACGGCGCCATCCATGACCCAGAACCTGAATGGAGCCATCCGGCTCGCCCTTGCCGATCAGGCAGGTCATTTTCGTCGTGCCGATGTCCAGCGCGCCGAAGATGCCCGGACGCCAGCTGACGTTTCGCTGGGTGTCCTCGGGAGGAAGTAGAAGGATGTCACGCGGGACGCGGTTGACGCTGACGTCACGTTCGCCGCCGACGGGAATGAGGGACCGGCCCCTCAGACCGCCCCGGCGCCGGAATGCCGGAAGATCTGACATGGAGTTGTGGTCGTTCATGGCTGCTTCGTGCTGTCTGCTGGTGGTGTCGGTGAGGATGGGTCAGGCTTTGTGTCATCCGGAGGTGGAGCCGCCTGAGGCGGCTGGTGGACAACCATCCGGTCCGGAAGACGCAGGTCGATCGACTGGACCGGCCTCTCCAGTAGGCGCATGCTCTGCTGATAGTGGGCAAGACGGGTGAACGCCGTGGCTTCCTCGCCCTCAGGCAGCATTACGGTCGTGCCGTCCTTGAGCGTGGCATTCCAGCGCCGGTTGCCCACGCGGATCAGGGCCGTGACCTGGCTTTTGACCAGAGGTTCCTTGTTCAGAGCATCAATCACGCTTGCGGCCGCCGTATTCGCACCTTCACCCACTACGAGGGGTAGTTGCAGAAAAGCCTGTGCATTTTTTCCTGTCAGGCCCTGATCGGAGACTTCTTCTCCTGCCCGGTTGATGAGCATGAAATGTCCACGGTCTTGCCAGACGGCGATCGGCGTGCGCTCCACCAGTGTGATGATGATGGTATCCGGCATGTGCCGTTCGACCGTTGCGTGGTCTATGAAGGGCAACTCATCCAGCCGTTGCCGCGCGGCCTCAACGGAAAATCCGAAAATGGGACGACCGACGGATGTGCCCAGCGCTTCCTGGATCGAGGCTTCGCTGGTCATGCCGCGACCGTTGATGACGATATGGCGGATGGGCAGCGGCTCCATTTCGACCAGCCGAGCCCTAAGCGGGGCGAAGCGCTCTTCGGAGGCTGCGTCATACAGAAGGCGAATGCCCGCCCCGGCAATTCCCATCACAACCAGAAATACGATCGCAGGCCGGACGAGCCGCCGCTGCCGGCGCCAGAATAGCTTTGCCCGTGACGGACGGCCTTCCTGAGGCGGCAGGACCCCGGAAAAACGCTCCCGGACAAAATCGTCTCTCTGAAAGGACGGATCCTCCCGCATTAGCGCGCCAGTGCCTCCCGGACCATCCAGTCACACAGTTCCGGATAGGAAATCCCGCAATAGGCGGCTTGTTCTGGCAACAGGGATGTTGGTGTCATGCCAGGCTGTGTGTTGACCTCAAGGATGACCAGCGTGTCGGTGTCCTCGTCATAACGAAAATCCGTGCGGCTGGCTCCCTGGCAGCCCAGTGTCTGGTGAGCGCGCAGAGCGTAATCAAGGGCCCGGTCTGTTACCGCCTGTGGAAGTTTCGCAGGGACCACGTGACGCGAGCCGCCAGCCTTGTATTTGGCCTCGAAATCATAAAATGCAGCTGTTTCGCTGGGCAGGATGTCCGTGACGGCCAGAGCCCGGTCTCCCATGACGCCTGCGGTCAGCTCGCGGCCGGGAATGAAGCTCTCGACCAGTGCCTCTTTTCCGAAGCGCCAGGTCCGCGCGATTTCGGTGCGACGGTTGTCTCCCGTCCGCACGATTTCGACACCGACGGAGGAGCCTTCGGCGACCGGCTTAATGACGTAAGGTGCGGGGAGAGGATCGGCTTCCGCTAGGTCTTCAACCGTCACGACACGCCCCTGTGCGACGGGTAGACCAGCGGCAGCAAGCAGGATACGGGTTGCGCCCTTGTCCATTGCCACCGCTGAAGCTCGTATGCCGGAATGAGTATAAGGTAGACCGAGCCATTCCAGAACGCCCTGAATGGCACCGTCTTCGCCACGGGGGCCGTGCAGGGCGTTGAAAACGACGTCCGGTGCGGCGGCTTTCAGGCTGGCGATGGTCGTTGCGATATCCGGTCCGACATCGATCGGGGTGACGTCATGTCCCTTTTCGCGTAGAGCCTCGATCGCGGCCTTGCCGCTGATGAGACTGACAGGCCGCTCACTGGATGTTCCCCCCAACAGGACTGCGACCTTCATACCGTCTGTTCTCCTTCGGATTTGCGCCCGATACGTTTGATTTCCCAATGCAGGTCCACGCCGCTCTGTGCCAGCACTTTTTCGCGCACGGTTTCGCCTAGCGCTTCCAGATCCACGCTGCTGGCCTGTCCCAGATTGAGCAGGAAATTGCAGTGTTTTTCGCTGACCTGCGCATCTCCGATTTGAAGACCACGGCATCCGGCTTCGTCAATGAGTTGCCAGGCCTTGTGGCCTTCGGGGTTACGGAAGGTGGAGCCTCCAGTTCGTGCCCGCACGGGCTGCGAGGCCTCGCGCGAGGCCCGAATATCCGCGATACGGCTGCGGATGGCGTCTGCGTTGTCAGGTGTGCCGCGCAGGCTGGCGCGGATGACTACGCTGCCTTCGGGAAGCTCTGAATGACGATAGGCAAAGCCGAGGTCGTCATGGGACAGGCGCCGGAATTCGCCTTCAGCCGTCAGGATCTCCGCCCATTCGAGAATGGCGTTGATATCCGATCCGTAAGCACCAGCGTTCATGCGAACGGCGCCGCCGATCGATCCCGGAATGCCTGCCAGGAACTCCAGCCCTGCCAAACCGGCAGAGGCAGCATGTTCGGCCACGGTGATGTCGAGCGCGGCCGCACCCACGATCAGGCTGTTGTCCTGAACGGAGATGTCCGCAAAGCCGCGGGCCAGACGGATGACCGTGCCGGTAATGCCGCCATCGCGGATGATGACGTTCGAGCACGCACCCAGAACCGTAACCGGCATGGTGGCCGGTTTTTCGCGCAGGAAAAGGGTCAAGTCGTCCTGGTCTTCTGGAACAAACAGCCAGTCCGCCGGGCCGCCTACGCGGAACCATGCGCGGGGACCGAGCGGTGCGTTCGGGGTCAGTCTGCCGCGCAGGCCCGTGACGAGAAAATCGTTGCTGCCTGTCATGCCGCGCCTTCAGTTGCGGTCTGGCTGTTTAGGGCTTCGAGCTGGGCAGGGAGTGCCTGCGCCCACTGGGTGATGGTGCCGGCGCCGAGACAGACGACGTAATCGCCTGGTTTGGCGATAGCGTTGATCATTTCCGCCAGATGGGCCGGATCGGAGAGCGGTACAGCGGAGCGGTGGCCGCGGTCGCGCAGACCTTCAACGAGCGCATCGCGGCCCGCACCCTCTATCGGCGTCTCGCCCGCGGCATAGACGTCGGCCACGATGACCGTGTCTGCATCGTTCATGCAGGTGCAGAATTCGTTGAACAGGACCTTCAGGCGTGAATAGCGGTGTGGCTGCATGACGGCGATGACGTTGCGCGCACCGGCCTGACGGGCGGCCTTGAGCACGGCGGCGATTTCAACGGGGTGATGGCCATAATCGTCGATGATGGAAATACCGTTATATTCACCTGTGCGGGTAAAGCGACGCTTGACACCCTTGAAGGTCGTCAGCGCGGACGCGATCACGGAATCACTGATTTCCATTTCAAGCGCGACGGCGATGGCTGCGAGTGAATTCAGGACGTTGTGGTGTCCGAGCATCGGCAGGCGGAACGGCCCGGCACGGCGCGAGCGGTTGCGCTGGCGATTGGTAACCACGACCTCGAATGTCGCACCGCGCTTGTCCATCACGACCTTTTCGGCGCGGATATCGGCCTGTGGGCTGAAGCCGTAGGTTATGACGCGATGATCGGACAGGCGGGGGATCATCTGCTGCACTTGTGGGTGATCCACGCACAGGACCGCGAAGCCGTAGAACGGGATGTTCGAGACGAACTGGTCGTAGCCGGCCTGCATGGCCTCTTCCGTGCCCCAGTGATCCAGATGCTCCGGATCCATGTTCGTCACCACAGCAATGACCGCTGGCAGGCGCAGGAAGGAGCCATCGCTCTCATCGGCTTCCACGACCATCCAGTCGCCTGAGCCCATGCGCGTGTTGGTGCCGTAAGCTTCGATAATGCCGCCATTGATGACGGTCGGGTCCAGACGCGCATGTTCCAGAACGCAGGCCACGAGGCTGGTCGTGGTCGTCTTGCCGTGTGTGCCGCCAATGGCGACAGACCAGCGTAGGCGCATCAGTTCGGCCAGCATCTCCGCCCGCCGCACGACCGGAATGAGCTTGGCGCGGGCGGCCACGACTTCCGGGTTGTCTTTTTTTACGGCCGTGGAGGTCACGACAACCTGTGCATCGCCCAAATTGGCGGCGTCGTGGCCGATATGAACGATAATGCCGGACTGGCGCAGGCGCTGCACATTGGCACCTTCAGCGATATCCGAACCCTGCACCTTGTAGCCAAGCATGTGCAGGACTTCGGCGATGCCAGACATGCCGATGCCGCCGATACCGACGAAGTGAATGGTTCCGATGTTCAGGGGCAAGGCGCGCATGGGGCAGGTACTCTTGGGCAGGAACAAAAAATAGGAATCAGGACCGCAGGGCGGATTCAATCAGATCAGCGACTTTTGCGGCAGCATGAGGGCGCGCACACAGATGAGCGGCTTTTGCTGCATTTTCGAGCTTTTCAGGACGGGAAAACAGGTCTGTCAGCAGAGCCGTCAGGGCTGCGGGCCTGAAATCGGGCTGTCGGATCATCCAGGCCGCACCGGCATCGACGAGTGCCTGACCATTCGCGCCCTGTTCATCGGAGGCTGCAATGGGCAACGGCACCAGAATTGATGGCAGACTGGCCATGGCCAGTTCCGCAACCGAAGAGCCTCCTGCGCGACCGATCACGAGATGGGCGTTTTTTAGGCAGGCCGGAACATCCGTGAAGAAGGGGGCTGCTTCAACCTCGATCCCCGCATTTTCGTAGATAGCGCGGACAGGCTCCAGATCATCGGCTTTGATCTGCTGTGTGACTTTCAGGCGTTTGCGGAATTCTTCGGGAAGGGCGGCCAGCGCCTGTGGCACGATATCAGAGAACACGCGTGCGCCCAGAGAGCCACCCCAGACCAGAAGGTTAATCCTGTCTTCGGGCTGAGCATAGACATGACCGAAAAGCGCCTCGATGCCTTCACGGACGGGCATGCCGGTCAGGGTTGTCCGGGCATTTTCAGGAAGACCGGCGACTTTCACGTAGGATGTAGCGATCAGGGGAGAAAAGCGAGACAGGAAGGCGTTAGCCTGCCCGAGCACGGCGTTGCCTTCATGGATGACCATCTGCGGGCGCTTTGCGGAAGACAGAAGGCGTGACGCAGTCAGAGGCGGGATGGACGGATAGCCGCCGAAACCAACAACCGCCGCGGCATCAAGCGAAGCGAGGATACGGCGGGCTTCTATCATGCCGCGCAGTAGGGCCAATACGCCACGGAGTTTCCCACCGAGCCCCTTGCCAGCAACACCCGCGCCGTCCAGCACATATTGCGGACGGTCTTTGAACAGGCCAATCTCGCGGCGTCCATGCCGGGCATCCGTCATTAGGACAAGGTCGTGACCCCGTTCCGCAAGTACGGTTGCAACGGCTTCGGCCGGGAAGAAATGTCCGCCCGTGCCACCGGCGGCGATAACGATGGGGCGGCTCACGGCGTATTCCTCTCAAACAGTGGTCCCTGGCCATAGGGCGTAGAGGTTCTCTGACCAATCCGGCTCTGACCGACATGATGACGTGTTAGGGCCAGAACCATACCCATGGTCAGGGCTACCGACATTGCCGAACTGCCGCCATAGGAAATGAAGGGCAGGGTCATGCCCTTTGTCGGGATCAGATGCAATGTCGAACCCATGTTGACGAAGGCCTGAAGTCCAAATCCCGTCACCAGTCCGGCGGCGGACACGATGACGAACGGATCATCCTCATGCATCAGCTTGAGCAGTGTGCGCAGAACGATAATTCCGAACAGCAGGATGATGCCGATGCACAGGATCAGGCCGTATTCCTCTCCAGCGACCGCAAAGACGAAATCGGCATGGGCATCGGGCAGCAGATCCTTCACGCGGCCTTCGCCGGGTCCGCGACCCAGCAGGCCACCATTTCCGAACGCCCGCAGCGCGGTATCGATTTGGTAGTGGTCACCGACATCAGGATGCAGGAAGCGCTGCACTCGGGACTGCACGTGTGGAAAAACGATATAGGCGACTGCAAAGGCTCCCGCCATACCGGCGACGCAGAGGCCGACCCAGTAGAGCTTGAGACCATCCACGAAAAGTTGGGTCATGAAGACCATCGTGATGACGGACAGCATTCCGATGTCGGGCTGGGATTTTAGCAGGAGCAGAATAATCCCGAAGCACAGGAAGGCAATTAGCATGCCAGGGAAGGCGATATTACCCCACATCACGACGGAACGGCGCGCCGAGAGTAGCCAACCGGTCACGACCGCAAAACAGGGCTTGAGGAATTCCGAGGGCTGGACCGACATCATTGGCAGCGCAATCCAGCGGCGCGCGCCCTTGATTTCCATGCCGTGCACCAGCGTCATGGCCGTGGCGCCGAGCGCTATGATGCCGCCGATAATCGCGAGTTTCTTGATGGTTTGTCGGGACAGGTAGGACGTTCCAAGCACGATCGCTCCAGCGAGTGCCAAAAAGATCACCTGCTTGAGAATGAACATGTTGCGCGAGGCGCCGATACGTGAGGCCACCGCAGGACTGGCTGCCAGCATCAGCACATAGCCCAGGCCGATCAGCAGGCCGACACAGGCCAGAGTCACACGGTCCAGGTTACGCCACCAGCGGGCAACTGCAGAAGTATCGACACGGGACAGTCCCGACATGGCGTCAATCCTCCTGTTTCTGCGTGGGGTTGGTGCCCGAATGACCTGATTTCACAATATTATCGCAAATTTTAAGGAAGTGTGAACCTCGATCCTCGAAACTGCGAAATTGATCAAAACTTGCACAGGCGGGTGACAGCAGGACGACGGGAATATCTGCGTCAAGAGCGGCTTGGAAGGCGGCTGAAACAGCCTTTTCCAGTGTTCCGCACTGCTGGAAGGGCATGCCATGCCTTTTCAGCGTGGTGCCGAGAACATCCGCGTCCTGTCCAATCAGAAAGGCCTGTGCGATGTGATCGAAAAAGGGCGCGAGACTTTCAATACCACCGGCCTTTGCTACGCCGCCTGCAATCCACATGACTTTATCATAGGCGGCGAGAGCCTTGGATACGGCC
Organism: Gluconobacter sphaericus; assembly: GCF_016757795.1. GTDB lineage: Bacteria > Pseudomonadota > Alphaproteobacteria > Acetobacterales > Acetobacteraceae > Gluconobacter > Gluconobacter sphaericus. The sequence goes on along the minus strand of NZ_CP068419.1, from coordinate 213,077 downwards.
TCGGCATTCGTGGCCTTGCTATCATTGATGAAAGAGACGCCGTCGCATTCCGCGACTTTCTGTAGGCGATGCTCCAGGCCGGGGAAGGATTTTAGACCCGTCCGGATTGTCGTATCGTCGAGGCCGAGATGGCGTGCAATGGCTAGGGCCGCGCCGACATTTTGGGCATTGTGCCGTCCAGGAAGGGCAGGTCCGTCGTAAGAAGGAAGGGCATCTGCGTCCAGTTCAATGACCTGTACGCCGCGCGATGCGACTTGTGAGGCAATAGCGCGGCACCACTCATCATCTATGCCGATCACGGCCAGATCGTCCGTGCTCATATTGTCGAAGATATGGGCCTTGGCAGCGGCATAGCCTGCCATGTCGCCGTGACGGTCCAGATGGTCGGGGGTCAGGTTCAGCAGACAGGCAGCGTTTGCGTGGAAGTGATCCAGCCGTTCGAGCATGTAGGAAGACATTTCGATGACGTAGACGCCATTATCGGGCAGAAGCGGCAATGCCAGTGATGCCGTGCCGAGGTTACCACCTGCCGCACAGGGGCGTCCGGCCGTTGTGAAAAGATGGGCGATTAGAGCCGTCGTCGTCGATTTTCCGTTTGTTCCCGTGACGGCGACAAACGCGGCTTGCGAGCCGGATTTGCGAGCGGCTCGATACAGGATCTCGGCATCGGACAAAATCTGAACCCCTTGTTCCCGGGCAAGGTCTGCGACGGGATGGGCTTTGGGCAGCAGATGGGGAATGCCTGGGGACAGGATGAGGGCCGTCATGCCGGACAGGTCGGTCAGGGGGGCGACTGTCAGGTTCGGCTGCGCGGGAAGATCGGCATTGTGATCATCCCAGGCCTGTACCTGTGCGCCCATCCCGAGTAGCGCCTGCACAACGGCTGCGCCATTGCGACCCAGGCCGCAGACTGCATAGCGCTCGCCTGCGAGGAGGTTGGGCGGAAAGCCGCTCATCGCAGTTTCAGCGTCGCCAGGCCGCACAGGCCCAGCACGATGGAGACGATCCAGAACCGGATCACGATTTTTGGTTCCTGCCAGCCTTTTTTCTCGAAGTGGTGGTGCAACGGCGCCATCAGGAACACGCGCCGTCCGGTCCGTTTGAACCAGAAAATCTGAATAACAACCGATAGGGTTTCAGCTACGAAAACCCCCCCCACGATGCATAGCACGAGTTCATGTTTAGTGGCGACCGCCACGGCTCCGAGAGCGCCGCCGAGCGAGAGGGAGCCAGTATCGCCCATGAAGACGGCGGCCGGTGGGGCGTTGAACCACAGAAATCCGAGGCCTGCGCCGATCAATGCTGCGCAGAAGACTGCGAGTTCACCCGTACCTGGAACCGGATGGAGCTGTAGGTAGTCGGCGAAGACGTGGTTGCCGACCAGATAGGAAATCAAAGCGAAGACCAGTGCTGCGATTACGACCGGGACGATGGCCAGACCGTCAAGACCATCCGTGAAGTTCACAGCGTTACCGAAGCCTGTGATGGTGATCATCGCAAAGATCGGAAAAGCGTAACCTAGCGGAAGAAGCACATCCTTGATGAACGGAAAGGCCACCATGTTGCGCAGTTCTGGCGGTGTCAGGGACTGGAGCCAGATGCCGGCGATCAGCGATGCCAGGAACTCGCAGCCGAGCCGGGTGCGCTTGGAGACGCCGGTCGTGTTGCGTTTGGAGAGCTTCAGGTAGTCATCGGCAAAGCCGACCGCCCCGAAGGCGGCCGTCGTCAGCATGACTGCCCATACGAAGCCATTTGTCAGATCGGCCCAGAGCAGTGTGGCGGAGAACAGCGCGATCAGGATCAGCATGCCGCCCATCGTGGGCGTGCCAGCCTTTTCCAGAATATGCCGCTCGGGGCCGACAGTGCGAATTGGCTGGCCTTCGCGCTGGATGCGCTTGAGCTGAGCGATGAACGGATTGCCCAGTTCCAACGAGATGACCAGCGCTGTCAGGCAGGCGCAGCCCGAACGGAACGTCAGGTAATGGAACAGGTTGAAGAACCCGCCATGGGACGTGTCATGGGCGGCGATGAGATTGAAAAGCATCAGACAGAAACCGGGCTGGAAGCGTTGTCGAGGGCTGAGATCACGTCACGCATCCGGCTGCCGAAGCTACCTTTCACGAGCAGGAGATCACCAGGGTGAAGGGCTTTGAGCAGGAGAGGTGCCAAAGAGGCGGCATCGGCGGCGTATCCTCCCTGAAGCTCGGACGGAAGCGCGTTATAAAGCGCGCGCATATGGGGGCCGCAGCAGAAGGTTATGGTTTTGGCGGCCTGAACAGCGTCTGCCAGAGAGCGGTGTTCGGCATCGGCGAAGATGCCGAGTTCGCGGATGTCTCCGAGGGCCGCAATGTGTCGCTGGGCTGGGAGCAGCGCGAGGGTCGCCAGAGCAGCGCGGACGCTAGGCGTAGAGGCGTTATAGCTTTCGTCCAGAAGGCGCACGTCGTTCAGGATCGTGCGTATCTGTCCGCGTCCGGCCCCTGGCACGAAGTTCTGCAGCGAGCTGGCCGGGACGGCGATGTCTTCACCCAGAGCTACAACCGCGCCGAGGGCTAGGGCCGCATTGCGGGCGAGATGCTCTCCCGGTGCCGTCAGCGTCACGCTCTGGATTCCAGATGGCAGATGCAGCATAAAATGGCTGCCTTCTGCCGAGCAGTGTAGATTTTTAATTCGAAGTTCTGCCGTCTCGGAGCAGCCCGAACGCCACAGGGTACATCCTCCAGGAAGTGTTGCCTGGAAGTGCTCCTGACCGGCTGCATCGTCAGGGACAATAGCGATCCCCTTGTCCGTAAGTGCGCCGAGCAGGTCGGATTTTTCCCGGGCAATTGCCTCGATGCTGCCCATATGGCCGAGATGTGCCGTGCCGATCGTGGTGATGATCGCAACATTGGGTCGGACCTGAGTGGCGAGGGGGGCAATTTCTCCGACGTGGTTCATGCCGATTTCGCTGATGCAGAACCGGGCGTCCTGCGGCAGTCGGGCCAGTGTTAGAGGCACGCCCCAGTGATTGTTGTAGGAGGCGACGGCGGCGTGCGTCGGGCCGATGGCGGCCAGCGCGACTTTTAACATGTCCTTGGTTGTCGTCTTGCCGACACTTCCGGTGATGGCAACGACTTTTCCGTGAAAACGCGCGCGCGCATAACGGCCCAGATCCACCAGGGCAGTCATGGTGTCAGGAACGATCAGAAGGCGCGGATCGTCCAGACCCGCCGTGTCATGCACGAGCGCGCAGGCCGCACCCTTGTCCAAAGCCTGCCGCACATGGGTATGGCCGTCGCTCGTCTCGCCACGCAGGGCGATGAACAGGTCCCCCGGGGCTAGTGTTCGGGTGTCGATCGAGATGCCGGTGACCTGAACATCGGCATTCAGTGTTCCGCCTGTCGCGGCCTGAAGGTCCGCACTGTTCCACAGAACGCTCATGCTGCACCTGCCAGTTCACGAATAACGAGACGGTCATCGAAGGGCAGGATTTCTGTACCGACGATCTGACCCTGCTCATGTCCCTTGCCGGCCACGACAAGAATATCGCCGGGCATCAGAGCCTCTAAACCTGCTGCGATGGCGCTGCGGCGATCCGCAATTTCAAGCGCATCCGGGCAGGCCGTGAGGATTTCGGAGCGGATGGAGGCGGGCTCTTCCGTGCGGGGGTTATCGTCCGTCACAATCGCCAGATCTGCCATCCGCGCGGCAACTGCCCCCATGAGCGGGCGTTTGCCGCGGTCACGGTCGCCGCCCGCACCGAAGACCACGACCAGACGTCCTGCCGTATGCGGACGTAGGCTGGACAAAACGCATTCGAGGGCATCGGGGGTGTGAGCATAATCGACATAGGCGGCAGCCCCATTGGGCAATGCAGCAGCCCGCTCACACCGTCCGTGAACGCCTGTCAGGCGAGGCAAAAGGGCCACAACCTGCCGAGCGTCGGTTTCATCTTCCCAGCACATGGCAGCCGCCAGCATCACGTTGTCGGCTTGAAAGCGGCCTGGTAGAGAAAGGGGAATTTCCGGCAGTTCCTCGCCGTATAGGGCGAGACGCAAAATCTGACCTGCCGGCGTGGGACGGGCTTCGATCAGCCGTAGTGCAGTGCCATTACGCCCGACTCTGCGGAGTTTCAGGTTTCGGTGGGCTGCAATGTTCTGAAGAGCCGCAAACGTCTCGCCGTCCATGTCTGCATTGACTGCCGCGATACCCTCCAGGGGAAGCACTTCGTCAAATAGGCGCAATTTTGCCGCGCGATAGGCTTCCAGCGTCAGATGATAATCGAGATGGTCGCGCGTCAGATTGGAGAAGCCAGCTGCTGTCAACGCTACACCATCCAGTCGGTGCTGTTCTAGTCCATGCGAGGAAGCCTCGAGGGCGACATGCTCTACGCCGTTGCGGGCCAGCGCGGCCAGGGTCTGAGACAGAGATACGGGGTCCGGCGTCGTCAGGCTGGGGGGAGCAGAGACATCCGTATCGGAAATGAGACCCAGAGTCCCAAGGCTTGCCGCTCGATTGCCCTGAAGTATCCAGAGCTGGCGAAGGAAATCGGCCGTGCTACTTTTACCGTTCGTACCCGTGATCGCCGCGATACAGGAGGGGGGCGGACCGGCAAGCGCGGACGCCATGCAGGCGAGTAGATGCTTGGCATCGGGCCGTACGATCACAGGAACTGCGCTATTCGGGGGCGCGGTTCCCTGATCCACGATTACTGCTGCGCCCCCCCTCGAGACGGCCTGCGGGATGAAGGCGCTTCCGTCCTGTTTCGCGCCGCGTAAGGCAAAGAAGAGCGTCCCCGGCCCGGCTCGGCGGCTGTCGGCGGTTACGGTCAGAATTTCAGGGTCGTCTGCCAGGGATTGCGACGTGTTACAAAGGGCGAAGAGCTGGGAGAGGCGCATCAAACGGTTCAGTGCTGTATTCTGGAGGGCAGGAGCTTGGAGGTGCGAGCCTGATTGCGCGGATCGCCCGGATCGTTGCCGGGGCCAAGGGCGCGGTATCCGGGGGGAACGGGTGGGTTCATCGGAATGGCCAGAGACGCGTCGATCGCACCCTTGTTCGCCAGATCTGGGAACTGGTTCAGGATCGGGCCGACACGCGAGATGATTTTCTTGACGGTCGGTGCGGCGTTCCAGGCAGCCGTTGTCCAGCCATGCGTCGCGGCCGTGCCCTGCGGACTGTCGAGCATCACATAGACGGCGTAATGCGGGTTGTTCATCGGGAACACGCTGGTGAAGGCTGAGACGTTCACGTGTTTCAGATAGCCGCCATGCGCGCCGATTTTTTCTGCCGTGCCGGTCTTGCCGCCGACATAATAGCCCGGCACTTCGGCGGACTTGCCGCTGCCCATTGTAACGTCGAGGCGCAGCAGTTTACGTAGGAGCACTGAGGTCTGCTCTGACAGGACACGTGTACCGACAGGCGTTTCGGCACCGATCTCGTCGCTATCCGCACCCGGCCGATACGCTACAGGCCGGACTTGGGCCGCATCGGCGTCCGGTGCTGGCTTGCTGTCGTCCTCGGTATCGCGTGCCACGAGAGTTGGCTTGAGCAGGATACCGCCGTTTACGGTTGCCGCCGTGCCGCGCACGATGGCCAACGGCGGTTCGGCAACACCGTGACCAAACCCGACCGTCATGACCGTGGAAATGCCCCAGTTGCGTGATGCAGGAACGAGCGGGCGACCAGCTTCGGGCAGTTCGACCGGAACACGATTGAAAAAGCCCATGTTCCGTAGCCAGTCCTGCTGACGCGTTGCGCCGACATCAAGCGCTATATGCGCTGCTGCCGGATTGGACGAGAACGCCAGAACACCGGGTAGGGAGAGCCATGGGGCGAAATGGTCGGTTTTCATGTCGCGGATGGTGAAGCGACCGACCTTGATGGGTATGGTCGAGAAGCGGTCCCACAGATGGATGATTCCGAGTTGCAGGCCCATCGCTGCTGTTTGAAGTTTGAACGTCGAGCCGGGTTCATACATGCCGGTGACGGCGCGGTTGAAGCGGGCATCATTAGGGGCGTGACCGAAATCATTGGCGTCGTAATCGGGCAGGCTAACCATGGCCAGAATTTCGCCCGTGCGGACGTCCATGACGATGGCGCTCGCGCCAATAGCTGAGAACTCGTCCTTTGCGGCCTGAAGTTCGTCATGCGCCACAGTCTGCACGCGCACGTCCAGCGACAGGCGCAAAGGTGTGCGGTCAGAGTTCAGGCGCTTGTCAAAATACCGTTCCACGCCTGCAATACCGTGATCGTCGATATCGACGCTGCCCATGATCTGCGCGGCCGTGCGGCCTAGCGGATAATGGCGGCGTTCGCCTGCTTCGAAATAAATGCCCGGAATACCCAGATTATTGATGGCAATTTCTTGAACGGGTGAAATGTCTCGCGCCAGATAGACGAACTGCTTTTTCAGCGATAGGCGCCGGATCGTTTCGTCCCGGTTGAGCTGCGGCAGGATCTTGCGGAGCTTGTCGGCGGCATCAGCCGGATCAATCAGCTCCATCGGATTGGCATAGACCTGTGCGACAGGCAACGAGAGCGCCAAAGCCTGACCCGTTCGGTCGGTAATGGTCGCGCGCTTGACGGTGGGCAGGACGAAATCCCCCGACATTTCCCCGCGCGGATCACTCTTGGGGATTTCCGGAACCTGAGGTGCGATCTGACGCTTTTCCGGCTCCATCGGCATCAGGACGGTGGCAACGGTTGCCTTGAGCGCCACGGCGCCATAAATCGCGAGAAACCCCATCCCGACGCCGAGCAGACGTCCGTGCATTTGGTCAAGATTCAGCCTGCGGAACCCCCGCGGCGTGCGATCCTGCCGGAAACGCCCTGACGGCACATCCGGACGGTCGGGGCGCTGTGAACCGGAAGAAGGTGGCACGTCCTGGGGCATCGTGCGGGGGTGCGTCCTGTTGAAGGGCTCGCCCTAAGCTATCCGAAAATACTGAACGAGCGGTTAACGATGAGAAGGCTTTCAGTTAGCCAACGGCACCGGCGCGGGCAATGCGTCATTCGCATTGCCCAGAGCGGAAAGTTGTGTGTGACGCATGCGGGGGCGTTCTTCGGCCAGACGGGTCGAGGTTGCGTTGTGGCTGACATGCACGGTCTGGGGGTGCCATGCTGCAACCATGAGCGGAGCAGGATGGCTTTCACGATAGTTGACCAGCCGGACGCTGGGTGTGCTGTCGGCATGAGCGTGTAGCGGCGCCGAAACCGTGTGCTGCGTAGCAGACGCGATCTGCATATCCGCGCTTCGAGCATGGGAGATATGCACAGGGACGGCGGCCAGCTTCGGTGTCGCGGCGGGATGCGACGCCATGGCTACAGCCACCGGACGCGGAGTCGGCGTGGGGGCAGGAGCATGCACGACAACAGACTGCGGAGTGGGCAGGGGCAGGTGAGCGGCTTCGGCAGCGCGGTTCACGACCTCATGCAGTTCCTCTCGCGGATCGACCGGTTGCGCCTTCGAGCCCGGAGCAGGAAGGCGTTCTTCGAGCGAGGCCATACGGATGAACTGGTCCGGCTCCATTGGATGCAGGGCGGGAACAAAGCGGGCCGCTAGGGTTTTTAGGCGGTCCGGCTGATTCAGCAGGGCCCATTCCGTGCGTAGCATGGCGGTCTGGCCGCGCACGCGTTGTGTTTCCTGCACGATCTTGGTGATTTTCTGGTCCAGAACCGTGGTCTCATGCTTCTTGGTATAGAGAAACAGACCAGATCCTGCGGCGAGGACAGCGCAGGCGACGGTGAAGGGCCGGATCATGATGGCATTCCTGAGACGGGCATCGTGGGGGCGGGGTTGCGAACCAATGCGCGCAGGCGGGCACTGCGGGCGCGGGGGTTTTCCCGGGATTCCTCATCCGTGGCGGAGAGGGGACGGGAATAAAGAAGGGAAAAGGCTGGTGCTTCCTGGCGGAGTGGCGCCGGTTCGTAACGGGAAGGATTCCCCGTACGGCCTGCAAGAACGGCCATGGCACGTTTCGCCAGGCGATCTTCCAAAGAATGGAATGTTACGACCACGAAAATTCCGCCGGGAGCCAGAAGACGCGGTGCGGCTTCCAGAGCCCGCTCCAGTTCGCCAAGCTCGTCGTTTACGGCAATCCGTAACCCCTGAAAGCTGCGGGTGGCTGGATCGATATTGGCGCGATCGCGGGGAACACAGCAGCGGATGATGTGCGCGAGTTGGCCGGTCGTCGTGATCGGGGCCTCGGTGCGGGCGGCCACGATGGCGCGTGCAATGCGGCGGGAAAGCTTTTCCTCGCCGTAGCGGTAAAGGATGTCCGCGAGCTCGGCTTCCTTGTACGTATTGACCAGATCCGCCGCCGAGGGGCCATCCGAGCCCATCCGCATGTCCAGCGGGCCGTCATTGCGGAACGAAAAACCTCGCTCGGCCTGATCGATCTGGAAGGATGAGACGCCCAGATCCAGCACGATGCCGTCGAACGGACCTTCTGCCCTAACCAGGGTTTCCATCTCGCCGAACGTACCCTGATGCATTCGCAGTCGCCCGTTGGCCTGAATGGCCATGGCGTTTCCGCGCTCAATGGCGGCCGGGTCGCGGTCGATGGCATCGAGCGTGCAGTCTGCTGCATTCAGGATAGCGCGGGCATAGCCGCCGCCACCGAACGTGCCGTCCAGATAGCGTCCGCCAGCGCGTGGGGAGAGCGCTTCGAGAACCTCGTGCAGCATGACCGGAACGTGACCGGAATGGACCAGGGTGATCGCGTTCATTCCGTTGCTCCCGCTGTGTTGCCGGTGACAGGTGCGCCGGCGGAGCGGCGGCTGGTTGCGAGGGTTCGGGCGCGGCTGCGGGCAGCTTGACGCCGCTCTGCTGCTGCTTCGGGGTTCCAGATCTGGAATGTGCGACCAAGTCCCATGAAAGAGACTTCGTCGATCAGGGCTGCGTGGGTGCGCAGGTTTTCGGGAAGAATGATGCGGCCTTCCCTGTCGCTGTCCAGCGGATAGGCGTCCGCATATAGGCTGGCGGCCAGATCTTCATGATCTTCCGAAAAGGGGTCGTACTCGTCGAGCGGTGTCGCAAGGGATGCGAAAGCGCCGACCGTCCAGCCTTCGACGCAGGGATGGAGATGAGACGGCCGAAGGATGACCAGTGGATCTCCCGGCTGTGCCTGTGATTTCAGGGCGGCGCGGAAAGATGCGGGAATGGAAACACGACCTTTGGCATCGAAACGGTTCTGATGCGTGCCGAGGAACATGCTCATAAATGATGTGCCTCCTTCCTGCGTCAGAACCGGTCATGCGGTTTCTGGTTATTTGGCTTGGTCTTTACTGGGATATCATGGGATTTCATGGGACGTCAAACAGATATCGTCTGAAAACCGCAGAAAACTGCGACATTTTCAAAATCTAAAATGTGACAAAATTTTTTGCTTTTTATTAGGAATTATCAGGGATAATCGCGCAGGCGGATCTATACTTGCCGTTATTTGTTCCTGTTTTGTTCTTCTTAGGAGATAGGAACAATTACTAGAGAGAACGGATTTTTTCCAAAGGGTGCCAGACGGCCTGTAAGCCGGGTTCTGTCCGCCCTAAGGCGGGACGATCATTCCTCTGGGACCTGCATTGCTGCAGGCCTCACGCAACCAACCCGAACGACGGGGCGAGAAACCCCCGGTCTCCTTGCGGAAACCTGCCGTTCCTATTCGGTCTTGCTCCCGGTAGGGTTTACCATGACCATCGCCGTTGCCGGAGATGCGGTGCGCTCTTGCCGCACCGTTTCGCCCTTACCCGCAACATGTTCCCATGCGAATGAACGCTTGGGGCACAGTCCGGCGGGCGGTCTGTTTTCTGTGGCACTGTCCCTGGGGTCGCCCCCGCCGGCAATTAACCGGTACCGTCTTCCCATGGAGCCCGGACTTTCCTCCCTGTATGCGATCCTCATCGCATACACAGCGATCGTCCAGCCGTCTGGCGGCGCAGACACTGCTCCGGGATGCCTGCGGGGTCAAGGGCAGACTTTTGGGTATGATCCCGGCATAATGGTTAAATGCGCCCAACCCTGACATTACGGATCTTCTTGTCCTGGCTGGCCTGGCAGAGTCGCAGACGTGGTGTTACGCCGCGTATGATCGCTCTGGACGAGATCCCGCCCATTCCCGCCGCGCCACCAGCCGCGCCAATCCTGAAGCAGATCCGGCGTGTCACAGGGCGGCCGAGTTTTCCTGTGGCTTTATCTTCCCTGCGGATTCGTCGATGGCGTGAAATCCGTGTCCCTGGAGCCGATGGCTTCCGCACTGCTCGCCTTTACCGACCGCGTGGAAAGGTCCGGGGTATTGTTCTCTTTCTGCATGGTGGCGGATTCGTTCATTGCGACCTGGTGTCCCATCATGGGATCTGCTGCCGTCTTGCGGCCGCGTCCGGCGCGATGGTGGTTTCGCTGGATTACCGCCTTGCTCCCGAGCACCGCTTTCCGGCAGGACTGGAGGACGCCAAAGCCGTGCTCGCCTGGATTTATCGGACCGTTGGACAGGATGTGCCGGTTGCGGTTGCGGGAGATAGTGCAGGGGGGAATATATCTGCGGCGCTCACGCAATGGGTGCGGGAGGAGGGATTGCGTCCGCTCAGCGCGCAACTTCTTTATTACCCGGCCCTGAGCGGGCCGTTCGTTCCGCCTTCACGGCAGGTCTATGCCGAGGGTTACATGTTGAGTGTGGAACTTCTGTACTGGTATTGCGGCCAGACGTTGCGCAGCCCCGAACAGCTTTTCGATCCGGCATTTTCGCCACTCCTGACGGATAATTTCCAGAGCCTTCCGCCGGCCATGATCGTGACCGCGGGTTTTGATCCGCTCAGGGGAGAGGGAGAACTCTATGCGCGGTGTCTCGATGAGGCAGGTGTGTCAGTTCGGCTGAAGAATTTTCCGCGCATGATTCATGGTTTCCTGAACGGTTACGTGCTGTTCAGAGATGGTCGTCAGGCATTGCGGGAAGGGGGAATGTTCCTGCGGGCGGTTTTCGCGCAGAAAAAAGGCGGAGCCTGTTAACAGGCTCCGCCTTTTTGAAGTGTCTTAAAGAGGCAGGTCGTGGAATGAGCCGGGCGTTCCCGCATCTGTCTGCACGGTTCGCTCGGAGCGGTCGATCTTCAGGCTAAACAGCTTGTCGGCCGAAGGTTTCGTTCCGGGGCAGCCGTTGCCGTGCCTTCCCAGGACATCCATCGTCGGCGTATTGTCTGCCGCGTTGCCGTTGACTACGAAAACGAGGCAGTTGCGCGGTAGGTCCGTCAGGTTGTCTCTCACGACTGCCAGGCGCAGATGCTCCACCAGAGCCGTGTTATCGAACCAACTCAGTTTGCTGAACGTGATCTTGTCATAGGACATGTCCAGCAGGCCGCTCCGGACTGCGATGAACATCAGCAGAAAGGCTGGGATGACGACCAGTAGCCGCCGCAAAAGGAGCTGTTTGAAGCTGCGGGGCTGTCGGCGTGCGCCCCGGCCTGGAGTGCGGCCCAGGCGGGGCGTTGCGCTTTTATCGTCACTCAAATGTGGTTACTCCGACGCTTCATGCCAGGTGTCGCCATGACTGGCGAGCAGTTGTGTCGCCTGTTCTGGCCCATAGGAACCCGCACTGTAGGTCTGCATGGGCGTCTTGTCATGCTTCCAGGCCTCAAGGATGGGTTCCGCCCAGTGCCATGCGGCCTCGACTTCGTCGCGGCGGATGAACAGAACCGGGTCGCCTCGCACGGCATCGAGAAGAAGCCGTTCATAGGAATCCGGGAAGGGCAGGCCGCCTTCCATGCGGATGGAAGTATCAAGATTCGCCGGCAGCAGGTTGAAGACATCCAGTGCAGGGTTCTTGACGTTCAGGCGCAGGTCCAAGCCTTCGTTGGGCTGGATGCGCAGCACCAACCTGTTTCTGGCCGGGGTGGTGCCGAACATGGTGGTCGCCGACGGGCGGAACGTCACGACGATCTCGCTGACCTTCTTGCCGGAACGCTTGGCCGTACGGATGTAGAAGGGCACCTTCTTCCAGCGCGGCGTGTCCACCCAGGCGCGGATGGCGGCATAGGTTTCCGTCGCGCTGGGCTTGCCGAGTTCTTCAAGATAACCCGGAACATTCTTGCCATCGACCATGCCTGCCGTGTACTGCGCACGCACCGTCTCGGTGGCGGCTGTGGCATCCGTGATGGGGCGCAGGGCCTTCAGGACGGCCAGCTTGGCGTTGCGGACGGCATCGGCCTCAAGGGAATCGGGGGCTTCCATCGCAACCAGACATAGCACCTGAAGCAGGTGGTTCTGGATCATGTCGCGAAGCGCACCGGAGGTATCGTAATAGGCTGCTCGATTTTCGACCCCCACGGTCTCGACCGCCGTGATCTGCACGCTCTCAATGTATTCGCCGGACCAGGCGGCGTTCATGAGCGGGTTTGCAAAACGCAGGGCGAGAACGTTCTGGACCGTCTCTTTCCCGAGATAATGATCGATCCGGTAGATCTGCTTTTCTGGGAAATACTGGCCCACACCGTCATTGATGGCGGTCGCGGTCGCCATATCCGTTCCGATAGGCTTTTCAAGCACTACCCGCGAATTGGCCGTGATCAGCCCATATCGGTGCAGGTTTTCGCAGATGCTGCCGTAAAGCTGCGGCGCGGTTGCGAAATAAAAGACCCGCACCCGGTCAGGCTGCGCCTTGGTGAAGAGGGAAGTCAGGCTATCCCACTGTTCACTCTGGCGGCTGCTGTCGAGGGGCACGTAATTGAGAAGGGCAAGGAAACGCTCGACCAGCTCAGGGCTTAGGATGTCTGAGGGAAGAAACCGCTTAAGGGCGTCTCGGGCCCGCGCGACATAGGCCTCCCGGTCCAGTTCGGTCCGGGAGGCTCCGATGATGCGCGCATCATCCGGAATCTGGCCCATCCGAAGACGGTTATAGAGCGCGGGCAGCAGCTTGCGCATCGTGAGATCGCCGGTGGCGCCGAAGATGACATAGTCGAAAGGCTCGACCTGCTGGAAATGTTCCATGGAAGACTCTCTGACCTCTCGAACCCGCAGACCGGGAAAAAAAGGGTTAGGGTTCAGGCCTTTTCAGGCACCGTCTAGTTCCCTGTCAGGGCCCTTCCTGTCAAGGGACGGAGCCTGCACGTCCTCGGGAGGAAAGCGTCGTCATCTTCACGCGTTCATGAAATGTGCACATAATTCCGTTGACCGTCCGGCCCTCATCACGATAAGCCGCGCGGCGGATGCTGTTTTCGTACAGCGTCGGAAAATACAGCCAAGACTTACGCCTCAGGAAGGAAACCGGATATGGATGCAGAAAGCAAAAGCGAAGGCGCTGCCACGGGCGGGATCGCTGCGGACCGTCTGCGCTCCATCATCGAGCGCGTCGAGCGTCTGGAAGAGGAGCGCAAGGCTCTGGCTGGGGACATCAAGGATATTTTTTCCGAAGCCAAGTCTGCCGGATTTGACGTAAAAGTCATCAAGCAGATCATCCGTCTGCGCAAGCAGGAGCCGGCCGAGATCGAGGAGCAGGAAACCCTGCTCGATATCTATCGCCGTGCCCTTGGTATGTAATTCCGGTCTCCGGATACCCGAACGCGCCACCTTCAGACTGGACCAGGCCTCCTTATGATGTCTGATTTTTCATGGTTGCCGGGCTGGGCCTTCGGGTGCCTGGTCGTAGTGTCCGCCCTGTTTGTGCTGGCGCTGCTCTGCATGCCCTTCGCCGTCTTCGGCACTAAGCCGCGATTGCAGGAGTTGGAGTTTCAGATCGCGGAGCTGCGGGCAGAACTGCGGGCGCTCAATATGCGGCTGGCTGTTTCGACACGGCCTGACAGCTTATCTGCCGGATCCGACAGACAGGACCTTGCGGCTGTTGAATCCCGTGCGGTTTATTCAGCTCCAACTCTGCCGGATGAGGATTATTTCATGCCGGCGCATGGCCTACGTTCCGATCTGCCGTCCTATGAGGACAGTCCGGAAGTAGGGGGGGATGAAGCCCTGCCGCGTCGCGGGCCGTTCTCGCAATCCGCTTTGCGGGAAGGGATTTCCGACGTCTCCGAACGCGCTTGGGCTCGGGCTCCATGGGAAAAGGGTGCCTCGACGACGGGGCGCCAACCTCTTGGCCGCAGTATGGACAGGATGCTGGGCAACAAACCGGTCGTCGAGGAAGATGCCTACCGGCCCCGCTCGGAGCCCAAGCTCCGTTGGCCGCCCAGAGACTAACTAACGGCGCGCAGAGCCCCCCTCAGGGAAGATCGAGCGCCAGATCATCCCGATGGATCAGGGCATCACGCCCGCGATATCCCAGAAGCTGCTCCATCTCGCCGGACCGGTGGCCGATCAGCTTCTGGCTCTCTTCGGAATCATAAGCGATCAGGCCGTGCCCGATAATGCTTTCGTCAGCATCACGGATGAGCACGAGATCACCGCGCACAAAGCTGCCCTCAAGACCGGTCACGCCCGCTGGCAGGAGAGATGCGCCCTCCTCAAGGGCACGGCGGGCGCCGGCATCGATCGTGAGTATACCTTTGGGCTGAAGGCTTCCTCTGATCCAGCGTTTGCGGGCTGACCCGGCATCGGTCTGCGCAATGAACCATGTGCATAGGCCGCTATTTTGCAGTCTGTGAAGTGGGTGGTGCTCCTGTCCGGCCGCGATCACCATGTTCGCACCCGCGCGCGTCGCAATCCGGGCCGCAAGGAGTTTCGTGCGCATTCCGCCAGAGGAATAACCCGGCGGCGGTTCGCCGCCCATAGCCATGATTTCGTCCGTCATCTGTTCGACAATGGGAATATGCCGCGCGGATGGATCCTGTCGTGGGTCCGCCGTATAGAGACCGTCGATGTCGGACAGTAGGACCAGGCAATCGGCTCCGGTCATTTGGGCCACGCGGGCCCCCAGCCGATCATTGTCGCCGAAGCGGATTTCGCCGGTCGCGATGGCGTCGTTTTCATTGATGACGGGAACGCAGCCCAGATCGAGCAGGGTCTGGAGCGTGGCGCGCGCGTTGAGGTGACGCTCGCGGCTTTCTGTATCGTCCGGGGTCAGTAGAAGCTGGGCCGCGACTAGATCGTGGGCGGCGAGGGCAGCGCTCCAGCCTTGTGCCAGCCCGATTTGGCCGACACTGGCCATGGCCTGCTTTTCGTCCAGCCGCAGACGACGGGATGTCAGGCCGAGGCGGTGTCGTGCCAGGGAAATAGCGCCCGAGGACACGACGATGACTTCCGCGCCCCGGGCACGTAGGTCGGCGATATCTGCACAGACGCTCTGCAGCCATTCAAGACGGAGGCTTGCATTCGCGGAATCGACCAGAAGCGCACTCCCGATCTTGATGACGATCCGGCGGGCCTGCGCCAGATGAGGAGCAGAAGCCGGAGCGGTCATCCCTGACTGTTCCTTTTTGCAGCGGTCACGCGATCCTGCAGCAGCCGGAGTAGTTCGGGCAGGCCTTCCTGCGTCGCGCCAGAAAGCATCATCACTTCCGCGCCAGAAGCCTTTGCCAGAGCTCGCTTCTTGGCGGAACGCTGGGTTGGGGTGAGGGAATCGCATTTGTTAAGCACAATGATTTCCGGCTTGGCGGCAAGCTCGGGATCATAGGCCTCAAGTTCCTTGCGGATCAGGCGCCAGTGCTTGACGACCTGGCTTTCCGTACCGTCGATCAGGTGCAGCAGTGTCGCACAGCGCTCTACATGGCCAAGGAACCGGTCCCCGAGGCCTGCGCCTTCGCTGGCGCCTTCTATCAGGCCGGGGATGTCGGCGATCACAAATTCTTCGGTATTGTTTAAGCGCACCACGCCAAGCTGCGGGTGCAAGGTCGTGAACGGATAATCTGCAATTTTCGGTCGCGCACGGGATGCGACGGAAAGAAGCGTGGATTTGCCCGCGTTTGGAAGGCCTACAAGACCTATATCGGCAATCAGCTTGAGGCGCAGCCACACCCAGCGCTCTTCGCCCGGCCAGCCTTTGTCGGCCCGACGTGGCGCACGGTTGGTGCTGCTCTTGAAGTGGGTATTGCCAAGACCCCCATCACCGCCGCGGCACAGAAGGACTTCCTTGCCTTCGGCATCCAGATCGGCCAACAGGGTCTCGCGGTCCTCATCGAAGATCTGCGTTCCGACGGGGACATTAATGGTGACATTTGTAGCAGCAGCACCGGTTCGGTTGGAACCTGCGCCATTGCCGCCCTTGCGGGCCTTGAAATGCTGCGTGTAGCGGAAGTCGATCAGGGTATTTAGACCGGGAACCGCGCGGAAAAGAATATCGCCACCACGACCGCCATCACCACCATCTGGACCACCGTATTCGATGTATTTCTCGCGCCGAAATGCGATCACGCCGTCGCCACCGTCACCGGAACGCACATAGATCTTGGCCTGGTCGAGAAACTTCATTGTATTGTCCGCAAGAAAAGGTGAGGGGCGCTTTATACGCAAAAAGGCCGGTCCCGAACAGGACCGGCCCCTTTCGCTCGCGCTGGAAAACGCGGGCTGCTTATTCAGCAGCTTCCGGCAATGCCACGGAAACGTGGACGCGGCCTTCTGCGCGGCGCTGGAACTTCACATGACCGTCCACGAGAGCGAATAGCGTGTGGTCGCGGCCGATACCGACATTGGCGCCAGCCTTCATCTTCGTGCCGCGCTGACGGACGATGATGTTGCCTGCGATGACGCTTTCGCCACCGAACTTCTTCACGCCCAGACGGCGACCTGCGCTGTCGCGTCCGTTACGGCTCGAACCGCCTGCCTTTTTTTGTGCCATGGCTGTTTATCCTTACCTAAAGTGTCTGGCCAATCAGGCCGCGTTGATCGCGTTGATGCGCAGGACGGTCACCGGCTGGCGGTGGCCGTTCTTGCGGCGGCTGTTCTGACGGCGACGCTTCTTGAAGATGATCACCTTCGGCAGACGATCCTGTGCGACGACGGTTGCCGTCACGGTTGCGCCAGCAACCAGCGGTGCGCCAACGGTCACGGTGCCTTCGCCGCCAACCATCAGGACGTCGGTGAAGGTGATGGTGCTGCCGGCTTCGGCTTCGAGCTTCTCAACCTTGAGGATACTCTCGGGAGCAACGCGATACTGCTTGCCGCCGGTGCGGATGACTGCGTACATTCTGGAAACTCTCTCTGTTCCGATCTCGTGGTCGCTGCTGTCGGGTTGACCCGGTCTGGCGCGACCCAGTCGCTTTTTGTCGTTGGCTCCATGCTGCCCAATAAAAATTGGAACACGGAACAGCCGCGGTCGATACAGATACGAAGGCTTCCAGTCAATCAGAAACGGCGAAAAAACCCTCTTCGGAGTATCTTTCTCCAGGAACATCCTCGGGCCCTCTTGCAATGTCCGAAAAACCCCGTCATAAGCCCCTCCGTCGATCAGGTTCAGCGCAAAAGCGGGGCCGTACGGAGAGGTGCCAGAGTGGTCGATTGGGGCGGTCTCGAAAACCGTTGTGCCTTCGCGGGTACCGTGGGTTCGAATCCCACCCTCTCCGCCAGATAAATCAAAAATTCCCAGATTTTTCAGAGAGTTATCTGATTTATCGAAATCCATCCCACCTTGGGTCCCATCTTAAAAAATGCATCATCGTGCGGCGCCCGGACGCGATATGCGTCGTCCTGTAAATTTATCGATGCGACCTGCTGACTGAAATCCTGTCTTTCCTAGAGGCATCAAGATAATCTGAGGCAGCAACCGAAGTAGCAATCCGCGAAACCTTGCTCAGAAATATCTTGAAATCGTCGCCCGTGTTCAGCTAACGTTCCTGAGTTAGTTGACACCGCAGTACAGAAGACTTCTTACAGGGGAAGTGCATTGCCTGCTTCTGATCGAAGCAGCAATTTTGCAGAATCCTGAACGCCCAGAAAACCAACGAACCAGGTGTCATCGTGAGCTCCGCAAGGGGCATGGTTGGATGAGCGTATCATGGATTCTACACTACCAGGTCGTCCCTCGGGTGACTTTTTCATAAGCCGTCGCGAGGCTGCGATATGGCTTTGCGTCTCTCTCTCCACAATTGATCGGTATGTCGCGGCTGGAGTTCTGCAGCGCTACAAGATCGGGCCACGCCGAACGCTTTTCCGGCTACGCGACGTCGAGCATCTCGTCCGTCGCGACGATGTCGGCTTTCAGGCACCTGCGCCAGTGCGCTTGAGGCCGGATTTCTAGTCATCTCGCCCCTTCAGGGCCAGATCCCCACAAATCCCGCTTCAATGCTGAAAGTCGCCCCGATGTTTGATGTCGTTGAAACAGAATTTTCTTGGGAAGCTCCCTGGAGCTCTCTTGAAGTCAAAAATGTTGCCCAGGATTTTTTCTACTGGCTTCTCACGAATGTCTTTAGAGGCCCCACGGATGGAACTTATACAGATCCTGATCACCCGCAGGCCAGTTGGTCACTGTTGGACATTTCCAAAGCCATCGAGCGCTCTTTGCCGCGTGATATTGGCGCAAGGTGGTCCCGCGTTTATTTTGAAAGCCCAAATTTCTCGGACAGAAAAATAGATGAAATCATAGAGAGGCTGACACTGCGACAGCCCCATTCGATAACTAGGGGCCCGCACTTTTGGGCACAGACAGATGCACTCATGGAATTGCTGTTCGCCCGGACATCCTTCTGGTCTGATGCATTGACACTGGATGACCTTCTTCCGCAGCTGACATCAGGCCGGATGATTCAAGTTTATGACGAATACCGGAAGACAGGTCTGCCACTCAATGTGATTGCAGAACACGTTCTCTTTTATAAAAAGCCGATCCGATCCGATGAGCAACGCGATGTTGCTCGCGCTTTGAGGGATCTTGGTTGGACACAGCATCGCACTGCTCAGGCCCGGCTTTGGATAGCACCCCCTGATTTTCCATCGCGAGATCGAAACAAGCCCCGATGGCATCACAGGTGAAGCCCCTTTGAGGCACAGTAAGTTCGCGGGTTCCGCTTTACGGTGGAGAGCAGCATGCTGGCGGCCGCCGTAGAAGCAAATCTTACCCCCCCCCAAGTTGTCAGCTATTGGGGGGGGTAAGAAGAATGTCCGCTATTGGGACATAATAACCGAAAGAAGTCATTTACAGTAATTGCGCTCATAGATATCGACGCATCGTAGGAATTTTTATTTCTTTTTTTATGTTTTACGGATACCATATTCTCTCAATAGACACCGATGTGGTAATAAAAAATTAAATCTGACAAATATTAATCTAATGTTCTATATTTTATAATGTAGAATATTCCGATATTGTGCGGGATTAAGGCCTTAAAGGATCAAAGGAAGATTATACGGTTTTTCAGAGGATTGGCTGTGCCGTCAGACCACGCGGATGGCATTGTCGATAAGATCCGAAGTGAAGGACTTGTTAGTAATGCGTGGCGGTGGCGGACTGAGCACTGGCGACCAGATCCACAACTAGCGGAAAAGAGCGATCTCGGATTGGATGATACACGACCAAAAGATGCGTTGGCGACGCCAGCCGTTTGTGCGTGTGGCAGTGAGGAAGGTGCCGCTTATTATGCTTGGCAACATAATCATACTGCTTCCGATGATTCGCCTTTGCTCATCGAGTTCGAGGCACCGATCGAGAATGTGGCGATCGACGGCAAGGACTGCCTCTATACGGTGTTCCAACGAGGCGATCCTTCCTTGGCGCGAGATTTCGTTAGGGACGCCTTCGGGGAAACCGGGTTGCGATTTGCCGAAAGGGCTTGGCAACTCACCGATCAGAGGAGCCGTATCGCTCTTTGCGATCTTATGATTCACGACCCTGCCGTGATTGCCGCTCATCATGCCAGCCGTGTCGTCATTGCGGGGCGTTACAATACCGTGTTCAGGAGCGCCTTCACGGTCGCGCTCCCTATCTTGCCCACATCTATCGTTAATGTATGGAGACCGGCGGAACAGGCCACCATGCCGAGACCGGACGTTTATCTCAATAGACTGATATCATAGCAGCATACCCTGCGGAATCAGTTGATATACGCCTGCCGCGTGTGTAGGCGACTGCCGCCTATCTGCTCCTGTATCACTGAGCGGACAGGCAGATGGGGGGAAAGCGGAATGTCGGTTATCGGCAAGTGATAACCGAAAGCGGACGTCGCCTGCGCCCATGTTCATGGCGCCTACCGACCAATATAAGCCGTTCCGATAAGGGGCGGCGAATGTCAGCTCTCACTGGAACCGGTCGATCCATTCAGACAGAGCTCGCGTGCCCCTTCAGATTACCTCCAACGTCGAAGCATCACACGGCATGAAGATCCAGACTACGCCTGGTCAGCAGGTGGGCAAAGACCGCTTGCGCCTTCAAGTCCACTTCGTTCAGCTCATAGCTTTGGGGAAGACCGGTTCGATCATCGTAGAGGAAGTTCGTTATCGCTACGCGAACCGCATCGCGCGTCGCCTGCTTTCCAGCAAAATCCTGCACGGCATCCAATTGCTGTTTCAGAACTTCATATAGCCCGACTGCGACCTTTTTCAGCTTGGCAATATCGCTCTTTTCCAAGTCAGGTTTCATCAGCAAATCGAACAGGGCCAAGGTTTCTTCGTCCAATCCCTCGCGCACTGCACGGCGCTGTTCGCCATCCAGTTCTTCCGCCAGCACCAGCAGGGCGGCGAAGGTCCGCTCGATGTTCACGGCATCCTTCTCGCTGTTATAATCCGAGACAAGTTGCTCATAATGTTTTTGGAAATCGGTGCGTAGTGGATTTTGGCGCAGCATCATTTCCAGCTTTTTCTGGATGGCATCCTTCAGACTTTGCACGGTCGTATTTTTGCGGGGGCTGCGTTCAAATTCTTTCTTCAGCTTCTCGAAATCGATCCGGCTAATGTCATACAGCCGATCATCTTGGTCGGTGGGATCAACCTGTGTTTCGATGCTCGCATTCACCACAGCATGCAGTTCGCGCATGATGTCGGAAATGTCGGCCTTCTTCACATCCTCGTCCAGGCTGTTGTAGATGACTTTAATCGCTGCAAACCGCTGGCGGTAGGCATTTACAGCGCGGAAGTTGACGCATGCCTTGAATTTCTTGAATACCTCGCGCGCCATGATCTGGAAGCGTTTGCGGCTTTCGTCGTTTTCGTTGACAGCTTCCTTGGCGTCGATAATGGCCTTATTCAGATCAAATCCGACCTTCTCCAATATGTCGAGCAACCGGAATTCACGTGCGGACAGGAAGCCTTCCGCCGCTTCGATCGCCTCCTCCAAATCAGCCAGCAGTTCTTCGGGTGGTCGGACCGGGTCGATTTCCGGCGGCGGATCGCCCGGATTGCCCAGCCCACCCCCAGGCGTCCCGGCATAGGTGGCCAGCGCCTTGCGGAGGTTCTTCAATATCCCGCAATAATCGACAATCAGGCCGTTGTTCTTTCCTGCACTTACCCGGTTGGCTCGCGCTATGGCCTGCATCAGCGTGTGCGCCTTCAGCGGCTTGTCCAGATACAGGGTTGAAAGGCTCGGCACATCGAAACCAGTCAGCCACATGGCGCAGACGATGGCGATGCGGAATGGATGGTCCTGTTTCTTGAAGGCCGATTCCAGATCGATACGCTTGCCGTCGTCCGTTTCAAAGCCATTCTTGATCAGCGCCCGGTGCGGCACGATGTCCAAATTCCATTTTCGGAATTTGTCGACTTCGCCCTGTTCCTCTGAAACCACGACGGCCGCCCTAGTAGACTTGATCCATGCAAGCTGGCGCTGCCGGTCAGCCAGATCCTGTTCGTCGGTGGCTTTCGCCAGTGCCTGTTCAAGGCTGGCGACCCGCAAATCCCAATGCTTTGCGATCAGCGCGTGCATGCGGACGCACGTCACTTTGTCGATGCAGACCAGCATGGCTTTGCCGCTTTCCCAGGCGGTCGTGTAATGCTCCACGAAATCCGCCGCGACGGTGTCCAGCCGGGTCTCGGCGGTGATGATGTGATATTCGCGTTTCAGCTCATTTTCGAGCCGTTCGGTCACATTGGGATCGTCAAGTTCCAGCTCTTCCAGCTTGGCTGCGATCCTCTCGTTCAGGTCGTTGGTGGCGACGCCCAGTTTGTCCCCGCGTGCGTCATAATAAAGCGGCACGGTGGCATTATCCTCTACCGCGCGCTGAAAATCATAGGTGGAAATATAGTCGCCGAACGTCTGCTTCGTCGTCTCATCACCTGTCATCAACGGCGTACCGGTGAAGCCCAGAAAGCTGGCATTTGGTAAGGCGTTGCGCATGTTGAGCGACAGCAGGCCATTCTGCGTCCGGTGCGCTTCGTCGGTGATGACAATGATGTCGTCGCGATCCGAATAGGGATTGTTGGGATTTACATCCTGATTGAAGCGGTGGATTAGCGTGAAGACATAGGGCTTCTGCACCGCCAACAGCGATTTCAGCTCCGCGCCGGTCCCGGCCCGCACCTGCGCCTTGTCGTTGTTGACGAGGCCGCACCCGGCAAAAGTACCGTAAATCTGGCTGTCTAGGTCGATGCGGTCGGTGCACACCACAAAGGTGAAGTTCGCCCCGATCTTCCGATGGACCTTCTGCGTCAGGAAGGCGATAGAATAGCTCTTGCCTGATCCCTGGGTGTGCCAGAACACCCCCAGCTTGCCACTCCGCGCCTTGCGATCCTTTACCGCTGCGATGGCGCGGTTGACGCCCAAAAACTGGTGATTACGCGCCACGATCTTGACCAGCCGTTCGCCACCGTCATCGAACAGGATGAAATTTTCCAGGATGTCGATGAAATTGGCTTTGGCGCAGACGCCCTTCAGCATCGTCTCCAGATCGACAACGCCCGGCTCATCCTCTTCCAGCCGCTTCCAGTCGTTGAAATGCTCATAACGGCTGGAGAGCGAGCCAATCTTAGCCTCATGACCGTTGGTCAGGATGATGAAGGCGTTGTGGTGGAACAGGTGAGGAATCGTGTCCTTATAGTCGGACAGGTTTTGCTCATAGGCGTGGCGGATGTCTTTGTGGACTGCCTTGCATTCGACAAACAGCAACGGCAGGCCGTTGACGAAACCGATAATGTCGGCGCGGCGGCGATACAGGTCACCCTTGATCCACAATTCCCGTACGCACAGGAAATGGTTGTTCTCAGGCGTGTCAAAATCGATCAGCCGCAGCCGCTGTTTGACCAGTTCGCCCTTCGCATTGCGGAAGCTGGCCTGCACACCATCCTTGACCAGCGCATAGGCGTCCCGGTTAATCGCCATCAGGCTCGACCCAAGCGGCGCATCGGTAATCTGGCGCAGCGCGTCGGCATAGGCGGAATCCGGCAGGCCGGGATTCAGCCGGATCAACGCCTCGCCCAAATGGCGGGTGAGGATGACATCTTGTTCGGATGCCCGCCCCAGCGTTCCTTCTGCACCCAATATTTCGGTGTTGAACGCATACACGCTGTCCCAGCCTAACGCGTCGGCTAGATAGTCGGCCATAGTCGCCTGAACCAGCGTGTCTTCGTTCAACGGCTTCATACAGCTATGGCTCCGCTCATGAGTTTGGGAAGAAGTAGATCGCGGGCTTTGGCGAGTTGGTCAGCTTGCTGCCTGAGGACAGCCATCATTTCGAAGTTTGGTTCGCACAGTTCGTGGAAAGCGGTAAGCAGGTTTTCTGGCGGCATAATCATATCTGCTCTTTCGAAATCGTCTGGTCGTACGGCAGGGTAGCTCGCACCAGTCGTATGATTCACCAAATAATTCACGAACGCATCTGTTGTCGTATGTAGATACAAAAACGAAAATGGCAAAACTGCGCTGCTTAGCACGGTAAAACCCGTCGAAAAAACGTCGATTTCATCAGGATTCATCACCAGTGCATATGCGCGGAGGTTCGGCCGCACGTTGGACCAAATCACATCGCCATGCCTAGCTATCCGCCTCGCCCGCCCAGGCGCTTCCTCAGATGAAATTGGGGAGTTGAGCGTGATTTCGCCTTTGTTCACTGCCGATATGTCGATGTAACGCAAATGCTCCGG
Source organism: Gluconobacter sphaericus (assembly GCF_016757795.1). Taxonomy (GTDB): domain Bacteria; phylum Pseudomonadota; class Alphaproteobacteria; order Acetobacterales; family Acetobacteraceae; genus Gluconobacter; species Gluconobacter sphaericus. Next base: position 189,235 of record NZ_CP068419.1, on the reverse strand, counting down.
TAAACTCTTTGTCGAGTATGATCGGCTATTCGTCGAGACGATGTTACCCAGTCTCGTCGACTCCCACCCCTCCGGCACGCCGTCGATGATTTTGACATGTTCATGGCCGGGGAAGCGGAAGCGGACGAACCATTCCTTGTAAAGCTGTCGTGCGGCCTCCTCCAACAAGGCAATACGCCGCCGGTTATTCTCGATCAGATCATCATAGGCAGAGAGGATAGCGGCGATGCGTTCTTGCACGTCATCAGGTGGTAGCGGTATTTCGACCGACGCAATCTGAGGGCCACTCATATTTGGCTGCGCGGCTCCACCACCTAGTCCGTAGAAAAGGTTCCGGTAAGCGTCTGTGGAGACTACAAACCATAGATAATCAGGATTCACTGATCGCGGACAAAACTTTGCAACTCGCTGGTTTAACAAGAATACTTCGCCGTCATTAGCGCGAATACGACCTGCTTTCCCAGCGGTGGCTCCCGTCATCGCGATGATAACGTCGCCGTTCCGGAGTTCAAATTTTGAGTGGCGCTCCAAGTGATGCTGCCTCGGAAGTCGTTGCACCCCTTGGATATCGACAGTCCCATCATCAATAATGTTGCCGATTTTTAGGACGGCGGTGCCATGGTCGCCCAATTCGGTACTCTTAAAGGCAAACCCGGGCAGGATTTCCGCCACTGAGCCGATGGAAACTTTCGGCCACCTCACAAGCCCAGCCCCGCAAAATTCGCCTGAATCTGCGCCGCCAGCGCCGCTGCTTCCTCATTCAACCCGGCAAGCTCGATGTGAATATCGCGCATCACGCCTTCAAAATCGAAATCCTCATCCTCTTTTTCCGGGGCCACGCCGACATAGCGGCCTGGTGTCAGCGACCAGTCGTTTGCCGCCAGCTCCGTCCGATCTACCAGCTTGACCAATCCCGGCACCGCAACCAACCTTGCATCGGGAAAGCGGCTCAGCAGCCAGTGCGCCTGCCGGTGGAAATAGCGCACCAGTTTCAACTGATCGACGGCATAGACCCGCGCCTCCTCCAGCGCCTTGATTAATTTGGCCTTACCCCGCTTCCCGCCTGTATCGCGATGCGCCTTCTCCGCCAGCTTGAACAACTGGTCGATCTGCTTCACCAGATCACGGCTGGTTTCCGCCAGTGATTCCAGATCGTCATGACTGTTGTGCAGTTCGGCAATGGCAACCGTGCCATCGGCCCATTCGTCGCCCAGTGATTTGGTCGCTGCGACATAGGCGTCCCAATCCGCCTGAAAAACCGCGCGGGCGTTGGTCAATTCGTCGGGCGCGCTTTCGTCCAGCGTCTCGATCAGTCCGTCTAGCGCATCCAAAAACGGCTCCATCGCTGCGTCGCCCGCCAGCGCCTCTGCCATCGCCCGGTCCAGGTAAGCAGCGACCAGTTCCCGGAACCGCTCCTCCTGCCCACGATAGAGCCAAAAGATCGCCGTCAGATTCTGCGACTGTTCGGGGGAGAAGTCGAAAACCTTGCGCGTCACCTTGCGGAACACCTGCCGTGCATCGAGCATCAGCACCTTGTCGGCATGCTCCGCCGCCTTCGCCTTGTCGAACATCCACAATTCGCAGGGGACGGTGCGGGTGTAAAAGAAATTGCCCCGGATCGCGATCATGGCATCGACGTGGCCGGTCTCGATCAGCTTCTGCCGAACCTTGGCTTCCTCCCCGCCCGCGCTCGACGCTTGACTCGACATGACGAAGCCAGCGCGGCCCGCATCCGATAAGTAGCTGTAGAAATAGCTGATCCACAGATAATTGCCGTTGGAAACCTTCTTGCTCTTGTTCACGCTGGGCAGGCCGAAAGGCAGACGGGGGTCTTTCTTGATCTTCTCCGCGTCCACCTCGTCCACATTGAACGGGGGATTGGCCATCACAAAATCGGCCTTACCCACCAGTTCATGCGCGTCGGTATAATAGGTGATGCCGGGTTCAATCCGCCCCTCCAGCCCGTGGACGGCGAGGTTCATCTTGGCGAGCCGGATGGTCGTTGCGTTCTTTTCCTGACCGTAAAAGGTGGCGACCTTGGTCGGGTCTTGCTGCATCTTCTCGATGAAGTGAGCGCTCTGGACGAACATGCCGCCCGAACCGCAGGCGGGGTCCAGCACGCTGCCATGATCCGGCTCGATCGCATTGACGATCATCTGCACGATGGATGGGGGCGTGAAGAACTCGCCGCCGTCATGCGCGCTCTGATCGGCAAACTGCGTCAGGAAATATTCGTAGATCCGCCCGAACACATCGCCCTTTGCATTCTGAAGCGCCGGATCGTTGAAGATGCGCAGCACATCGCCCAGAACGTCGTTTTCCAGTTGCTGATATTCGTTTTTAGGCAGCACGCCCGCCAGCGCGGCATAGTCACCTTCTACCGCCTCCATAGCAGCAATGATCGCCTTTGCGCGATCCGCACCGTCCGGCAGACTGGCAAGATGATCGAACTGCGCTTCGGGTTGCAAGAAGATCGCGCCTCGACTGGTGAAGTCTTCCTTGGTCAGCGGCCGGGTTACACCGCCGCGCCTCGGCAAGCCCGCCTCGATCTCCGGCTTCACGGCCAGATAGCGGCTGTAGGCGTGGCGCAGGAAGATCAGGCCCATGACGGGCAAGAAATACTCGTTACTGGCAAAATCACTGTTGGCGCGCAGCTGGTCCGCCGCCGTCCACAGGCGTTTTTCAAGTGCTCCGATATTGGATTCCATTACGCTAGCCTACTCCCCTTCGCTGGACCGGGAAATTAGCAGCCACGTACTCATCACGACAGAGGCTTGATGCCACTGCCGCCCTCTTTTCGCCAGAGCGGCAATCAGTTGCGGCGCGTCAGCATCATTCAGTGGGCCGACTATTCGCCGCCTTGGTACATTGCGCCGCGAACCGACGTCGCCGATGCGCTTCCAGCGCCGCGATATATAGATGACCAACACGCAGTTTGATCGCGCGGCGCAGGATGCGGTCCTCCACCCCATCCGCTTCACCTAAAAACGTCGGCTTTCGGGCAATCCCCATCATCACTTAGATGTCTGACTTGAAGGCGACTGCCGCCTGTCTGCTCCTTATGACTGAGCGGACAGGCAGATCAGGGGGGAATTGCGACTGTCCGCTATAGGAAGCTAGCTATGGGAAAATGGACACGGTACCACCGATGAGGAGACTGACGGCTCTGGTCATCGTCCATAGGCATTTTCAGGCACAGTCCCAGAGTATCTTGAATTAGATACAGTCAGAATTAAGTGGGCCGATGGATTTTGTCCTAAATGTGCGCCCACGCGTACCTCGACCGTGGTCAAACACTGCGATTGGTTATATGGTTGGAAAATGACGCGTCCTGATCCCTTCACAATTCCCGAATGGAAAGCGTTGCACCGCGAGGCATCTCTGGTCAGTCAGATACTTGGCTCTGGTGCAACCGCATTAAGTCGTGCGAGTTATGGAAGCGGATTCGGTGAATACTATACTGCCTTCTTCGGACTTTCGGTTGGAATTGAACGGCTGGCAAAGCTTATATTAGTTGCCAATTACGCACTGGAGAATAACGGAGCCCTTCCAGGGCAGTCGGTCGTTCGCAAATATGGCCACAAATTGAGGGAGTTGATAGCGCAGGTCGGTATTATTGCTGAAAAGCGTAGTATCACCATACCTCACATCGGCCCTGACCATCCTATCTGCACTGCTGTCATAAACTGCCTTGACGCATTCTCGGATGCCTCCAAGGGCCGCTACGCCAACTTCGAGGCGATAGGCAACCCTTCATTTGACCCAGCAAATGAGCCCGTCAACAAATGGTGGACCGAGGTTGTTGAGCCAATTCTCGATAATCATTATCGAGGGAAGAAAGGTGAAGCTGTTGTAAAGAGACGCGCAGCTCAATTCGGAGCGATGGCCGATTGCTACATGTTTGTCCTGTTCACAGATGAGACCGGCAACGTGATGTCGGACGCGACGACTGCTTCCGAACGCACTGGACAGACGAAATGGGCGCAGAAGTACGGACGCTTTTACACGCTTTCGGTTGTCAGATGGCTCTCCTACATTTTCGACGAAATGACCCACATGGCTGGCTATCAACCGGGGCTGGAAAGCCTATTCGGACACTATGAATTTTTCCAAACTTACATGGTCAATAACCATTTCTTACTGAAACGCAAGGTCTGGCCTCTTACCTAGACTTGATACGGTTTGGTGCTTGGCAGAAGTGATTATGTCACTTTTGCGGAGTATCTGTAGTAGGTTTGATTTTCGGCGGGATTGATCCAGACATTGCCTTTTCCCGGCTCGGTTGATCTGCTGCTTACGCTCTCTTTACGGTCATTCTAAGTCTGTTAACTTCATCCCGAAAGCAGAATTCGATGAAAGTAATCGATCTGTGCAAATAGGGGGCTAATAACATTGGAAATCGATACGCAATCGTGCGGCGAAGCTGAAATTATCCGTCGGCAGTTGGATGCCTATAATGCACGTGACATCAAAGCCTTTATGGCATGCTGGGCACCAGATGCAGATGTTTATGCTTGGCCGGATACTTTGCTTGCTTCAGGCGCGAAGGCCATCAGAACGCGACACGTTGAACGCTTTAAAGAGCCAGATCTGTTCGCCAAATTGATCAGTCGAGTGGGCGTGGGCGGATTAGTGATAGATCGTGAAGTCGTGACCCGGAACTTCCCCGAAGGACGCGGTACGCTGGATGTCATTGGCATATACGAGCTGGAAGGCAACAAAATAAAACGCGCTTGGTTTAAGCAGGCTGCGCCGGTGTTAACAGATTGAAAAGACGTTGGTTGCTTTCGCCTTCAAGGCAGACACCGAAGTGGTGATGGCAGTTTCCTGAAAGCCGGCATTGTCGGGCGCGCCGCAATAGACCGCGTTCGGAGACCTTGCGAGCCGTCCGCTTCGGAGCGAGTCATCGGAACAAGCAGCCGTTCGCTAGGGTATCAGATCAACTCGCTGAGCCAATCTCGCGACACAGTAACATGCGGATTAGATTGCGGTTTCCGGATGCCGACCTAGGCGCTAGGTTCGGCGAACTGGGTAGGATGGCACGAGGGGAGACGTCAGTTGAACGAGATAATCGCTCTTGCGATCCATGATCTGGATCGCAAGGACACAGCATATTCGGTGAGGCGGTCGGAGGAGCTTCTTCAGGTTACTCCGACCGCCGAGCGCGTCATTGCGACCATCTACGACCTATACAACCGGCGCACCTCCAAATCCCACGGTCGCTTCACCACGGCCGAGGGGTCCCCGACCGAGGGGCAGATCCGCGACTATGTCACGGCGACGAAGAAGGACTTCCTCGGCCTGACCGGCCGGATGATGGACAATCTTGCGCGGGAGGCTGGAAAAAAGACGGCGTCGGAAGGCGGGCACGTCTTCTTCGCCCACTTCCAGCGCGAGGGCAGCGACTATATTCTGGTGACTATCGTCACCGATACGCTAAGCACCGCGCTGACCAAGCGGCGCGGCATGCAAGATGTCGAGACGCTCGACCTAGACGGCTTTCGCTTCGCCGGGCGCATCAACCTGACCGCATGGGCCAACGGTCAGGACCGGTATCTGAGCTTCCTGAAGGGTAAGGGTTCGATCTCCGACTACTTCCGAGATTTTCTCGGATGCGATTCGGCGATCCTGGAACGGAAGGACACGCTGCATCTTGTCGCAGCGCTGAAGGACTTCACCGTTGCCGAGAAGATGGACGACAAGACCGCCACCGCCTTCCTGTCAGATGCAATGGATTACCTTGGCAAGGCGAACAAGGCCAAGGAGCCTGTCGAGTTCGAGGCGATGGCGAACCGACTCATGCCGAACGCTCCCGCCAAGCTGTCGGCCTTCCTCGCCCATACCGACCGCCAACTAAACGAGGGCTTCGTGCCGAACGCGAGCGCGATCAAGACGCTGGTGCGTCTCACCGGCAAGACCAAGATGTGGACGGTCGACTTCTCCCGCGAGGCGGTCGACAAGAGCATCGTGCGCTTCGACCAGAAGGCGAACTCCCTCACTCTATTCGAGGTGCCCGAAGACTTGGTGAGGCAAATGCGCGAACAGGGGATGATAAGTGTCTGACATTACGTTCGCCGACCTCGTCGAAATCTACCGCGCCACGCGGTTTGACGGCGAAGACGGCGGCGTGCTGACCGTCGGCAGCGAGCATATGGCGGCAAATCTGCGCGCCATCATGGACGATAATGACCTGTATGCCGAGACCCAGATTACGGTCGATGGCGACGACGAGCCGGCGGTCGGCTCTGAGTTACGCGTTCACGTCGGGCCGCCGAACGCCGCGAGCATGGGTTTGCTCGTCTCCTCCTTTGACGACCTGTTCCGAGCGCCCGGCGCCGTCATCGCAGAGCCTGATCGCTATTATGTCAAGGATCCCGGATTCGCGTCTGGCGATCATCCCGTCCCGGGTATCCTCCTTAAATACCGAGCCGTCCTAGATGTCCTGCGCATATTGAGGGAGACCGCGTCGGTGTATGACGAGACTATGCGCCAGATGATCTTTATCGGGAAGGATAAGGTCGTCGTCCCGATCCGTTTCGACGCCCGTGACCTGCAGGGCGATGTCGTCGCGAAAGCCGGGCGGCTCATCAGGCTCTTCGCGGAGGAGCTCCACATCGACGAGAAACGAACGATCCTGCAGACTACTCTGATTGAGATGGTCGGGACCATGCGCGCTGACATCCGACTGGGCTATCTGATCCGCAATCTGGGGCGCCTCGCCGACGAGGTCGACAAGGGGTATCGCCTCTTCACCTCCAGCTTCTCCTATTCGAAGATCCGGAATGACGTGGAGACCGCGCGCCTCGACTTCGCATGCAAAATCCACAAGACCATCGTGGACATCCAAGGGCAGCTCCTCGGCATCCCGGTCGCTACCATCGTCGTCGTGTCCCAGCTGAAGAAGGTGACGGGCTGCGACGTGACCTTCTGGGCCAATCTCGGCGTGCTGCTCGGGGCGTGGATATTCGTCACCATGCTCGTCATCGCGGGTATCAACCAGTGGAAAACGCTGGAGGTCATCTCCAATGAGGTCGAGCGCCAGAAGACTCGGCTTTCGGACGACTTCGCCGCGGTCGCTGATCAGTTTGCGGACGTGTTCGACGATCTCGCGGAAAGGATACAGTGGCATCGTAGCGCCTTGATTGGAATCTGTGCCATCCTGGCCTTGGGCGCGCTTGCCACGACCATCGCTTTTCTCAAGCTCGCGCCGGCGGGGTCGGCGGTGTGCCTCGCTTTCTGGAAATAATGGCTAGGATCAGGCCCCATTGATTTGATTGTGGAAATCTGATTCAGGCTCTGCGAGGAGACTGGCAATGAGCGACCTGTTTTGGCTGACAGATGAACAGATGGATCGTCTGCGGCCCTTTTTCCCAAAGAGCCATGGTAGACCCCGTGTTGATGACCGCCGAGTGCTGAGCGGGATCATTTTTGTGAACCGCAATGGGATGCGCTGGCGTGATGCGCCCCGGGAATACGGCCCCCACAAGATGCTGTACAACCGTTGGAAGCGTTGGAGCGACATGGGCATTTTCATGCGGATGATGGATGGCCTGTCTGCTGCGAAAGTCGAGCCTCAGACGATTATGATTGATGCGACGTATCTCAAGGCGCATCGCACGGCTTCGAGCCTGCGGTTAAAAAAGGGGATCCAGGCCGCCTGATCGGTCGCACCAAAGGCGGTATGAATACCAAGCTCCATGCGGTCACCGATCAGAACGGACGGCCGCTAAGCTTTTTCATGACGGCGGGGCAGATTAGCGATTATACCGGTGCCGCTGCCCTGCTGGATAGTCTTCCTGCAGCACAATGGATGCTGGGAGATCGCGGGTATGACGCCGACTGGTTCAGAGACGCCCTGGAAGAGAAAGGGATAAAGCCCTGCATTCCAGGACGGAAATCTCGCGGAAAACCCCTCAAATACGACAAGCGGAAATACAAAAGACGCAATCGCATCGAGATCATGTTCGGAAGGCTCAAGGACTGGCGGCGGGTCGCAACCCGCTACGACAGATGCCCGAACGTCTTCTTCTCAGCCGTCTGCCTCGCCGCAACCGTCATCTTCTGGCTATGAGTCCTGAGCCTAGAGCAATGGCCAGGTTGAACGGATGAACCGGACGATCAGGGAAGCAACCGTCAAGCGCTTCCATTACGACAGTCATGAGTAGTTAAGGACACGCTTCAATGACTTCATGGCAGCCTATAACTTCGGGCGAAGACTCAAGACCCTGAACGGCCTCACTCCTTACGAATACGTCTACAAAATCTGGACTTCAGAGCCAGAAAAATTCATCACCAATCCAAACCATCAAATTAAAGTACTAAAGACATGGGTTAAAATATCGGCTGTGTAATATTGTTGAGATAATTTTCATAAAATTAGGAATTGGTGACGTATCTCTACCCGATATGACAAAGGCAAGGAATTATGTCCTGGCTTTGTCAATCTCGTCTCATCAGTCCAATGGATACACCTTGTCCACGAAACCTAGATTTCGCGTTGTATTCTTTCTGCAATCCGTATGGACAGCGCCGCAGCGGTGAGGGTTGGGTTCATGCAGGTGCTTGCGGACATGACGCTTGTTCCCGCGATATACAGATTGGGATGATCGTGGGCGCGACAGTCGCGGTTTACGACGGAATCCCTGGGATTGTCGCCCATGATTGTCGTGCCCGACGGATGCTGGCGATTTTCGAATTTCATGTTTTTTTTGGTGATTTCCGCATCGAGAAGCTGCGAGAACCTGTTGAGATCCTGCATGGCGAGTTCAGTGCCTGCGTGCCAGTAATCATTAAGATCGTAATAGAGTGAGGGGACGGGCAGACCAAGGGCATCGAATTTAGTCTTGCTCAGTGTCACACGATTGGCGGGATCGGGGAGGACTTCAAAGTCTACGGCCCACGCAAGGGTGTGAGCGGAAAGCTCCTGTATTCGTCGGTCGAGTTCTGTGCCGAGAACGCCCTGTTCCAGCAGGGTGGCCGCATATTGCGAGACCGGTGTCGTATTGCGGACCTTGATCTTGTACTGGGCAGCGTTACGGCGAAAATCGCCTTCGCGCTTATTGAAGACCAGCAGTTCTGTCGGTCCCTGGCCGGGCCATACGGGGTCGCGCGTTTTCATCGTAACGCTGATGCCGGTGGTATCCATGAGGTTTCGCCCGACCATGTCCGAACTGTTTGCAATTCCGTTAGGAGAATGTCGGGTTTTGGACATTAGAAGGAGCTTGGGTGTTTCAATCGTATGTGCGGCCACAACGAAAACCTTGGCCGTAACCTTGTGTTCTGAACCGTCAGGACGTTTGAACCACAAGGCCTGAATGCGTCCGGTATCATCGTCTTCAAGTTTATAGACGACAGCGTTTGGCATGATGACGGCGCCTCGGTTCTCGGCGATGTCGCAATGCATAGAACCATCATATTTGGCACCAATAGGGCAGACCGGGTTGCAATTGTTGTTCCCCGCGCAGACCGGCCTCTGATTATAGGGGCGTGTTGCCCGTCCGTGGGGTTCCCAGACGGGATTGTATCCCCCCGCGGACAGCTTTTCGGCCAGCGTCCTGAACATGTAAGTCAGAGGAACCTGTTTCATCGGGTAAGGAGCCGCGCGTGCAGGCGAGGGGCTGCCGCCGGCCCCGCTTTCGTCTTGATCGTCCGTCCCGCTGACGCCAAGCTCCATTTCAGCCAGGCCGTAGTATTTTTCGAGATCGTCATAGCCGATCGGCCAGTCTCGACCGCGACCATATAGCGAGTTAAGCTTGAATTCGCTGGGTAGGAGGCGCCAGAGGGCCGAGCCGAAATGCCATGTCGTACCGCCGACGACGCGGAGATAGCTCGTATTGTATTTGACCGGTCCTTTCTGCTCCAGATAGTCGCCATAGGTGGAGGGCGCATGAGGAAGGCTCGGAAACGGTGATCCGGCGCCCTGCAGCTTCATGTTTGCCAGAGACAGTTTGACGGGGGCGTCACGGTAGGTTTCGACGATGTCGCGACGCTTTACCCGCGGCCCGGCCTCGAGAATGAGGACGGATTTGCCTGCTTTTGCCAGTTGGGCACCAATCAGGGCACCGCAGACACCGGAACCGACAATGACAACGTCTGCATGCAAATTTTCAGTGCTCATCGGGCGCTTCCTTGAACGTCATGTAGGGTTCGGGGCGGCTGCCCCATGCGAGGGGGCCAGCGCCATAAGAGGGAACGACCAGAGCTCCTGCGACAGCCTGGAACATCAGTGCGTCGGAATACGCGATCATCTTCTTTTTCGGATCCTCGCCGACCACGCCGAGATACCATGCGGAGACGATTGTTGTTGCGGTGCTGCGGGCGTCGGGTGTGGGCCCATGGCTCAGATAATCGTCCATGGTCTGGGTCCCTGAGGCATGAATGTCGTGGGACAGATTGGTGATTCTGTCCGGCAGGTCAGGGAATTGATCACGCAAGCCCAGATAATATCGCCGCGCCAGAGTGAAGTTCAGGTTTTTCCTGCCCGTTAGAAACTCGGAAAGTATGAGAAAGTCTGTTACGTCAGAGGCTTTGGGCGTGTTGGTTAGCCCGTGGGATGCAAGAGCACCCATACTTCCGAACGCAAGGCCGCCAAGCAGAAACCTGCGTCTGGACACCTGACTTAGAGCTGTGGGAACGATGGAGTGTGGGATCATGGTTTAGTGCTCCACATGGGGGCAAGAGCATGGAATCATGGCGTAAGTGCCGCGCGTTGTTTCGCGACATAACTGGCGTCGACCTGGACCGATGGGTTGCCGAAGGTCTTCAGAATGAAATTGCTGAGATCCGCGATATCCTGATCCGAAAGACGATTGACCCAAAGTGCGCCGGATCCGAAGGCAGGCATGAAGACCGAATTGTCACCGCTCCGCCGTTCGACGCCCGTCAGGATGGTTGCCACGAGGTTACGTGCATTGGGGCTCCCAGTGGTGGAGTTGTGCGTCAGGGAGGGGTAGGCGTTGATGCCCTGTCCTTCCGCCTGATGACAGGATGCGCAGGAGCCGCTGAAAATTTTCCAGCCCCTGTCTTCAGGACTGGCCTGCCCGCGTGCCGCGTCTTCCGGTCGATCTGCAGCGCCGTAAGACGTCCGTGAACGTTTTTCGTCGCTTGCGACCGCTGGAACCTCTCGCAGATAGGCAATCATGGCATTAACGTCATTGGAAGTAAGAAACTGGGTGCTGTTCGTGACGACTTCCGCCATGGGGCCAGCCGCTTGACCTTTGTTCAGCGCATGGCCGGTTTTTAGATAATTCCTGAGATCGTCGTCCGTCCAATCGGCGATGCCGGCGACCTTGTCTGTGGTGATATTGGGGGCATACCATGCGCCCACAGACGAGCCTGCCAGATAACGCTTACTCGCCGGTCCCATGAATATGGTGCGCGGTGTGTGGCATGTGCCACAATGTTCGAGGTGATTGACCAGATAACGGCCGTGCGTAATCTGTGGCGTTTCCCGCGGCTGCGCCTGGAACGGACGTGTATCAAGATAAAGCCAGTTCCATAGCACAAGCCCCGAGCGGATGTTGAATGGGAACCGTACGGTATCGGGCTTGTTTTCTTGTTCGACAGGTGCAACCGCCGAATTAAAGAAAGCGTAAAGTGCCTCCATGTCGCTATCCGTCACGCCTGCGTAGGATGTATAGGGCATGGCCGGGTAGAGGCGCTTGTTGCCGTGCCCGACACCTCGGCGCACAGCATCGAAGAACTCTGCCTTCGTGTAGTTGCCAATGCCTGTTTTGGGGGCAGGGGTGATATTGGTCGAATAGATTGTCCCAACCGGTGTCGTGATCGGATAACCGCCTGCAAAGGGTTTGCCTCCAGGCGAAGTATGGCAGGCAAAGCAGTCAGCGGCGGTCGCGATGTAGCGCCCTTTTTCAACCAGCCCTGCATCTTCCGCTCGTGCATCGGGCAGAGTGGCCATCAGTGCGGCAACACCTGAGTATGCCACAAGGTAGAGGGTGGCTCTGGTAGAGCGGGAGAAAAATGTCTTTCGCATCATGGATGTCCCGTCGTCAGAGGAGCGGTGGACGAGGTGTGCTCATGCGATGGAATTCTCTTGTTCTGCACCAGCAGCAGCATGCTCAGCGCCCCACAAACTCCGATGCCAGCAGCAATCCAGAAAGCGGATGCATATCCGCTGGCTGCATGTTCGATGACGTAGCCGGTCAGTGCAGGAGCAACGACACCGGACATGTTGGCCAGGAAATGGATGAAGCCGCCGACGGTCCCCATATAGATGACCGGCGTTACTTCATGGATCATCGCCCAGAGCGACTGGGTCGCCATCGACAGTGCGAAGAGCGATAAGGTGAAAAGTATCACTGCTGCACTAACAGACTGAATGCTCGGGATGGCGGAGAGTGTGACCGTGGCCAGAAGAAGAGGCGCGATTGTGGTTGTTTTGCGCGCTTTCAGACCATTTTCGCTACGTTTGAAAAATAGGTCAGAAATGAATCCACCAAGAAAATATCCCAGAAACCCACCAACCCATGGAACGCCAGCTGCAACGGAAAGGCCCGTCGGTGTGACGTGCATGACATTTGTGAAGTAACTGGGCATCCACGAGACAAAAATATAGAGGGGGTAAAGAAGGGCAAACAGCCCCAGAGCCAGACCCCAAGTGGATCTCCGCAAAATATAATTCTTCAGGGGCGCACTGCCTTTGGGGAGGACGGCTTCCGAGCGGTCAGACGTGATATGCGCCAGTTCTTCGGGGGTAACATGTCGGCTTTCCGCCGGGCGATCGGATGCAAATCTGAGCCACAGAACGCACCAAAGAACACCGATGGCCCCGAGAGCGACGAATGCCAGGCGCCAACCAAAGAAATAACCCAGAGAAATCACCAGTGGCGCAGCCACCGCACTTCCGAGATTCTGCCCTGAGAGCGTGAAACCTAGGGCGCGAGCCGTTTCCTTTCTAGGAAACCAGTTCGTGACCGTTCGGTTCGTGGTGGAATTCATAGGCCCCTCAGAAGCACCAAAGAACAGACGTACGAGGATGAGGGGGGCGAGGGTTGCGACGGCCCCTGTCAGCGAGCAGAAAATCGACCAACTTACGACGGCAACACCAAAGGTGCGTTTTGGTCCGAATTTGTCAGACAGGTATCCGCCTAGAAACGAGAATATCGCGTAGCTGAAGAAGAAAGCACTAAACACCCAACCAAGCTGTGAGGGTGTAATGTGTAGATCGCGCTGTATTTGAGGTGCTAGAATTCCGACAGCGGCACGATCAGTATAATTGATCATTCCCAGAGCAAAAAGTAGAGCGGCAATTACAAGTCTGTAGCGGCCTTTTGTCACTATACACCTCAGTGGCTGGCATTGATTTGAGCAGCCTGTTTCGCGTCGAAATCCAAAACACATAACGCCATCTTAGAAAGCGCTTACATCACATGAATGCTGTTCTAACAATCGCAAAAGCGTGAATCAGGGGAAGGGATGTAGGCATGAGAGGATTTCTGCGATCGCTGGAAACAAAAATAGCACCATATTTTAGATATTTAGCTGTAAATTCCATGATATTGTTATAAACGTAACATACACGTGTTTACCGCAAAAGAAAATAGGAGGTGTAAGCGTTTTCATTGAGTGGCGAGCAGCCTGGAATTTTCAAAAGGCCGACGTGATTCTCATTTTTCATCTGCACACAGGAGATAAACGCTTATGTCACGGGAACAGTTTTCGCTGAGTGTCGCCCTGGTTGTTAAAGGGGCGTTCGATGACGGAATTCTCCATGATTTTGTGGAAAAAACAGGCTTTGAGCCGGTGATCGAATGGGCGCCTACAACAGTTATTCTTGCCTCTCTTGAAAAGGGAAGCAGGCCTGATGGTGTCATCGTTACAGATGATGCGTTGGCAGGACTCGTGAGGGAGGGGATTGTTGCGTCTGACGCTTTGATACCGCTCGTGGCCTCAAAAATCGGTATCGGTGTTTCCAGTGGGGCTGAGCATCCGGATATAGCAACGGTCAAGGCTTTCAAGAACACGTTGCTGAACGCCCGCTCTGTTGCCTATTCCTTGGGCGGCCAGAGCGGTGTGTACTTTGCTCCCCTGCTTGAACGGCTCGGCATTGCAGAAGCGGTCAATGCCCGGGCGACGCGTATTCCTAGCGGATTTTCCGCGGAGAAGCTGCGAACGGGTGAGGCGGATATCGCGGTTCAGCAGGTCAGTGAACTCCTGGCGATAGAAGGGACCGAGATTGTAGGAACGTTCCCCGAAGAAATTCAGAAGGTCACGCTTTTCTCGGGAGCACCTCTGGTTGACAGTTCGCAAAGGGAAAAGGTCGAGGCATTTCTCGCATTCCTGCGGCAGCCAAAGTCCACGGAGCGATTCAGGAAATCCGGTCTTGAGCCCCAGTGAAACGTGGGAAGCAAGAATCATGACTTCTGGTTTGGTGAGGCGTCCGGCAGCGTTGCTGATCGGTATTGCTGCCCTATCCTGTGGTTCCGCGTATGCACAGACGATTCAGGAGGCCGAGCCGACCTATGATGCCAGTGTTCGGGTCGCAAAGCCTCTTCCCGCGACCCCGCTGAGCGGGCCGGTGGTGCCGCCGTTTGAAAATCCTCCCGCGTTTGTGCCCGATTTTTTCGGTGTGCGGGCATGGCTGCGGGCGCACGGCATTGCATTGCTGGTATCCAACACCAATGAATTTACGGGAGCCGTCACCAGGCCCACGCCAGGCTTCAGAAACTATCGCCAGGGAGCAAGCAATGCCGGGCAGATCAGTACGGTTTTGCATATGAACTGGGATAAGCTGATCGGCTTGCGGGGTTTTGCGACACATGCGGTTTTTACGAGCCGGTATGGTACGACTGCTAACCGGATGTTCGGTGACTGGTTGGGGCACGCATCGGAAATCTATGGCGGTGGTGGCAATGTCGTTGTTCACCTGGTCATGGCTTATGGCGAGGAAAATCTCTTTGGTGGCCGGTTGGCGATTGCGGGCGGCCGTATGACTGAAATGTCAGATTTTTCCAACTCGCCCCTGTTCTGCAATTTCATCAACAACAGCCTGTGCGGCCGTCCCCGTGCGGTGAGTGATAATGACTATATTGGTCGCTATCCTGCTGGTGTCTGGGGAACCCGCGTTCGTGGTCGCCCCTCGCGCTACACCTACATTCAGGCGGCTGTCTATTTCCCCGAGAAAAGCATGTTCGCCAATGCCTATAACCGGAGCGGCTTCAAATTCAGTGGTGGGTCGGCCATCATGGGGCAGTCCATACCGATCGAACTGGGGTGGGAGCCCGAGTTTGGTGCAAAGCACAAGCTTGCTGGGCACTATAAGATTGGTGCGCGTCTCCTGACTGTTCCGCTCTCGGACAACTATTACGATATCAACGGTCTACCCCTGAGCGTGACGCGCAAAAAGGCGATGCAGCATAGCCGGAGCTGGAGCGCGTGGTTTGAAACGGATCAGAAAATATGGCAACCGCAGGGAGCGCCTGCTTCGTCGGGCACCACGCTGATTGGCGGATTTATTCTCAATGATCCACGTGTCGCCCTGCGGCGCTGGGAGACTTATTTCGGTTTTATCAATCGTGGGTTTATCCGCTCGCGTCCTCATGATGCTCTGAATTTCATCGGTATGTACGAAAAAATTGCTGGTGGCGTGAGCGCTACGGAGGCGAATTATCTTGATGAGGGTGCCGCCCGGCTGCTGCCTAATCATGCAACGGGTGTACAGAGAAATGCCGCTGTTTTCGAAGTTAATTATCAGATCCAGGTGACCCGCGGCGTCGCTATCGCCCCGGATTACCAGATCTTCTTCAATCCGAACGGACAAAAAAACCTGCGGACTGCACATGTTTTGGGCTTCAAATCGACAGTCCAGATTTTCTAGGTAAGGGTGTTGTTTGCCTGTGGCAGGCAACAGTTTTCAGATGTTGCGGTCCGGTTCGTCCGGCGCTGGCTTGAGCACAATGCAGCTCGGGCTGGCAACTTTTACGCAGTGCTGAATACCCGCGATGTCCAGCCCCTGCGCCGTCAGGGCGACGCGCCCTATTGTGTCCGAGGTTTCGTGTGCGACCAGAATCGTTGATGCGGATGCGACAACAGAAAAGAAACGCGGCGTTTTGCCTCCGCTGTCGATCGATTGGGTAAGCAAGAGCGTTCCTGTATCATCGTCGATGGAAAGGACACTCAGTATATCCGCACCCCTAAGGGAAACGAGGACGGAGGTTTCGTCCGGAGAAAGTGCGATTTCTGCTCCTCTGCCGTTTCCGGTGTAGTGCTCCGGAAGGGCCAGAACAGTCTGTTGGGGGGTTAGCTCACCCGTTTCCCGGTTATGGCGATAGTACGTTACCGTACAGTCAAGTTCGTTGATGACATAGGCGTAGGGCTTGGCGGGATGAAAGGCGATATGCCTGGGGCCTGCTCCTTCGCGTGTCGGCACGTTGCTAACACATTGCAAATGACCTTCGTGGAACCTGAACACGAAAATACGGTCCAGACCTTTATCCGGGACGTACACAAAGCGTTCTGCCGGATCGAACGTTACACCATGAGGATGGGAGCAATGCTGTTCAAGTCGGTGGGGGCCACGTTCGCCGGGGAGTGTTTCGGAAGAGGTGACTGTGCTGAGTATGCCGGTCGCTGCATCGAAAGACACGGATGTGAGAGTGCCATCTGCATAGTTCGGGATGGCGATGAAGCGGTTGGCGGTATCGAAGGCGAGGTGTACGGGATTCTGTCCGCCGCATTCGACGCCAGATCTATGTTCGATCAGACCGGTACGGGGATCAATGGCATAAGACGAGATATGGTTGCGATCTCCATGAACGGCGCAGAGATAGTGCCCGCTCCGATCAAGTGACAGAAACGAGGGATTATCGTGTGTCGGCATATTCTGAAGGTGCCGCCACGTCGTTAGTGTCTCGTCCACATGATAGACGTTGATGCCGTCGCCATGCGCGTGTCGCTCCGCCGTCGTGTAGCAGCCGACATAGGCTAGAAATCCGGAAGGCATAGGCTCTCCTATCGTGCGATGAATGGAAGTCCGTGACAGATTTTGGAAACGATTACATGCATTTTTCGGGATCGCTAATGCTGCTCTGTAAAACGCTCCTCATTTTTGCGTGATTCTGGAATGCTTGAAGAGTGATTCTATGCGAACAGTTACGCTTTAAAATAAGAATAATTATAAAAAATTATGTAAAAACAATATTTTAATACCATATCTTTGGGGTGGGAATGCCGTATCTGCGGTCAGGTGCCAATGCGTGGACAAGCTCCGCCTCTCTTGCAAGTGGGTAAGAGGGAGACGTAAGATCAATGTAATGGTTTACATAATTATTTTGAATGCAGGAGCATGTCTGTAAATGGGTGACATTATGAAGACGACTGATGGCCTTCCACAGGCTATTGCTCCCTCTCTTCCTACTGCGTTCAAGGCAACTTCTCGGGTTTTGCCTGCTCGTTTGCGGGACATTTTGGCGCTGGATGACTTTGAGCGGCACTGCAAGCCGTTCCTGCCGCGTATGATTTATCAGTATGTGGCTGGCGGCGTGGAAACAGAAAGTGCCATGCGTAATGGTCGCCAAGCCTATCAGGATTATGGTTTTACACCGCGTGCACTGGTCGATACATCTGCTCGCTCGACGCAGACGAATCTGTTCGGAAAAACGTACTCTGCGCCATTTTCGATTGGTCCGCTGGGCGGAGCGGCGTTCGTGGCCTATCGCGCGGATCTTGCTCTGGCGGCTGCGGCACGGTCATGCAACATCCCTATGATTCTGAGCGCATCTTCATTGATCCGGTTGGAGGACGTCATCGCCGTCAATCCTGACGCATGGTTTCAGGGATATCTGGCGGGGGATTTCGACCGTATTGCGCGTATGCTCGATCGGGTTGAAGCCGCTGGTTACAGAAATCTCGTCGTTACGGTCGATACGCCGATACTCGGTAATCGCGAACATAATATCCGGTCGGGGTTCTCGATGCCGATCCGGATTACACCTAGGGTGATGGTGCAGAGCGCAACCCACCCACGTTGGCTTCTAGGGACGGTAGCCAGAACGTTCCTGAAACATGGCGCGCCGCATTTTGAAAATACGGAGGCGGATCGTGGTCCGCCGATGATGTCACGCAAAGTGCGTAACACCGTTGCCCGGGACAAGCTGACCTGGGAGCATATCGCGTTTATTCGCAAGCGCTGGAAAGGGCCGCTGGTCATCAAGGGCATCATCTCGCCGCATGATGCTTTTATGGCGCGGGATCATGGTGCGGATGGCATTATTCTTTCCAACCACGGTGGTCGTCAGCTCGATCACGCGATGGCCCCTCTGCGTGTTCTGCCAGAGGTCGCATCGAGAAAGGGGGAGATGAAAGTTATCATCGATGGCGGTATTCGCCGCGGCTCTGACGTCCTGAAGGCTTTGGCGTTGGGAGCTGATTTTACGCTGATGGGGCGGCCTTTTCTTTTCGCAGCAGCCTATGACGGTCAGCGGGGCGTAGAACATGCTTACACGATCATGCGCGATGAAATCCTGCGCGACATGGCGATGCTGGGCGTCAATTCAGTCGAAGAGTTGGACGAAAGCTTCGTCAGGAGGGCAGGGGCCATCATGGTCTGAATGGGATCTGCGTTGAGTCAGTTTTTCAGAGCTTGGCCGGGGGCGCCACGGTGCCCCGCAGGACGAGCTCTGGTGTAATCCGCGTCATTTGTACCATTGTTTTGTCATTCATGAGATTGAGCAGGGCGAGGGCCGATATTTTTCCGATCTCGTCAGCGTCGACACGAATGGTCGTCAGAGGGGGGGAGAGAACAGCGGAGAAGCTTGAATCGTTGAAGCCGATCACGGAAAGGGATCGGGGTATATCGACGCCTCTCTCTGATGCCTCGCTCATGATGCCGAGTGCAATCTCGTCCGTGCCGCAGATGATAGCTGTTGGGCGCTGCTCTTCCGGACCGCCCATCAGCTGACCGAATGCATCCCGCCCTGCCACAATCCCTGACGAGACAGTCAGGTCGTGCGCCGGGATCAGCTCTAGTCCGCGCTCTGCCATGGCCAGACGAACGCCTTCGGCACGTGGTCCGGCACGGTCGTTGTTCTCACGGGTGCCAGTGACGACTGCAACCCGCTTGTGTCCGAGGTCAAGCAGGTAGTTTGCAGCGCGGAACGTGGCTTCTCTGTTATCGAAGCCGACACAGTAGTGACGATCCGAGAGGCTGAAGCTCTGGATGATTGGAACCTGACTGCGTTCCGCACGTGTATAGAGGTCAGGGTCATGAATGCCGCCGACCAGCATCAGCCCATCAACGCTGCGCTGCAAGAGAAAGGAAACCTCCTGCATTTCTGTCGCGAGATCGTATTCCGAACTGGCCGCCAGAACCTGATAGTTCGCGGCGCGCATCGTCCGTTGAAAACTTGAGAGCGCTCGTACGAATACCTCGTTCCCATAGCTTGGGACGATCACGCCAACTGTCGAGGAGCGTCGCGTGCTGAGCGCGCGGGCAGCGCTGTTTAGTACGAATCCGAGTTCTGCAGCGGCTTTCATGACGGCTTCACGTGTGGCCGGTCGCACTTTTTCAGGCTCGTTCAGGGCACGCGATACGGTGGCGATGGAAACGCCGGCGAGCCGGGCGACATCCTGTGCGACCGGAAGACGCGTGCGGCGATCGATGTTGGAACTCCTGCTTTTTCTGGGCAAAGGCTGGTCCGGGTTCATGGTGCTCAACGTTTATGTTTCCGTCGCCGGACCAGAGGGCTCTACCATGACGTTGCGGCCGCTGCCGGTCCGGATGTCATGGCAAGAGTGCCGGTCGGATGCAGTCTTATACCGTCCCATTTCAGAACAGTCATTGTCTTGTCGGTCGTGTTTTGTACGAGAAGCGTACGACCATCCGGAGAAAATATGATGCCCTGTGGCCAGCGTCCTACGTTTTCATGTGCAACAGGCGTCAGGTCGCTTCCGTCAACACGATAGAGTGTGAGAGACCCGTGTCTCGCAGCATCTCTGTTGGAGTTATTGACCGCTCCCACCGCGAGATAGCGTCCGTCTGGAGAAAACCGGAGGGGTTCAGGACCTGGTGCGACCGGTATCGTACCGAGCAGGTTCAGCATTCCGTTTTCCAATCGCACCAGATGCACCGCAGGATGTGCAGGGTCCTGATCTCCTATGGCGAGGAGGCCCGCTTTGGTGATGTCCATTGTATTGGGGGAACGGCCCAGGTCGAGGCGTCTTTCTTCTATTGTGAAACTGTCCCCGACCCTGTGGAGGAGGGCAAGTTGATGAGAGCCGCGCAGCACGACGACCGCATGCTGCCCATCCGGCAAGAAGAGGACTGAGGCGGGGTTGCTGTCCGCGCCCATATTCAAGGTCTGGACAGGATGTAGCTGTCTGTTCGCGACCGCAAAGACTGAGACTGTTCCGCTTTTGCGGTTCCCGATGAGCACCCATTTCTGGTCGGGTGACACGCTGACCTGACTGGCGCCCAAGCCTGCATGAATTGTCTGGACGAGGCAGGGGACGGCATGATCGATGCTTACCACCGATACGATATCGTCCTCAATGACGGGATCTCCCGCATGCGACCCTGCGTGTGAGCCGGCTGTGATGATGGCCCAGTTTGAAGTCGGGGCGATCCAGGCTGTTGTCGGTGGGCCCTCAACTGAGGTGGGCAGAACGAGAGTTTTTCCCAGCACTGGCATGCCATGTTCGAACCGGATCATGGAAAGGCTATCCGGAACTATCGTCGCGGCAGTGACCATTTTTCCGGTCGCATTGGTCGTTGTATGGCCGTCATTTGCCGAAATAGCCCAGTGGTCTGCTGCATGAACACCATGCGCGAGAAATACGCCCAAAATAGCTCCTGCGGCAGATGTCAGGCGTCGGATTTTCTGCTTTCGGGACTGTTTGGCGTGTTGGCAGGAGAAGTATATCATTGTGATTTATTATCCATAAATAACAACAAAGTGATACGAAAATAACAAAATGGATAGTGGCATACAGGGGCTGTCTATGTAAACGCTTTCAACTCATGTTGAAAGACACTCTGCGGGGGTGAGATGAGCATCACATTGAAGCGTCGATCGTTTCTTGGTTCTGCGTCCTTGGCGGCAGCAGCTACGTATCTTTCATCGTGGCATGCCGCTCATGCGAGTATGTGGCAGCCATCTCTGCGTTTGCCGGATCCCGCGATCAGGATCCTCGACCCCGCGTTCAAAGCCTGCGTTAACAACCTGTCTGTTGTAGAGCGGGTCGCTACCGGATTTGAGTGGACAGAAGGGCCGGTTTGGCTGGGAGAAGCCAATCTTCTTCTGTTCAGCGATATCAGGGGTAATCGTATCATGAAATGGGATGAGGCGACGGGAGAAACGTCCGTATTCCGGGCTCCATCGAATTTTTCGAATGGCAATACGGTGGACCGTCAGGGACGGCTTCTGACCTGCGAATGTGCGACCCGGCGCATCACCCGTACGGAAGCCGATGGTCATATTACAGTTCTTGCGGACGGCTTCGACGGCAAGCCTTTCAATTCTCCCAATGATATCGTCTGCACCACTGATGGGGCCATTTGGTTTACCGATCCGGCTTTCGGGCCGAATTTTTCCGAAGGGGATCTGTCACCGGTTCAGATTGCGCGTGTCTATCGTATTGATCCGCGGACACGGAAGACAGAGGCTGTGCTCGATGATGTGCCGGGACCGAACGGTCTTTGCTTCTCTCCCGATGAAAAGATCCTGTATCTGATCGCCTCCCGTCATACCCCTCATCGGCAAATATGGGCGTATGATGTTGCCATGAACGGTACAGTCTCCAACAGGCGCGTTTTTCTGGATTGTGCCGAGGGGGCGGCGGACGGTCTCCGTGCAGATATCAACGGAAATCTCTGGTGTGGCTGGGGTTCGGGCGAGGGGCTGGACGGGGTGGCAATATTCAGCCCGCAAGCCAAGAAGATCGGGCATATCGACTTGCCTGAACGTTGTCCAAATGTGTGTTTCGGCGGTGTTCACCGGAACCAGCTTTTCATGGCGTGCCATACCTCCATATACCGCCTGACGCTCGCGACGCAGGGTGTGCCACAGATTAGCTAAGGGACGGGGCGTTGCTTCCTGTGAGAGTAATTCCTCTTTTCCAGAAAGTTACGTTCTCGTGAGAAGCTCGGTATGAGTTTGCAAGCCCAAAAGCGCCAGTATATGAAAACGCTTACATTAATGTCGACTTTCGTATTGTCGTGACAGCCTTTCAAGGAATGACGGAATGAGCCAGCGTATTGTCCTTCTTCATGCGACCCCGGTGGCGATGGTGCCTATTCAGGACGCATTTCGTCGCCTCTGGCCTGAGGCGGAGATTGTCAATCTCCTTGATGACGGATTGACGATTGATCGCAAGAAGAGCGTCGATCTGTCGCCGGAACTCTCCCAGAGATTTGTCACGCTCGGGAAATATGGGGCGTCCATGCAGGCACAGGGTCTGCTGGTTACCTGTTCGGCATTTGGCCCGGCGATCGACTTGCTGGAAAACGAACTGACCATCCCGTTGCTTCGTCCCAATGAGGCCATGTTCCGCGCAGCGCTGGAGAAAGGGATGCATATTGGCATGTTGGCGACATTCGCCCCTTCTGTGGTGACTATGGAAAAGGAATTTGAGACTTTCCGCGCACAGGCCTCGTCAGAGGCCACGCTGGAAACGATCATTGTGCCCGATGCCATCGAGGCGTTGAGAGGTGGTGATGTTGAAACACACAACCGGCTCGTTGCTGAATACGCGCCGCGTCTGAAGCATTGTGATGTGATCATGCTCGCCCATTTCTCGACGTCCCAGGCGCTTAAAGCCGTGGAAGCTGTTGTTGATGTTCCGGTGCTGGCTGCTCCGGAAGCAGCCGTTCAGCGGATGCGCTCGCTGCTGCATGCCTGAGTGCCGAAAACGATGCTGATCGGCGTCATTGTGGATGATTTTAGCTGCGCGCGAGGCAGTGCCTTGGGAACTTGCCCCGATGGGCATTCTGTCAGTTATTTTTCGGACGACACTGTTGTCGAATTTCACAAGGTGTTTGGAGAATGAGCGACAAATCGCGAAGCGGCGGATCCCTGGTCTGTGGTCGTCGTGCCATGCTTCAGGGAACAGCGCTGGGCCTTGTTACGACAGCTTTCTTCCATTTTCCCGCAGCCAGCGTATCAGAGGCTGCCGATGCGGAATATGTCTATCGGCCCGTGTTTTTTTCCAGTGATGAATGGCGAACGCTGAGTAGCTTCGTAGACAGGTTGATTCCGGCCGATGCGGAAGGGCCTGGAGCGATTGAGGCGCACGTGCCGGAATTCATTGATCGTCAGATGAATACGCCTTACGGCCATGGCAGCGAATGGTATTTGCGACCGCCTTTGATGAAAACATCGGCGACGCTGGGCTACCAGCTCCTTTTCACGCCAAGAGATATCTACAAACAGGGGCTTCCGGCGTTAAATGGTGCGATAATGCAACGTTATGGCAGGCCGTTTCATCAGCTTGATGCCAGCGAGCGCGATCAGGTCATCGGGCAGATGGAGAAGGGGACGCTCACTTTGTCGCCGATATCGTCGAAACTGCTGTTCGGGCAAATTCTGAAAAACTGTAAGGAAGGCTATTTCGCCGATCCGATACATGGCGGGAACTACAAAATGGAAGCCTGGAAGATGATCGGGTTTCCCGGTGCGCGTGCGGATTTTACCGACTGGGTCGATCGTTATGGTGCGCGCTATCCCCTTCCGCCCGTCTCGGTTGGCGGTCACGCCGTGCAGGGAGGCGTATGATGGTTTCCCGTAGCGAGAAACATACGGATGTGGTGATTGTGGGTTTTGGCTGGGTCGGTGCCATTATGGCGCGGGAACTGACGCAGGCGGGGCTGAACGTGGTGGCGCTCGAACGCGGCCCACGTCGCGATACTTGGCCCCAGGGCGCCTATCCGTCGTCAATCGACGAACTCACGCACAACACCCGGCACGCCCTTTTTCTCCAGCCCTCGCAGTCAACGGTGACTGTACGTCACCGCGAAAGCGACGTGGCCGCGCCCTATCGTCAGCTTGCCGCATTTCTTCCTGGCACGGGGGTCGGTGGGGCTGGTTTGCACTGGTCCGGATGCCACTGGCGTATCTCGCCGGCCGAGCTCCGTCTGCGCAGTCATTACGAGGAACGATACGGAAAGGACTTTATTCCTCAGGACATGACCATTCAGGACTGGGGTGTGTCTTATGAGGAACTGGAGCCTCATTTTGCTTTTGCTGAAAGTGTGTTCGGAACTTCGGGGCAGGCCTACAAGGTCAATGGCAAGATCGTGGGAGATGGAAACCCGTTCGACGCAGACCGCTCAACGCCTTTTCCATTACCTGCCATGAAGAACACCTATTCCGCCGAACTTTACAGCAAGGCCGCAGCGGAATGTGGGTATCACCCCTTTCGTATACCGTCTGCCAATGCGTCACAGGCTTACACCAATCCTTATGGATGCCAGATGGGAGCTTGTACGTTTTGTGGGTTTTGCAGCGGCTATGCCTGCTACAACTACTCAAAGGCATCCCCGAATGTGAACATCCTTCCCGCACTTGAGCGCGAAAGTCGTTTCGAGTTGCGTGCTGAGTGTGACGTCCTGAAGGTCGAGACGGACTCATCGGGCAAGAAAGCAACGGGCGTGATCTATCGGACGTCCAAGGGGGAGGAAGTTCGCCAGACTGCCGATATCGTCATTCTGGCCAGTTTTGCCTACAACAACCCCTATCTGCTTCTTTTGTCCAGGATCGGACAGCCTTACGATCCCAAGACGGGCGAGGGGACTGTTGGGCGTAATTTCGTCTATCAGAATGAATCCGGCGTAACGCTATTCTTCGGGCAGGACAAATTCACTAATCCGTTCATCGGGGCCGGTGGCAACGGTGTTGCCATCGATGATTTCAATGCGGATAATTTTGATCATGGGCCGCTGGGGTTTGTTGGTGGCGCGCCCATCTGGGTCAATCAGGCCGGAAGCAAGCCGATCAGCAGTGCCACGGTACCCAAAGGGACACCGCAATGGGGTGCGCACTGGAAGAAAGCCGTCAAGGACAACTTCCAGCATACGATATCGATCCATGCCCACGGTACCAACATGGCATTTCGCGACTGCTACCTATCTCTTGATCCGACATACAGTGACACTGCCGGGCGCCCGCTGCTGCGGATTACGTTTAACTGGCATGACAACGATGTGAAGATGATCCGCTACGTGACAGACCGGATGGCGGATATCGGTCGGGCCATGAAGCCTGAATCGATGTCGATCGAGACGAAAGAGTTCGGAGAAGAATTCGACCTGCGCCATTATCAGACGACGCATATCGCGGGTGGCGCGATCATGGGAACGTCCCCCAAGGATAGTGTGGTCAACCGCTATCTCCAGCATTGGGAAGTGCCCAATCTTTTTGTCATCGGATCATCAGCGTTTCCGCAGGGCATCGGATATAATCCCACGGGTACCGTTGCCGCTCTGGCTTACTGGTCTGCAAAGGCAATCAGGGAGCGTTATCTGAAGTCTCCCGGACCAATGGTGCAGGCATGAAGAGGCGTAAAACAATGAAACGGCGCCTTCTTCCGGTACTGGCGGGAGCGATCTGCGTCCTGCAGTCATCCGGGGCATATGCCGATAATGCGGATCTGATCAAACGGGGAGCGTATGTCGCTGTTCTGGGCGACTGTGAAGCATGTCATACCGCTCATGATGGCAAGTATCTGGCAGGTGGGCTGGCCCTTCAGTCGCCGCTCGGGGCAATTTACTCCACCAACATCACGCCTGATCGTGACACCGGGATAGGCACCTGGAGCTACGAAGATTTCGTGCGTCTCATGCGTCGGGGGATCAGAAAAGACGGGTCAAGCGTTTATCCGGCGATGCCGTATCCGTCTTATTCGAAAATGACGGATGAGGATCTGCAGGCCCTTTATGCCTACCTCACGCAAGGTGTTGCACCGGTCAGCCTGAAGAACCGGGCGCCGGATATTCCATGGTTATTGTCAGCGCGCT
Organism: Gluconobacter sphaericus; assembly: GCF_016757795.1. Taxonomy (GTDB): domain Bacteria; phylum Pseudomonadota; class Alphaproteobacteria; order Acetobacterales; family Acetobacteraceae; genus Gluconobacter; species Gluconobacter sphaericus. The sequence continues at coordinate 163,269 of NZ_CP068419.1, read as the reverse complement.
GGCCTCTGGCGATCTGGCGTCTGCTTTTTGCGCCTTCACCTGCGCCTCCATTACCATCTGCCTCTTATGATGAGACGCCCGATGCGCTGGTCGAGCGTGGCCGTTATCTTGTGGAAGGTCCCGGGCATTGTGGAAGCTGCCATACGCCGCGCAATCTCGTACTCGCCGAAAAGGCCCAGACTGCAACAGATGGGCCGAAATATCTGTCCGGTGGCTTCATTGTAGACAACTGGGTTGCGCCTAGTCTTCGGAGTGATGACGTCGGTGGACTTGTGGGCTGGACCTCCGAGGATATCGTGGCTTTCCTGAAAACGGGGCGTAACAGGCATGGCGCGACATTCGGTGCGATGAACGGCGTTATCACGCACTCGACCTCTCTGACGAATGACCATGACTTGGCGGCGATCGCGGCCTTCCTGAAGACGCTTGGCCCTCCGCCAGGCGTTTCGGTCGAGACGTTCCGTTATGATGATGGGGTGTCACGCCAGTTATTCGCCGGAAAGATGCCGTCGGAAGGCGCGAAGATTTATGTTGATCGCTGTGCGGCCTGCCACCGAACGGACGGACGGGGATATCCTGGCGTATTTCCCCCTCTTGCCGGAAACCCGGTTCTTCAGGGGCCGGATGCAACTTCCGCCGCCCATATCATTCTGAGCGGCGGACGGCTTCCCGGAGTTTCGGCTGCGCCGTCGTCTCTGGTGATGGGTTCCTACCGGGATATTTTGGATGATCAGCAGATTGCTGATCTTGTCACTTTTCTTGGTCACAGCTGGGGTAATCATGGAGCGGCAATGACGCCGCCACAGGTGGGGAAGATCCGGCAGGCGACCACGAATGAAAAGAGCCCTGCAGGTGATTGAAACAGGTATTCAGTTCTATAGATCTCATAGTTGGACAGGATTTATGAATGGGTGTCAGGTATAGTTTATGGGGTTATCTACAAAAATGGCCCCTTATGTAAGTGCAGAAACAAATATAGTCGAAATATAAAAGGAGTCGTGTCATGAATTCTAATGGTCGTTATTCATTTATTCTTTTTTCGATACTTTATTTCTCGTCTGTGGGGTATGGATATGCTTTTCCATCCAAAGGACCAGATGGAGAGCCTGTAGTGGAAACGAAAGATGAGCCATTACATCACGTCATATATGAAACCAAAGACGTTCGAGTAATGCGTGTGCTGTTGCTTCCAGGCGTTCGTACAATGTGGCATGAGCAGCATTTGGATTACGTGAATACTCACATTAGCGGCAGTCCAGTCAAAGTTGAGTATATTGGTCAACCGATGAAATATGCTGTTATGGAAACAGGTCATATCCGTTTCGGACCTCATCAAGGCAAATCCGAAGTGGATAGAATTACCAATACAGGTACAACTCTCAACCATCAGATTGCTTTTGAGATCAAGAAAAACGGCCCCCAAGGCTTCGGTGCAGGAGATCGATCTGATGTTAAAGGATTCAAATTGGTTTTGGACAAACCCACTGTCTATGGCTGGCACGTTGAGCTGAAACCGGGGGAAAGTACAGGTGTTTACACGGTAAAAGGACCTGGTGTTCGTGTAGTATTTAAAGGGAATAGGATTATTTCTACCAAGAAAAATTCAACTGTTACGCAAATTAAAACGCAGGATGCGGATGCATTTCTTATTGATCCCGGGACGTATATAATTACGAATGGAGGTTCAGAAGACTTGGTATTCAATGAATATGAGCTGAAATAAGTATTTTTAATGGTTGGAGGGATTTTGAAGGTTTATGGATCCCTCCACATTTGACGGACTCCACTGTTCAAATATGCGTTTCAGGCTGCCGACCGGGTGTTTCGCCAGCCGCCCGGTATTCCGTCCCAAGGCTTGGGACACAGGGCGCTAGGCTTGACGTTTTGTCACCGGTCGTAGGGTTTTTTCCAGTTCGTCGAGAACCTTCATGGTGGGGCGGGACTGATTGCGGGATTTGAGCATTAGGATGCCGTACGAACTGATCGCGATGTTTACATCGGATGAGACAATCTGGATCTGCCTGTATTTGGCCTGCTGATGGGCCACTGCTGCAGAGAGAATTGTCAGCGCGTCCGTTTTTTCCAGATAGGCAAGTGTCATTAGCAGGGAGTCGCTTCCGATAATGTCTTTCGGAAGAGCTAGGTTCCTGTCTTGGAAAATGCTTTCGAGTTTGCTGCGCGACTTTCCTCCTTTCCGTTGCAGGACCCATGGGAAAGGCGCCATATCCTCAAGTCGGACAGTAGATGCCTTCCTGAACAGAGGGTGGTTCTGACGCGCTGCGATGACCATGGGTTCCTCGCCGATCGGGGTGTAATGACACATCATGTTTCGCGCATCTTCCGGCGCTCGACCGATCATAATGTCGATGTCGCCATTCACCAGGTCATGAAAAAGGCCAACACTCGATCCGGTACGGATTTCGAGCGATATATCCGGGCTGTCACGCTGGATATTGAGGACGGCCATCGTCAAGAGATCAACCACGGGCCCGTCGATGGCCCCGATTGATACTGTGCCCGCCCCACCTGAGAGAAGCGCATTGAGTTCGTCCCGTGTGCGATCAAGTTCATCGAGCAGATTGTTGGCATGCCGGGTCAGAACACTGCCATAGGCGTTGATGACGAGACGGCGTCCTTCCCGCTGGAAGAGCGGGATACCAATCACATCTTCGAGATCTCCCAATAGCCGTGACGCGGCGGGCTGCGCCAGGCCGAGACTTTCAGCAGCGCTCTGGAGCGTGTTGTGGCGTGAAAGAGCCTGCAACAGCTGGAGATGCCGGAACTTCAGCCGGATATCGACGAACCATGAGGGGGGTAAGAGCTGTTTCTCTTGCATGGGCTCAACATAACATGAGGAAGATGAAAAATAACACTTTGTGCATTAGACATATCATAAAATATGTGAATTATTCCTCTTCAATCACCTCTGTCTTGTGCGGCAGGTGCAAAAAGAACTTTAGCGCTTTAGATGGAGGACGACGATGCTGGGTAAGGATCAGACAGGTCAGATCGGTGTGATCGGCCTTGGAGCGATGGGGCTTGGTGTTGCGAAATCATTGTTGCGTGCAGGTTTTGCGGTCGGCGCCTATGATGTGCGTGCAGAGGTTCTGACAGCGTTCGAAACTGAAGGTGGCAAGGCTTACACGTCACCAGCTGCCCTCGCAGCATCCTGTGATGTCCTGATCATTCAGGTGGTGAATGCGGAGCAGACAGAGCAGGTCCTCTTCGGCGAACAGGGGGCAGTGGACACGCTGAAACCTGGCTCTTTGGTCATTTCCTGCGCAACTGTAGCACCAGCCTTTATTGAAGGGCTTGAGACACGCCTGAGGAAGCGCGACATTTGGCTGCTTGATGCGCCGATGTCCGGGGGCGCCGCCAAGGCTGCTTCCGGCGAGATGACGCTGATGACCTCCGGTCCCGAAGAAGCCTATGCCCGCGCGGAAGCGGTTCTGCCTGCCGTGGCCGGAAAGGTCTATCGGCTCGGAGCTAAAGTAGGTGTCGGCACCCGTGTGAAAATCGTTAACCAGCACCTGGCCGGCATTCATATCGCCGCAGCTGCCGAAGCTATGGCGTTAGGATTACGGGAAGGTGCTGATCCGGCGACCCTGTTCGAAGTCATCACCAACAGCGCTGGCAATTCCTGGATGTTCGAAAACCGGGTGCCTCATATTCTTGCGGGAGATTATACGCCGCTGTCAGCGGTGGATATTTTCGTCAAGGATCTTGGTCTGGCGCTTGATACGGCCCGTCGGACGAAATTTCCCCTGCCTCTGGCGGCGACCGCGCATCAGATGTTCCTCAACGCGTCTGCGGCCGGACATGGTCGGGAAGATGATTCCGCAGTCATCAAGATTTTCCCGGGGATTACATTGCCATCTTCTGACAAGGGAGAGGAAGCATGACCAGAGCTGGTGCTTTTATCGGCTGTATCGCGGATGATTTCACGGGCGCGACCGACATTGCTAGCACGCTGGTCCGTGCAGGCATGAAAACGGTGCAGGCCATCGGTATTCCTGAGGCGGATGATCCGATGATCGCCGATGCCGAAGCTATTGTCGTCGCCCTCAAGTCACGCACTATTGCAGCGGAAGAGGCGGTGGCTCAGTCATTGGCCGCTCTGGACTTCCTGCGGTCTGCCGGCTGCCAACAGATTGTCTTCAAATATTGCTCCACTTTCGATTCCACTGAAAAGGGCAATATCGGTCCCGTTGCAGAGGCGCTGGCCAAGGCTCTGGGACAAGAGGTGACGATTGCTGCACCCTCTTTCCCGGCCAATGGGCGCACGGTCTATAATGGCCATCTCTTCGTCGGTCATGAGCTGCTCAATGAAAGTGGGATGCAGAACCATCCGCTGACACCAATGAAGGATGCCAATCTCGTACGCGTGCTTCAGGCCCAGTCCACAGGAACTGTCGGGCTCATTGACCTTTCGACGGTTTTCAAGGGGGCGGAGCAAATCAGAGCAGCGATCGGGAAGGCTAAGGCCGAGGGGGCCACTCTTCTGATTGTTGACGCAATTTCCGAAGCTGATCTGACAGTGATCGGACAGGCCTGCCGCGATCATGTCCTGATCACGGGAGGTTCAGGAATTGCCCTGGGGCTACCCGATAATTTTAGGGCGAGCACCGAACTCTCTGGTGCGGATGCCGCAGTTCTGCCTGCCGTGGCCGGAAAGGATGTTGTCCTTGCCGGCAGTGGTTCGCTGAGGACAAATCTTCAGGTAGCACGCTGGATCGAGGCTGAGCGGCCAGCTTACCGGATTGATGTCATGAAGCTGGCTGCCGGTGAACCGGTTGCGGAAGAGGCGGTTGCCTTCTTCGACGCTCACGCCGGCCAGACCGTGCTCATCTACGCAACCAGCCCGGCTGATGAACTCAGACAGGTGCAGGCAGCGATAGGAGCCCAAAAGGCGGGGGAGATGGTCGAGCATGCTCTGGGTCGTATCGCGCATTTGTTGAAAAACCGGGGTGTCAGGCGCTTCGTCGTTGCCGGCGGAGAAACGTCAGGCGCTGTGGTTCAGGCGCTTGACGTCAAAGGTCTGCGTATTGGCGCGCCGATTGCGCCGGGCGTTCCTGCAACCGTATCAACGGGTAGCGAGCCGCTCGCACTTGCCCTGAAATCAGGCAATTTCGGTGAGGCTGACTTCTTCGAAAAAGCGCTGCTGGCATTGTCGGGAGATCAGTCATGATTGATGAAAGAGCATGCCGTGAAGAAATCTGCGCGATCGGGCAGGATCTGTATGCGCGCGGGCATACAAGCGGAAGCGCGGGAAACATCAGCGCCCGTCTTTCTGACGGCTGGCTGATCACGCCGACGGATGTTTGTTTGGGGCGCCTCACACCTGAGGGAATCGCCAAAACCGATTTTGAAGGCAATCAGGTTTCCGGGCCACGCGCCTCCAAAACGGTGACTCTGCATCGCAGGATTTATGAGCAGAGACCGGACTGCAACGGGATCATCCACACACATTCCACCCATCTTGTTGCGCTGACCTTAGCGGGTGTGGATGCCGAAGATGCCATTCTGCCGCCGATCACGCCGTATCAGGTCATGAAAATCGGGCGTGTCCCGCTGATCCCTTATGAACGTCCGGGATCGCCGAAAGCGGCAGCCCGTGTGGCCGAACTGGCTTCCTCTGTCAACGGCGTCATGCTGGATCGGCTCGGACCCGTCGTGTGGGGCAGTAGCGTGACAAGTGCCAGTGATGCGCTTGCGGAGCTCGAAGAAACGGCGCGCCTGTGGCTGATGACCACGCCACGGCCCGCGCCGCTGGATGATGCCGCGCTTGCGGAAATTGCGGCTGTGTTCGGGGTGAAATGGGACTGACTTGGCCTTTTCGAAAGCAGGAGAGGTCCTGATATGACCCCGATGGTTCTTTTGGCCAGCGCCATTGCCGGTATCGTGCTGATGCTGGTGCTGATCATCCGTTTTAAGCTTCATCCGATCCTGACGCTCCTTATTGTCAGCATGTTTGTCGCGCTTTTTGCCGGAATGCCTGCGGCCAAGATTGTTCCTGCGATCGAGGCGGGGATGGGCAAGACACTGGGCCATATCGCCATCATCATCGCTCTTGGGGCAATGATCGGAAAGATTGTGGAGGTTTCAGGGGGCGCACAGGTTCTCGCGCGCGATCTTATCGCGCGTTTCGGAGGTCGGCGCGTCCCGCTCGCTCTGATGCTTGCAGGTTTTCTGATTGGCATTCCGGTCTTTTTTGAGGTCGGCGTGATTATGGTCATGCCGTTGCTCTACGGTGTGGCGAACGTGACCCGGCGCTCTCTCATGATTTTCGCACTCCCGATGTGTGCGGCCATGTTGACGGTGCACTCGTTTCTGCCGCCGCATCCCGGTCCGGCCGCCGCTGCGGCACAGATCGGCGCAAATATGGGACGTATTCTGGTGTTCGGGGTGCCGATCACCCTTATGGTCTGTGGGGCCGGGGCGCTGATTGCACAGCGCATGACGCATCGCGAGTTCACATATGCGTCAGACATCCAGGCAGCAATTAATGGATGTGAGGACGGAACGTTCAATGCCCAGCCGGAAGTATCCGCCCATGCGCTGCCTTCAGCCGAAACACCCGGATTCTGGCTGATTGTCGGGCTGATCCTGCTTCCGATCGTCCTGATCATGCTTGGCACCACGCTGTCGATCTTTCTGCCGGCCGCCTCTTCCTATGCCGGAGCTGCCCATCTTGTCGGCTCGCCGGTAACGGCGCTGCTCCTCGACACCCTCCTTGCCGGCTATACGTTGGGACTGCGACGGGGATGGAGCTTTGAGCAGGTATCGACGGTCATCGGGTCTGCGGTCCCCGGTGTCGCCCTTGTGATCCTGATCGCCGGCTGTGGCGGCGTGTTTGGGAACATTTTGGTAGAAAGCGGCATCGGCCACGTCATCTCTGACATACTCCGTACGACCGGACTGCCTGCGCTTGCCCTGGCTTTTATCCTGAGCATGATCCTGCGCGCAGTGCAGGGATCGACGACGGTGGCGCTTGTGACGACCGCAGGGATTCTTGGTCCCATGATCTCGGAGATGCATGCCAATCCCAACCAGCTTGCCCTGCTCGCGCTCGCCATGGGGGGCGGGGGCCTGTCGGTTTCTCACGTCAACGACGCAGGGTTTTGGATCTTCACGAAGCTGTCCGGGATCGACGTCGCCGATGGCCTGCGAACCTGGACCGTTCTGACGACTACGCTCGGTGCTCTTGGGTTTCTAGCCACCTGCCTGCTGTGGCCTTTCGTCTCGTAGTTCATTGCAAGGGAAGTCTCTCGTCATGCCTGCTTTTGCCGCAAACCTGACTATGAATTACCCGGAACTTGAGTTCCTCGAGCGCTTCGATGCCGCCGCGCGTGACGGTTTCAAGGGAGTCGAATTTCTGTTCCCTTACGCTTTTGACAGGCAGGATCTGTGCGCCCGGGTCAGGGGAAATGATCTGCATGTCGCGTTGTTCAACGCTCCACCAGGAGACTGGGATCGAGGTGAGCGTGGACTGGCGGCGCTGCCTGGTCGTGAGGAGGAGTTCCGCCGTACGATCGGGGCCGCACTGGAGTATTCCCAGGCTCTCGGAAACAGTCGCCTGCATGTCATGGCTGGTTTGCGCGATGTCGAAATCCCGCATGAGAAGCAGATGGAGACTTACCTTCGGAATATCGAATACGCGGCGTCTCAGGCGCAATCCATCGGACTGACCATTGTTCTGGAGGCCATTAACACGCGCAATATGCCGGGTTATTTCCTGAATTATCAGGAGGAGACAAAAGCGGTCTGTGATCTGGTTAGGGCAGATAACGTCCAGATCCAGTTCGATTTTTATCATGCGCAGATCATGCAGGGTGACCTCGCGGTTCGACTGGAAACTCTGTTTGGATCAATCGGTCACATTCAGGTAGCCAGCGTCCCGGAGCGGCACGAACCAGATGAGGGAGAGATCAATTACCCCTATCTCTTCGCTCTGCTGGATCGTCTTGGTTATCGGGGCTGGATTGGATGCGAATACAACCCGCGGGCTTCGACCTCCGAAGGTCTGGACTGGTTAAGTCCATGGCGAGGAGCTACCGCAGAAACGCCTTAGGTCACTCCGGCAGAGCATCCGTTCCAGAGTCTGGCGGTAGCAAGTCCCTGAGATGCCCGGATCAGCCTTGACCGGAATTGAGCAGGCGGCTGTTTCTCTCGCCCCGGAAAGGTTTGCTGGCATCGAGGAAATCCTCGTTCGTCCGCATCGTGTAGGCAATGACGACGAGATAGGTGATGGCACGTGTCAGTTCGAGGCGTGTCACCAGATCTGTTTCCTGGGCGTCCAGAACACGCAGGCGCCTGACCGCCGCTTCCGCAATACGGGCCGCCTTGTCATGCCGCTTCGTGGATTGTTCCACATAATGCAGAACCAGAAGGATCGGACGTCGCGCGCTTTCGGGCAAGTATTCACGGTCCAGAAGTGCGCGGAGCCTGATGACGTTCAGGCCTAGCGTCAACGTTGCCAGCGTGCCCAGAATACACGCTTCGATCAGCGGGGCCGGGGTGGGGCCAGCATGGCGGATCAGCCGGGCAAAGCGATCCGTATTGCGGCCGATCCAGACGCTGATGCGTGGCGTGAAGCCCGGATGTGCCAGATGCTGCAGTTCTCTGAGCATGATTCGACGCAGACGGAAGCGCTCGGCATCGCTGCTGAACGGCAGGACGCTCCGGAACACGATGACACTGACAGCCACCGCCAGAACAGTCGCCATATTCCCATTGTAGAAGGCGATTTCGTTCATGACGTGATGGTTCTCAAGCCCCAGCATTGCTGGCAGCAGAAGCCCGTAGGCCGCTGAGCCACCAGCCGTGGATGGATTACCCTTCGCTAGGCCGCCCAGAAACATTGCTGGCCCTAGAAAGAGCGTGAGAGTCTCGAAGGTCGTGACTTTCGGCATGAGTACGAAAACCAGAATCCATGCCATGAAATAAGCCGCGACGGCTCCTTTGAGGAATTCGGTTGTGCCAAGGACGGGGTTTTCCTTGGTCGCAAACAGACCACAGACCAGCGTCGTAATAGCAATAAAACCAAGCCCGTTCGGCCAAGCAGTTACTTCATAGATATAGGCCGTTATCAGAACAGCGCACGCGCCGCGCAAACCGTTATGCACCGCTTCACGGGTGTCGCGATGGGTTTCAAGCTGGAAATGGAAATGATCGCCTTTGATGCGATGTGTACTGGCCTCGTATTCCTTGATGGCCTGCTCCAGATCTCCCAGAAGTTCGCCCAGGGAGACGAACAGGATACGTTCATCCAGCCTGTCTTCCTGTATTTCCTGACCTTCGTCAGTTTGGTCAAAGGGTTCGAGGCCGGGGATGGGTTCAAGGTTCGAGCGGATGTCGCTTTCGCGATGTGGCGCGGCATAAAGGCGGCAGATGTCGCGAAAGTGCTGAAGGTCCGCAAGCAGGGCAGGAACGGCATTCTGGTCCGGCAGGCGCTGCGGGAACTGCTTGAGGAAGGCGAGGATCTCGTCAGCGGTTTTCGTGAACGCCGGATGATTGTGGTTGAGCACCTGAAGGCGCATGGCCATGCCGAAGCCGCGGGATAGAAGAGCTGAAACCGCTGCGAGCGCCGCGCGTGCGTGATCGCCTTCATGGCCGTGCGGTCCCATCTCGACTTCAGCGAACTCGATCTGGTCATTGATTGTCAAAATCGTTCCGAACTGTCTCCGTGCGGCATTCAGCGCGCCGCGCTCTTCGCCCAGAAGACTGCATAAGGTGGTGGTGACGAGGACTAGAGCGGATTCAAGTTTCTGTCGAAGCTGTGCCCTGGCATGTCTTTCTTGGCTCGTCGCGAAAATGAGACCCATGAAAGCTTCGCACAGCACACCAAGCACGATGTATGTGCCACGCGACATCGCGACCATGAAGATATTGTCCGGATTGGACGCGGCACCCATACAGATGATCGAACAGGTATATCCCGCAAGAACAAGGGCATAAGAGCGGAAGTTACTGACGAATGTTGCAAATCCGCTGCATAGACCGATCCATAAGGCGACCATGGGAAAGAACATCCATGGAGCCTGGGGGGCGGCTGCCATGATGGTGATGGCGGCGATGGCGCCACTGATGGTGCCGACGATACGCCATTTTGCCTTGGACTGGCTTTCGCCACGGCTGGTTTGTGCAACAGCCCAGACGGTCATGGCAGCCCAGGCCGGATCGTCCAGCTCCATCCAGAACGCGATTCCGACGGCCAGACAGGCTGCAACGGTGTTGCGCAGAGCAAAGGTGACGGAAGAGGGGCTGGGTGCGTACAGCCACGAGAGAAAGGGACGCGCGCGCGGCCGCAGAGGTGCAGGCCGTGTGGTCGTATTATCCGGAGTCGGTTGTCCCGAGGATATAGTGCTGCCACTCATTGCGTGAGTGTCTTAGCCCTAACAACATTATCCGGCGAGAGAGGAAATTTCCATTCGGATATCTGTTATAAATTTTGTATATTTGCGTGTCTTCGACTCCTCATCGGGGAGGCACAACAGTTAAGACGGGTGTATGGTTACCCGTCCGATACTTCCATTTACGAGTGGAGTAGGTTTTGAACGCTCACGCGACACTTTTGCCTGACGCACCAAAATAGCACTCGCACCTGTAACGCCCAGCATCATTGTCTCTTTGGAAGCCAGAGCCTCGCGCTCGGTTGCCAGCCACGGAGAGTAGACGGTTATCTCTGTCGCGTCGGGTCTTCTCCTGCAACAAGCTCCGTGTTGCATGCCGATAGTGGGCTTTGGTAGTCGATGATCGTTTTCCCCGCAGGTTGGCCAAGGAAGGAGAGGGTCAATATCGGCGGCGTCAGGATGCAGCGCACCGGAGCAATTCCGTTCCACCACTCATTGCCGGCAGCTGCATGCAAGACTGCCTGCATCCGAGACGACTTTGGCAGGATCGACAATACCTCCTTCCAGTTCCGGGGCAAAACGGTATTTCTGACTATCCTAGCAGAATGCCCGCTCTGGAGGCATCGTGACCCAGGGCGTCTGCAAGTGCGGCCGCCTGACTGTTGATAAGAGTGGAAGCATGGCAGTTACGGATGACCTGCCAGTCAGGACTGCGGTCGCCCGGCATCTGGCAATGTAGGTCAAGCATACGTTTTTGGCTCTCGATTGCGAGGCTCTTTGAGCTGTTCTACAAGTTCATTAGGGGCAGTTAGGTTATTACGCAGTGTCTAAAGTGTAAAACAAAGTAACTAAAACCGCTGAGGCGCCTCTGATACGAAAGCAGACGGGAATATTTTCACGAAAGACCGGAAAGGGCTGGTTGTCAAAGGGGTGCTAGGAAGAGTACGCGTGGTAGAAGGGACGTAAAGGTCGGATAGAACCTTTATAGTGAACTGTAATAGACTCTGTTTCTACTCTATATTGACGAAATTTCCGTGAACGAGGGCGTCAGCTGGAAAAATTGTTTGTCTTTGAGAGCACAACAGTTTCGTGGTTCATGTTACCATTCCAGATATGGTCTGCAAGATTGAATACTACGGGATAGGTGCTTGCTTTTTTTGTTTGCGGGTTATTTTGATATGATGATATTTTTGATCCGGAAAAGGCGTTCGCTAAATATTTCTATTCCGCATTTACCTAGCCTGTTATAGGCGTTATGGAACTAAAAAACATTAGAGCAGAGGGGTGAAATATTATGTCCGAGAACACTTCCAGTACAGGTCTCCTGGAACTTACTGCCAAGATCGTTGCTGCTCAGGCCTCCCGTGGAACACTTGAAGCAGAAACACTGCCCGCCCTGATCCGCCAAGTATATGACGCCCTCGCTAAGGCAGGAACTCCCGAGGAAGAGCCGCAATCCGAGCGCCCGCAGCCGGCAGTTCCCATCAAACGCTCTGTTTTTCCTGACTATATCATCTGTCTCGAAGACGGCAAGAAGCTGAAAATGCTCAAGCGCCATCTTCAGAGCGCTTATGATATGACACCGGAACAGTATCGTGAGCGGTGGGGTCTTCCCTCAGATTATCCGCTGGTCGCTCCCAACTATGCCCAGCGTCGTTCTGCTCTGGCGCGCGAGATCGGCCTTGGACGCAAGATCAGTGCCGCAACCGGCGAAGGCAAGAAAGATGGTGCCCGCGGACGTCGTACCAAGAAGGAGAACTGAGTATCGTCAGGGCTGGCTGGTGGGATTTTTCCAAAGAGGAGTGGTATCGCCAGCCGGTTCTTTTGAGACGACAAGGACAGGAGCGGTTCCATTAACGCTGAACTGAGTGCCTTTTTGGCGGGGCAGGTCAAACGCAGGCAATTGTTGCTCTGGCGGGTAGGGGCTCTTGTTGCATTTGTTGGTGCCGTGGTCATTTCGATGGCCGGTCATGGCGGTGCCGTCAGTACGAGCTCCATTCAGCGACCGCACATCGTCCGGCTAGTCATCAGCGGCATCATAAAAAATGACGTCTCCCAGACTGTGGGGGCCCTGAAACAGGCGCGGAATTCGTCCGATGTGACTGGACTTCTGCTTGTGGTGGATAGCCCTGGCGGTGGTGTGACAGGAGGAGAGCGCTTGCACGAAGCCGTCAAGCGCTTTGCCGCCGTCAAGCCCGTCTCTGTTTCCATGGGGGATATGGGCGCCTCTGCCGCTTATATGCTATCCGTGCCCGCCCAGCATATCGTGGCGTTACCCTCTACGCTGACCGGTTCAATCGGCGTTCTTTTACAGCGCCCCGATGTCTCGGCTGGGTTGGAGCGTCTCGGTATCGGCATGGATGCCATCACGTCCGGCGCCATGAAGAATCAGACCGATCCCACCAGTGCTCTGACGCCCGAAGGTCGGCAGATGCTTCAGGAACTCGTGAATGACTTGTTTGGCCAGTTTGTTTCGATGGTCGCCGAAGGTCGCCATCTGACCGAGGAAAAGGTCCGATCCCTTGCGGACGGCCGGGCCTATACGGGCCGCCAGGCGATTGCCCTGGGGCTGGTGGACGAGCTTGGAGATGAAGATGTGGCCCGGCTCTGGCTCAGGAAACAGCTGAAGATCGGTAATGCATCTTATCCCGTAGTGCCGCTAATCCCCGAGCATTCAAGGTACTGGTATCAATGGCCTGATAAAAAGGCACTTCTGAAGGGCCTGTTGGGTGGAACTTTCTCAAGTGTGATCGATCGCGAGGGCCTTGACGGAGCCGTTGCGATTTTGCAACTCTGATAACCCGTTTCAGAAGGCGGAGTCAGGTGGAACAGCTGTCATGACCCGATCCGAACTTATCGCCGAACTGTCGGCCGCGTACCCACATCTTCTTACCCGCGATATCGAACGTATCGTTCATGCGGTCTTTGACGAGATCGGGGCGGCGCTTGCGCGGGGAGACCGGGTCGAACTGCGGGGCTTCGGAGCTTTTCTTCCCCGCGAACGGGCGGCTAGGACGGGGCGTAATCCCCGGACCGGTGATGTCGTGCCGGTCGAGGAAAAAAGCGTTCCCTTCTTCAAGGTGGGCAAGGAACTTAGGGAACGCGTCAACCAACGTCTGTCTACTCGCAAAAACGCTGACTGAACGGGCTGTGTCCGTGTTGCATCAAGCGCGTGCGAGGAACACCCTGCGTCAGGCCTGGGGCTGGTTCGAAGGGCCAGTTCTGCAGTATTGTAAGGCCATGAAACCTGTCCCACATTTTCTGGTTGTGTCTGCCTGGGTCGGCAGCCTGTGTCTGGTGGGAGGATCTGTTCTGGCTCCGTCAGGCGCTCTAGCTCATGGAGTATTGAAAACTCCGGCCAGGACATCGCTGCATCACACGGCCAGATCGCGTTCGACGCAGGCGAAAATCTGTTACCGAATAGCATCCGGCGTTATTGTGCTGGAGCAGATGCCCAACAGCGGCCGACGTCTTGGACGTGGAAGCGGGTTTGCCCCGGTTGGGGAAGCGGTCTTCCGCTCCAGCAACCGGCTTCATGCGTGTCCCGGGGCGCACGGGCGCCGGGGATAGGGAGACGGGACCGTCTCCCGTATTTGCCCTAGTCGTGGCCCTTGAGGTTGCTGATTTCTGAAAGAAGAAAATCCCGGAACACTGCGATCCGTTTAGATGTCCGCAATTCTTCTGGATAGACGAAATAGGCCTCCACCAGCGGGACCTGCTGGTTCGGCAGGATCCGGACGAGTCCGGGATAGCCCGTGGCGGCATAAAGGGGCAGTGAGCCGATCCCGGTTCCAGCCGCAATGGCGTTTGCAACCGCAGAAATATTATTGATCGCTAGTCGCCGGCTCCCTTGGCGTGCAACGCCTTCCTGTCGCAGCAGATCCAGCAACCAGTTCACGTTGGGAAGTGGCAGATGCCAGCCTGCGAAGCTTATGATCTGGTGATTGGCAAGGTCTTCCAGAGAGTGTGGTGTGCCGTTGCGCTCAAGATATTCGGCGCTGGCATAAATTGGCATGGGAAAATTCGCGAGATGACGTTGGACCAGATCCGGCTGGGTCGGCGGATGGAGCCTGATCGCAACATCGGCCTCCCGCATGCCCAGATCCAGATCTGCATCTTCGAGCAGAAGCGTGACTTCGATATCGGGATGCAGTTCTAGAAACCGGTTCAGGCGCGGAGAAAGCCAGGACAGGCCAAAGCCGGTCGTCGTGGTGATCTTGATCTTGCCAGCCGCCCGTTCCTTGCTCTCGCTCAGGAAGGCCTGGGTGAGGGCGAGTTTCGAGAAGACTTCCCGCACGGTACGATTCAGGACATCGCCCTGTTCCGTCAGGATCAGCCCACGCGCATGCCGATGGAACAGAGGCACACGCAGGACATCTTCAAGCGCGGAAATCTGGCGCGAAACTGCCGACTGACTCAGTCCCAGCCGGTCGCCGGCATGAGTGAAGGAACCGGCTTCCGCCACGGCGTGAAAAATCCGCAGCTTGTCCCAGTCCATCTGGTTTTCTCCCCGTTCGCCGATGCGACGGTCTTCGTCCTTCTTACCCATACGTCCCGGCGTTATCCGTCAAGATATGTCGTTGAATGGACGAAACTGTCTGAAGCGCAGGCGAGGGTCAAGTTTTTGTCATGGCAGGTATGCCAGAAAGATATCGTTCTGCCTCAAGCGCTGCCATGCAGCCCGTTCCGGCTGCCGTCACGGCTTGCCGGAAAATCCGGTCCTGGATATCACCGGCTGCGAATACTCCTTTGACTGACGTGCCTGTGCCATCGTTTTCCGTCAGGATATATCCATCGCTGTCACAAGCGACTTCATGCCGGAACGGACCGGCATTGGGCGTATGACCGATGGCCACGAACACGCCATCCACGTCCAGCTTAGAGAGCGCGCCCGTCTGCGTGTCCTTCAGGGCCACTCCGCAGACGACTTCCGGGTCACCCGCGCCCAGGATTTCCTCGACGGCTTGGTTCCAGTGAACTTCGACCTTTGGGTTGGAGAACAGGCGCTCCTGCAGTATGCGCTCGGCCCGCAGGCTGTCACGGCGATGGATCAGATGCACCTTGTCCGCATGATGCGTCAGGTACAGCGCTTCCTCGACCGCCGTATTGCCGCCGCCGATAACGGCGACCGTCTTGCCGCGATAGAAGAAGCCGTCGCAGGTCGCGCAGGCTGAAACGCCACCACGTTGGAGGCGCTTTTCCGATTCGAGGCCGAGCCACTTGGCCTGGGCTCCCGTGGCGATCACAACTGTGCGTGCCCGGAATTCGTCTCCAGAATCTCCGACTAGCCGGAAATATCCGTCCGGCCCCGGACCGTTCTTTAGGTCGGCCTTTACGATCAGGTCATAAACCAGTTGCGTCCCGACGTGCTCGGCCTGCGCGCGCATCTGCTCCATCAGCCAGGGGCCCTGCACAGGATTCGCAAAGCCGGGATAGTTTTCAACATCAGTCGTGATGGTGAGCTGACCGCCGGGCTGCATCCCGGTGACGAGAATCGGCTTGAGGCTCGCGCGGGCCGCGTAGATCGCAGCGGTGTAACCAGCAGGGCCGGCGCCAACGACCAGCAGATCCGTATGATGGATTTCAGGCATGATGGGTCCTCAATGGGTATCTGGTCCCCCATATAAAGACTTCCGACGCATCTGCCATCTTTGCGGATCATGTCACCTGCCATATATGTCAGAGTGAAATGAACGTACCGCCACACCCCGCACCGATTGAACTGGACGCCATCGACCGGCAGATCATTGCCGAACTTCAGGTCGATGGACGCATGACCAACGTGGAACTCGCCCGTCGGACCGGCATTTCCGCGCCCCCCTGTCTGCGACGTGTCCGGCGGCTTGAAGAAATGGGGATCATCAAGGGCTACCATGCAGAAGTGGATGCGGCCCTGCTGGGCTGGTCCCTGAATTTCTATGCCCTGATTGGTCTCGAGAGCCAGAAAGGCAGCGTGTTGGAAGCCTTCGAGGCACAGGTCGGCGCCTGGCCCGAAACGCGGGAATGCCATATGATTCGTGGTGGCGGCGATTTCCTCGTGCGCCTTGTTGCCCGCGACGCCGCCCACCAGAATGCCCTGACGCGCTTGTTGACCGACAGCCCGCATGTCGTCCGCGTCCAAACCCTCCAGACCATCCATACAAGCCGTGATCTTGCCGGCGTGCCGATCTGACGGCTGATCCCATGACCGCCTCGCGGCTGCTGCCGCTTCCGGCCGAAATGAGTGTCATCGTCCCGTGTTACAACGAGGTCGCCAATGTGAGGCCCATGGTCGCCGCGTTGGACAGCGCGCTTGAAGGCCGGAAATGGGAAGTCATCTTCGTCGATGACAGCTCTCCGGACGGCACGGCGGCCGAGGTGTCCCGCATTGCACGTCTGGACCCGCGGGTCCGGGTGCTGTGCCGGGTCGGGCGCCGTGGCCTGTCATCCGCCGTGATTGAAGGAGTTCTCTCATCAAGTGCCCCGTGGGTCGCGGTCATGGACGGTGATCTGCAGCATGATGAATCCGTCCTGCGCACCATGCTGGCCGAATTGCAGTCCGGCGCGGATATCGTCGTGGCGAGTCGACATGTCGAAGGCGGAGATAGCGCCGGACTGGCGGGGCACTGGCGACACATGCTCTCAGATGCGGGCATCCGGGCCGCGCAGGCCATCATGCCGCATCCGCTCAGTGATCCGATGAGCGGCTTTTTCGCCATGCGTCGCGATCTCTTTGACACCCTGCTACACCGACTATCGGGAACAGGCTTCAAGATCCTACTCGATCTGGTGATGTCAGCACCCCGGACCGTGCGTATCGTCGAGGTGCCTTTTGTATTCCGCCCGCGGCAGGCCGGCGAGAGCAAGCTCGATATCGTGGTCCTGATCCAGTTTGCGACCATGCTGCTCGACAAGCTGGCTCGAGGCTGGCTGCCGACGCGTTTCATGGCTTTTGCGCTGGTCGGGCTGATTGGCGTGGCCGTCAATGTGGCCGTCCTGAATCTGGCAGGCGCCTGCGGTCTGGGTTTTTCTTGGGCCCAGCTGGCCGGAACAGCCGTCGCCATCCTGACGAATTTCATGCTCAATAACCGATTCACCTATCATGACCGTCGTCTGAAAGGGATGAAGCTCTGGCGCGGACTGGTCATTTTCATTGCCGTTTGCTCGCTGGGTGCGATCGCCAATATTGGTATTGCACGCATGATGCTGGACAGCGCCGGCCATGGCCATTGGGACCGTTCCTCCGCTGCCGGAGCTGTCGTCGGCGTTGTCTGGAACTACGCGGTCTCTTCTACGCTTGTCTGGCGCTGACATTGTGAGTGATACCCCGCGCCAACTTCGGCTGTTCTGGGCGTTTCTTGTCCTTCTGACTGTTATCCGGCTGTGTCTGGCGGCCAATGTCCCGTTGACGCCCGACGAGGCCTATTATTGGGTCTGGTCCCGCAATCTTCAGCCGGGCTATCTGGACCATCCCTTCATGGTTGCCCTCTGGATCCGTGTCGGGACATGGATCGCCGGGGAGACACCGCTGGGTGTCCGTCTGCTGGGTCCGTTCTCCGTTTTACCCGGAAGCTGGGCGCTTTATCACGCAGCTCGGCGTCTGCTGCCGTCCTGCCCATGGCCAAAGTCCGGCTTCGGGGCTGTGCTGCTGCTCAATGCTACGCTCATGCTGGGTCTGGGCGCCGCCACCATGACGCCAGACACCCCGCTGCTGTTCTTCATCACGCTATTTCTTTACACGCTCAGCCGTGCTGTCGATCCAGAGTTGAAACCGCGTGCTACTCTTCCGTGGTGGATCGGTTCGGCTGTTCTTCTGGGGCTGGCTTTTGATTCAAAATACACCGCCGTCCTGATCTGTGCCGGACTGGGGGGCGCTGTCCTTGCGACGGGACGCTTGCGCCGTCAGTTTGGTCCGTGGTTGGCCATTCCGGTCCTGTTTTTGGCGATGTCACCTGTCATCCTGTGGAATGCGTATCACCACTGGGCCAGCTTCATCAGACAGGGAGGCAGGGCGGGAGACTGGCATCCGGCTCGTGCCGTCCAGTTCATAGGTGAGCTGATCGGAGGGCAGATTGGCCTCGCCACGCCGCTCATTTTCGTTCTGTTCGCGGTCGGGCTCTGGGTCTGTCTCAAACGCAATCGCCTTCTGGCCTGGCTGGCTCTTGTGCCGATGGTCGTGTTCGTCACGCATGCCTTCGGGGACCGGGTCCAGCCAAACTGGCCGGCAGTGATCTATCCTGTCTTTGCCCTGGCTGCTCTTGAAACAGGCTGGCGCGTCCGCTGGCCCGTCATCAGCGGGCTGGCGCTGACGCTCATGGTCTGTATTCAGGCGGTTTTTTCGCCGCTGCACCTTGTGCCCCATCGGGATCCGGTTTTGCGTCTGACCGGCGGCTGGGAAACCTTTTCCCGACAGCTCGCTCTGAAGGCCAAAGCCGAAGGCGCAACCGCGCTTGCCGCCGAGGATTACGCTCTCGCCTCAAGGCTGGCGTTCACTCAGGATATCCTGCCCGTGATCGGGACGGATACGCGCTGGCAGCTTTTCCGCCTTTCTCCAGCAATGAGCGCAAAAGCCGTCATGGTCGAGGAGCAGCGGCATGGCACGGTTCCAGAAAAATCCGTAACACTGTGCCGGGAAGTCCGCGCTCAACCCATCCGCTGCTTCACCGTCAGCCCGCCAAGTTTCACGATGGGTGTGCAGCTTCCCGGGCGTTCTTAAACCTCTCCTTAAGAACTCGCCCGTCATACTGGGAACACTCAGGAGGCGGGATGTCCAACCAGAACGGTAAAGAAGCTCGAAAAATCATCATCAAGCGTTTTGATGTGGTCGAGGGTGGTCATCATGGCGGGGCGTGGAAAATTGCCTATGCCGATTTCGTAACGGCCATGATGGCGTTCTTCCTTGTCATGTGGCTCATCAATGCCACGACGGAAGAGCAGCGCAAGGGTATCGCCAATTTCTTCAATCCGATGGCGGTCTGGAAGGATGTGCCGCCACCGGTGGAGAATGTCCTGCCCGCGGCACCGGAGCCAGTGTCTCTGGAGACGAAACCGGTTGCCCTGAAGCCGGGAAAGGACCAGTACGGCAAGGTGTCCCAAGAAGCCGGAGGCTCCCAGCAGGGGAAGGGCCAGACCGCGCCGGGCGTGCATACAGCGCAGATCGTCGTTCTGCATGACAGCCAGATCCAGCCCGGTGAGCCCCCCGTTACGCCTTCTGTCCAGAAGGCTGAGCAGGAGGCCAGGGCTGCCGCGGCCCAGAAGATCCAGGCGCTCATTAGCAATACGCCCGAACTGGCGGATGTCCGTTCCCAGGTCTCGGTCACGGTCGGTGATGACGGGCTGCATGTCCAGATCGCGGATTCCGATCATCAGCCGATGTTCGCTATGGGGCAGTCCTCGCCCAATCCTCATGCCGTCCAGTTGATCAAGGCAATTGTGCCGTATCTTGAGAAGCTCCACGGCAAGCTCTCCATTGCCGGATACACCGACGCTGCTCCCTATCGCCCTGGTCAGCTGAGTAACTGGAGCCTGTCGAGTGCGCGTGCGGTCGCAGTACGGGATCTCGTTGTCCAGAGCGGCTTTCCGGACCGGCGTTTGAGATCCGTCAGCGGATATGCCGACCGCAATCTTTTTGACCCCACCCAGCCGCTCAATCCCGGGAACCGTCGCATCGTCCTGGTGCTGTCGCCCGATATTTCTCAATAAATTCAAGTTAGTCAGGAAATTTTCGGATGTTCATCATTATCGGTCTGGTCGTTGTTCTGGGTTGTGTTTTCGGATCGTTCGTAGCATCCGGCGGTGCTATCGGCCCGCTTGTCTCGTCAATGCCGTTCGAGCTTCTGACCATTCTGGGAGCCGCAGTCGGAACCTTTCTGATGGCTAACTCCCTAGGCGCCGTCAAACATCTTCCTGCCGGTATCAAGAAGGCCATGAAAGGCTCCCAGTACGGCCGGACGGATTACGTCGATCTTCTGAGCTTGCTGTTCCACATTGCGAAACTGGCGTCTTCCAAGGGGTTCATGGCGCTGGAAACTCATATCGAGGATCCGCAGGGCAGTACGGTTTTTGGTGCCTTTCCGAAGATTCGGGACAATCCCCATGTCTGCTCGTTCATCTGCGACTATCTGCGCATGGCGGGCATGAATGCGACTGATCCGTACCAGATGGATGAAGTGATGGGGAACGAACTCAAGAAGAACATGCGCGAGGAAATGCATCTTCCCCATGCACTTCAGTCTGTCTCCGACGCGTTGCCTGCTCTGGGAATTGTGGCGGCGGTTCTGGGCGTTATCAAGACCATGGCGTCCATCAGCAAGCCGCCGATCGTTCTTGGTGAAATGATTGCGGGCGCGCTGGTGGGAACATTTTTGGGTATTCTTTTGGCCTATGGAATTGTGGCTCCGATCGCGAGCCGGCTTGGGGGCGTGGTTGAGGAAGAGTCGTCTTATCTTGATCTCGTTCGCTCCGTTATTGTTGCTCATCTTCAGGGAAATGCGCCACAGGTCAGTGTTGAGATCGGGCGTAAAAGCATCCCTTCCGACTTGATGCCGAGCTTTCAGGAAGTCGAAGAAGCGGTCAGCGCAGCGGCTGTGGCCTGATCGGTCGGATGTCTTTACGATGTCGATATTGTTGGTATCGTAAAGGCTTTCCATGTTTCCTGTTCTTGCGAGAGCACTGTGCCTGTCTCTCTCCATCCTGCCTCTGGCAGCTTATGCGGGTTCGCCCTCTCTCCCGTCGCCTGCCGAACTGAGCCAGACGGACGGTGCGAAGGCGCTGGACTGGGTGAGGGCACAGAATGCCCATACAGAGGCGGTCCTCACATCTGATCCCCGCTACAAACCCCTGTATCAGAAAATCCTGACGGCCCAGCAGTCTCCGGTCCGTCTTGCCGTTCCCACGCAGCAGGGCGGGGAAATCTGGAACTTCTGGCAGGACGATGTTCATGTCCGCGGGATCTGGCGTAGCGCTTCGGTCGCGTCCTTCAATTCCGGTCATCCGGAATGGAAAACGCGCTTCGATCTCGATGCTCTGGCGCGCACCGAACATGCCAACTGGGTTATGGAGGGTCTTGAGTGTCTTGCGCCGCAGGATCGCTTCTGTCTCATGTCCCTGTCCCAGGCAGGGGAAGATGCGCATGTGGTCCGGGAATACGACACGCAGACGGGTAGTTTTGTAAAAGACGGTTTCGTTCTGCCTTCCGGAAAACAGACTGTCACCTGGGTGGATGCCGATACGCTTCTGGTTTCGCGGGACTGGGGTACGGGCGATGCGGGGCTGACCAAGTCAGGTTATCCCTATTCGGTCCGGCTGCTGCGGCGGGGTCAGACACTGGCTCAGGCTGTCGAAGTCTATCGTGGGCAGACCAAGGACATGGATGTTTCGCCGGAGAGGCTGCGTGATGAGAAAGGGCGGCAGCTTTTCCTTGTCAGCCGTCACCGGGATTTCTTTCACACGGAAGTCAGCCTTTTCAATTCTGTCACCCATCAGCTGAGTCGGCTGCCCCTTCCAGAGAAATACGACAGCCTCTCCTATCTGGATGGTCAGCTGGTCCTGCATCTGCTTCAGGACTGGGTCTTGCCCGGACGGACGTTTCGTGCGGACAGCATTGTTGCCCTCGATCCGGCAAAGCCGTCTGCACCCCGGCTGATCCTGTCGCCGACGTCCCGTCAGACCATCGGGGATGGTATGGGGGACGCTGTGGCGGTGACCAGGGATGGTCTGGTGGTTGTGGTGTATGACAACGTCCAGCCTGTCCTGAAGCTTTTCCGCCATGAGGCGAGCGGGGCATGGAGCGCGCGTTCCATTGCGCTGCCCAAAAACATGGCGGCGGAAATCGTCTCGTCAGATCCGAAGCTTGCGCAGGCCTATCTTCAGCTTGAAGGATTCATTCAGCCGCCGCAGCTGTGGAGCCTGAATACGACGTCCCAGACCGCGCAGCCGCTGTATCGTCAGCCGGACCTGTTCGATACGTCCGGTCTGGTCGTGGAGCAGATGTCGGCGACCAGCACGGATGGCACGGGCATTCCCTATTTCATCGTTCATGCCAAGGACTGGCAGAAGGATGGCGCCCGTCCGACCCTGATGACGGCTTATGGCGGGTTCGGACTTTCGTATCTGCCCGTCTATCATCCGGATCTGGGGATTACGTGGTTTGACCGTGGTGGCGTGTATGTCATGGCCAATATCCGTGGTGGCGGAGAATTCGGCCCGGCCTGGCATGATGTCGCCCGGCGGGAAGGACGGCAGAAGGCTTATGACGACTTTGCGGCTGTGGCTCGCGATCTGATCGCCAGGCATATTACGTCGCCGAAGCATCTGGGGCTGCGGGGGCGCTCCAATGGCGGTCTTCTGGCGGGTGTGGAGTTCACTCAGCATCCTGACCTGTGGAATGCGGCGATCATTGGTGTCCCGCTTCTGGACATGATGAATTACGAGCAGATGGCCGCTGGGGCGTCTTGGGCTGCGGAGTATGGGAGCATCTCCGAGCCGGGGCCGCGCACCTTCTGGAAAAAGATGTCGCCCCTGCAGAACCTGAAGGCCGGAGTGTCCTATCCTGAGCCGTTCATCTTCACGTCCACGCGGGATGATCGCGTTGGTCCGATCCATGCACGCCGGTTTGCAGCCCGGTTGGAAAGCCTAAAGCTGCCTTTCCTATATTATGAGGATGTGGAAGGTGGTCATGCCGGTACGGTCAATGCAGCTGAGATCGCGCATGAGCGGGCTCTTGAAGCGATTTACCTCAGCCACAAGCTGATGGACGTACAATAAGTCACGCCGCGCCCCTGTCCGTTCAAAGGAACGGGTAGGGGAGAGGCAGGGTTTTAGGCACAAAAAAAGCCGCTGTCCCGAAGGACGCGGCTCTTTTTCCGTTCGGAGGATGTGAAGGCTTAGAAGCCTTCACGCTCCAGACGCTTACGCTCCATCTTGCGAGCGCGACGAACAGCTTCGGCTGCTTCGCGGGCACGCTTCTCGGAGGGCTTTTCGAAGTGGCGACGCAGCTTCATCTCACGAAACACGCCTTCGCGCTGCATCTTCTTCTTGAGCGCCTTAAGCGCCTGGTCAACATTGTTGTCACGAACGAGAACCTGCACGGTGCCGTCAACTCCTTATGGGCCCGCTCTTAAGCGCCACCCGTGATATGGCATTCCAACTAAGGATGGTGCCCTTAACACATCTTTTGCGGGGAACGCAATTCATTCAGGAACGCTTGAATGGATTATTCCCAACGCGCACTCTGGGACACTCGGATGCTACTCCCGTTTAAAGGACAGACGTTTTCATGGCCCTGCTTAAGATTGCCCGTATGGGCAACCCCGTCCTGCATCAGGTAGCACAGGCCGTTTCCGACCCGAAAGCCCCGGAAATTCAGTCGCTCATCGCAGATATGCTGGAAACGATGGCCGATGCCCGGGGTGCCGGATTGGCCGCGCCGCAGGTTCATCAACCCTTGCGGATTTTCGTCTATCACGTTCCCACGAACCGCGTGGCGAATCCCGAAGAGGCATTGCTGCCCCGCGTTTTTATCAACCCCGAAATCAACCCTGTCGGTGATGAGATGATGATCTGTAGCGAGGGGTGTCTGTCGATTCCGGGCCTCCGGGCCGATGTGCCACGCCATGCGAGGGTCCGGTATTCCGGGTTGGATGAGAATGGTGAGTTGCTCGAAGGTGAGGCGACCGGTTTTCATGCCAATGTTCTGCAACACGAGAACGACCATCTGAACGGCATTCTCTATCCGCAGCGCATTACCGATTTCGAACGATTCGGATATGTGGAAGAAATTCTCCGGTGAGCTCCCGTCTTATGGACGTTTCGTCATCTGCCACGGCGCATCTCTATCTGCGCGAAGATCGTATCCGTCAGTCCTACGAAGCCATGATGCTGGCCTGGCGGACTTTGAATGCCGATTGTGAGGCGCTTCTGCGTGAAAAGGGGCTGGGGCCTGCGCATCATCGCATCCTGTTCCTGACGGCCGCTCATCCGGGGATTACGCCCGGGGTTCTTCTGAATAGTCTGGGCATTACCAAGCAGTCTCTAGGGCGTGCTTTGGGAGATCTGCGGGAGCGTAAACTGCTTATTCAGGAAGAAGACCGTCATGACCGCCGCAAACGGCCGCTACGGTTGACGGCGAATGGAGAAGCACTTGAGCGGGAACTCTTTCTTATGATTCGCGAAGTCATGACCCGGGCGTATCGAGAAGCCGGCATGACAGCTGTCGAGGGGTTCCGGCGGGTTCTGGCGTCTCTTCAGGCTCCGTCGGAAAGTTGCGCGCGATGAGTGATGAACATATCCTTGTGGTCGATGACGATCCGCGTCTGCTGCGTCTGCTTCAGCGTTATCTGTCGGAAAACGGCTATCGTGTCAGTACGGCGCTTGATGCGCAGACGGCACGGGATGTCTTGCAGCGCATTCAGCCGGATGCTCTTGTCCTTGATGTGACGATGCCAGGCGAAGATGGGCTATCGCTGACGAACAGTCTGCGCAGAGACGGCCTGTCGCTGCCGATCTTACTGCTGACGGCGCGTGGTGAGCCGGCGGACCGGATTGATGGGCTGGAAGCGGGGGCGGACGATTATTTGGGCAAGCCCTTCGAGCCGCGTGAACTTCTGCTCCGTCTGCGCGCGCATCTGCGCAGGGTGGTGCCGTCCCTGCAGGCTGTAGATGAGGTCCCGGATGTCCTGCGTTTGGGAGATCTGGAATTTGACGTCAAACGAGGTCTTCTCAGTGGACCACAGGGAGCGGTCCATCTGACGGGCGGAGAGTCTGCACTTCTTGGGGTGCTGACCCGTCAGCCCGGGACAGTGCTATCGCGTGAAGCCATTGCCCGCGCCCTTGAAATGGACGAGATCGGTGAGCGGGCCGTCGATGTGCAGGTCACGCGCCTGCGTCGTCGGATTGAGGTCGACCCCAAGGAGCCGCGTTTTCTTCATACCGTCCGAGGAAAAGGCTATGTTCTCAAGCCGGGACGCTGACCCTGTGGGGGAGCGAGACGACGCCTGGCAGAAGCTGGACCGCCCGCTGAGGCGCATCCTGCCGCGCTCCCTGATGGGACGATCCATGCTGATCGTTCTCATTCCGCTGCTGGTCACGCAGGCCATTGCGCTGGGCCTGTTTTATGGCACCTACCTGAATGTGGTCTCCAGGCGCCTTTCGGATGGTGTTACGGGTGAAGTCTCGCTCGTTATTGCTATGATCGAGCACACCTCTTCAGACGCCGAGCGGACACTCGTGCTTCAGGACGCGTCGTCCCGGACCCAGCTCGGATTTTCATTCCAGCCCGGTGAAATGCTTTCCCGGTATGGCACCAATCATGTCCTTGGTCCGATGGATGATGATTTCGCGCGATCCATCCGGCAAAATCTTGGACGGCCCTATGATGTGGACTGGTCGGAGTCTCCGCAGACCGTCCGGGCGTCCATCCAGCTTCAGCAGGGTGTGATGGTGGTCATGGTGCCGGTGAAGCGCCTGAATATCGGTCCGATCTGGTTGTTCGTCGTCTGGGCTGTCAGTAGTTCGATCGTACTGTTCCTGATCGCAGGTCTGTTTATGCGCAATCAGGTTCGGGCCATTCGCAGGCTGGGTCATGCGGCCGAACTGTTTGGTATGGGAAGGGACCAGGGACCGATCCGCCCGCAGGGCGCGCGGGAAGTCCGTCAGGCTGCCATTGCTTTCAACCGTATGCAGGCGCGCGTTAATCGTTTCGTGGCTCAGAGGACGGCGGTTCTCGCCGGGGTGTCGCATGATCTGCGGACGCCTTTGACCAGGCTGCGTCTGACCGTCGCTATGATCCCGGTTTGTGGCCCTATCCGTGCCGAGGCCTTGAAGCCGGATCTTGCGGATATGGTTGCGGATATTGAAGATATGGAGCGCCTGATTGGTAGTTATCTGTCCTTTGCCCGAGGAGAGGGCGCCGAAGAGCCTGTTCTGACTGATCTGAGGGGTATGCTTGCTGATGTCGCAGCGGCCACCGTAAGGGCTGGGGGACAGGTTCTGGGTGTGGAAGGGCGTGAGGGCGTGGAATCTACGGTGCGCCCCGATGCCTTGCGGCGTGTGCTGACAAACCTTGCGGAAAACGCCCGCCGCCACGGGGGGGCGATGCGTTTTTCTCTGCGTGAGGGAGAGCGGAACGTTGAAATTACGGTTGAGGACAACGGCCCTGGTTTGTCGGCCAGTCGCCGGGCGGTAATTTCAGAACTTAATGGCACGATGGCCAGTCAAAATGGGAACAGCAGCGGGCTGGGTTTAACGATCGTGCGCGACATCATTCATGCCCATGGCGGATCGATCCGTTTGGTGGAAAGCCCACTGGGAGGGCTGGGTGTGGTGCTCAGCCTCCCGAAATAGTCAGGCTCAGGGCAGCGTATTGCCAGCGCCGCCATTGCCGGTGCCCTGACCGCCCATCGGGCCGGTGCTGCCACCGAACTGGCTGCTCATGCCGCTCATCGGGTTGTAGCGGCCGACATTGCCCAGCAGTTCCTGCAGGATGGACGAACTGGTGCCCGGTGTCGGAGTTTTTGCGCCTACCATGCCGACATACATTGCGTTCTTCTTGTTCAGCGTGTCCATCTTGCGTAGGACGCCGCCGTTATCGAAGTTCAGGACTACGACCTGCTGCTTCTTCACGCTCGGGAACGTCAGCGGCGTCGGGGACGTGATCATGGACACGTAGATCCATGTGTTGTCGTCGAAGGTTGCGTGAGCGGTCGGTGACCCTAGCAGATCCAGAACATCGGTGCGTGTGCTCGTTCCGGGAACAAGCTGTGCGTAGTCGGTCTTTTCGATCAGGGAGCCGCGCGGCTCGGGAATCGGGGAAAAGAACGAGCATCCGCCGAGCAGCAGCGGAACACATGCCACTCCGGCCTGTGCGAAACGGCGAAGGAGGCGTGTTCTGCTTTGGGGCGTCGGGGAAGATGCGTTATTCATGGATCCGGAAACTATCCTGTGCAAGAGAACCGCTCAAATGAGCGCGTGCCCGAACGGCGCCTGCATGTCAACGATTTCCCCCATATTCCGGGGGTGGAGTGCCTGAATGTCCCATTCACCCGAATTTTCCCGACGCATCCCCTTCAATCGGCTGGGATCGGGGCTGGACGAGACGATCGAGGCCTCGCCCGCCGAGCGCAGGGCTCTCGCCGCCCGGCTCGGAATCCCTGAGATCGGAACCTTGGTCTGCCGGTTTCGCCTGATGCCTTCGGAGAGCCGGAGCGTTCTGGCGGAAGGGCATCTTTCGGCGAAGGTTACGCAGATCTGTGTTATTACGTCCGAGCCTTTCGAAGACGTTCTGGCTGAGACTTTTTTTCTGAAGTTCATTCCTGAATCCGACATGCCGGAAGACGAATTCGATATCGATTCCATCGACCTGGATGGACCGGACGAAGTTCCGCATGATGGAAAGGCCGTCGATATCGGTGAGGCAGCGGCCGAACAGCTGGCCCTGATGCTGGACCCGTATCCGCGCAAACCTGGTGCCGGTTTGGAAAATGCAGTTGACGTGGCGCCTGCAGAAGGGGAAGAAGGGGCACATCTGTCTGGCGAGGAGCCGGATGGTCTGCGTCGTCCCAATCCGTTTTCGGCGCTTTCGGCGCTGAAAAACGGGGGCAGGAAAGAATAAAATCCCACGTCTGACTTGCGGGATGTTACGGGCTCTGCTAGAGCCGCCCGCCTGAACTCGACGTAATTACGAGACGACGAACAACAGGGCACCGGATGCCGCGGGGAGCGGAGCAGGGGTGCCGACACTGAAGCAGAAAGAGGCATAAAAGCCATGGCCGTCCCTAAAAGAAAGACTACGCCGTCCCGTCGTGGCATGCGTCGCAGCCACCAAGCCCTGGGTGTTGAGGCACATGCAGAGTGCTCGAACTGTGGTGAGATGAAGCGTCCGCATCACGTTTGCAGCCACTGTGGCCATTATGACGGCCGCGAAGTGGTCGCCGCTGGAAACAGCGGCAAGGGCCTGAAGACCGCCGTCCGCGCCTGATCCCTACCTGCGGGTCCGTAGCTTCCAGAAAGCGCGGCCCGCATCTGTGATGCTGTCCGGGAAACTGTCTCAATGACCAAAGCGCCTGACCGTGGCACCGCGGCCTCCGGGCCTTACGCCCTCGCCGTCGATGCAATGGGTGGTGACAGAGCCCCGGATATTGTCCTTGCCGGCCTCGAACTGGCCGCCGACCGGCACCCTAAGGCCCGTATTCTCCTGATCGGAGACGAGGCCCTTCTCGGGCCGGCTCTGGCAAAATATCCTAAAGCTGCCCGTCTGTGTGATATCCGTCATGCTGCGGCAAGTATTTCTATGGACATGAAGCCGACTGCGGCGCTTCGTGTGCGGGGTTCGTCCATGCGTATGGCCATGGAAGCCGTCGCTGCCGGAGAAGCCTGCGGTGTCGTGTCGGCGGGTAACAGCGGCGCCATGCTGGCTCTGGCCAAAATTATCGTCAAAGCTCTGCCGGGTATTTCCCGTCCCGCCATGATTGCTGTCGAGCCTTCCGCACGCGGTGATATCGTGATGCTGGATCTCGGGGCGAACATCGCCTGCGATGCTCGCAATCTGGTCGAATTTGCTATCATGGGTGAAGCCTTTGCGCAGGCCGCCCTAGGTCTTCCGTCTCCTACGATTGGTCTTCTCAACGTTGGTTCGGAAGAGCTGAAGGGTGATGACCGTCTGCGTCAGGCGTCTGAACGCTTGCGTGCCAGTCCTCTGGCTCCCCAGTTCCACGGCTTTGTGGAAGGTCATGACATCACCGCTGGGACGACCGATGTGGTGGTGACGGATGGTTTTACGGGAAATGTTGCCCTGAAAACCGGTGAAGGGGCTCTCAAGTTGGCCTTCAGCCTTCTGAGGCGCGTCTTCCAGACCAATCTTCTGACCCGCCTGGGGTATCTTCTGGTCAAGCCAGGTCTGGAGCGGATGCGGGAATGGATCGATCCGCGTCGCTATAACGGCGCCCTGTTTGTTGGCCTGAACGGTATTGTCGTGAAGTCGCATGGCGGTGCAGATGGTGAGAGCTTTGCCGCGGCTGTAGATGTTGCCATGGATGCCGTCACACACCATTTGAACGACAAGATCCGCGATCGTCTGGAGCAGCTTGGAATGGGGGCTCCCGAGCCTGTCGCTCCTGTCGCTGCCAAGGTCGCGCCTGAACCTGTGAGCTGAAAAAACATGTCCGATCCCATTCGTGTCCGCCTGACGGGTGTCGGGGGTTATCTTCCGCGTGAGGTTGTAACCAACGACGATCTTGCCCGGAAATTCGGTATCGAGACTTCGGACGAATGGATCAAAACCCGAACCGGTATCGGCCAGAGGCATATCGCTTCCGATGACGAGACGACGTCCAGCATGGCGGCTGAGGCCGCGCGTCAGGCGCTGGAATATGCTGGCGTAGATGCGTCACAGGTCGATGCCGTTCTGGTCGCCACTGCGACGCCGGATCAGGTCTTTCCGGCCGTGGCTGTGCAGGTGCAGGCTCGTCTTGGCATGACTGCCGGGTTTGGCTTTGACATCAGCGCGGCTTGCTCGGGTTTTGTCTATGCCCTCGCGACGGCAACGGCCCTAATGCAGTCAGGACAAGCCAAAAAGGTCCTGGTGATCGGCAGCGAAGTTTTCTCGCGCCTGCTGGACTGGACCGATCGGTCTACCTGCGTCCTGTTTGGCGATGGTGCAGGGGCGGTTCTTCTGGAAACCGGCGCTGGAGAAGGCGAGGGCGTTCTGTCCACGCATCTGCACTCGGACGGCCGGACCGGCGATATCCTGTATGTGGATGGTGCTGCGGGTTGCCCGTCAACATCGCAGCATCTGCGGATGCAGGGGCGTGAAGTTTTCCGTCATGCTGTCGTTAAGCTTTCGCAGGCTGTCGATGAGGCCCTCGAAGTCAATGGTCTGACCGGGCAGGATATCCAGTGGATGGTCCCCCATCAGGCGAATCTGCGCATCATTGACGGGATGGCCAAGAAACTGGCGCTTCCGGCGGATCGGGTGGTCGTGACTGTAGATCGTCATGCCAATACGTCTGCGGCATCGATTCCGCTTGCTCTGAACGAAGCCGTGCGGGATGGACGGGTCAGGAAAGGCGATCTGGTGCTGATGGAAGCGCTGGGTGGCGGTCTGACCTGGGGATCTGCTCTTATCCGGATGTAAGCCTGTGGCCTGACAGTGCGCAGGTTAATGATTGATTCCTTTGACTGTTCTGAACGTCATGATACGCAAGTGACATGAGCACAGTCACGCGCGCGAATCTTGTCGAGCATCTTTACAGTCGTGTCGGTCTTTCCC
Source organism: Gluconobacter sphaericus (assembly GCF_016757795.1). GTDB lineage: Bacteria > Pseudomonadota > Alphaproteobacteria > Acetobacterales > Acetobacteraceae > Gluconobacter > Gluconobacter sphaericus. The sequence goes on along the minus strand of NZ_CP068419.1, from coordinate 132,675 downwards.
GGCATGACTCCTCCATGATTCTTGAAAGCCTGCTGGGTGTGATCTCAGACCGTCTTGAAGCAGGCGAATCCGTAAAACTAAGCGGATTCGGAACATTCTCTGTCCGCCAGAAGGGCGAGCGTATCGGCCGCAATCCCAAGACGGGTGTGGAAGTTCCCATCTTGCCGCGAGCAGTGCTGGTGTTCAGACCTTCCCAACTGCTGAGGGACCGCATGAACGGTTCTGAGAATGGCGCAGCGGCCGAGGCTTCCTCCCATGACAGATAATTTCATATCCCAGACCGTCATGGTTTCACCGAGCGACGATCTTGCTTCCGCTCCGGAGAAGGTCAGGAAGGCGCCCGAGGCGTACCGCACCATCAGCGAAGTCGCTGAAGAGTTGCATATTCCCCAGCACCGTCTGCGGTCCTGGGAAACCATTTATCCAGGTGTAAAGCCTTTTCGCGGGGAAAGTGGCCGTCGCTATTACAGCCCCGAGCATATCGAGACACTTCGACTGATTTCGGATCTTCTTTATGTGCAGGGATACAAGGGGCAAGGGGTTCTACGGGTTCTGAGGGAGCGCCGTGCCGAGAAGACGCGTGCAGCCGCCCAGAAGGCTGTTCCGGAGACTGCGTCTGAAACGGTTCAAGAGGTTTCGGCAGCATCTGCGGAAGTGGTTCAAGTTCCGGTTGTCACGGTTGAGGTGACTGAAGCGAGTTCTGTATCTGTTGTGGACGCACCGCCGGTAGCCGAGCCTGTCGAAAATGAAGACATTCCGGTGACGCCGACAGAGGTCAGCGTTGACGATATTGTTTTTCCAGAAGTTCCTGCCATGGCCCACGAGGTCATGCTGACGGAAACGGTTGACAGTACGGCAGAAAATGGGATCCCCGAAGCCGAAGCCGAAGCCGAAGCCGAAGCCGAAGCCGAAGCCGAAGCCGAAGCCGAAGCCGAAGCCGAAGCCGAAGCCGAAGCCGAAGCCGAAGCCGAAGCCGAAGCCGAAGCCCCCGATTCTGCTCTGCTCGTGACGCTGCGTGACGAAAATGAACTTCTTTTCAATACGCTGGAAAAGACTGAGGCTGAAAACAGCCTGCTGCGTTCGGAACTGCGCGAAATTCTCGAAGAGCTTCGCAATTTGCGAAATCTTCTGCCCGTCTAGTCACAATCCCCCATTGCGGTGACGGCGGGACACTGCTAAACCACCGCCACCGCAGGACGACGGGCAGTAGCGCAGCCTGGTAGCGCACCAGTCTGGGGGACTGGGGGTCGTGGGTTCGAATCCCGCCTGCCCGACCAGTCCTGCGGTAATTTCCTTTCTTTAAGGTCCTTAGTCTTCTGCATAGACGCCCTTGCGCGGATTTACTTCCGTCCAGAGCGTCCATAGCAGATGCAGTGCAGCCATGATGGCTGGTCCAAGGAATAGGCCCAGAAGACCCCAGGTCTCGGCCCCACCCAGAATTCCAAGCAGAACCCACAGAAACGGCATTTTCGTGCTGCCGCCAATCAGGGCGGGACGGATGAAGTGATCTGCAATAAAGATCACGACGGAGCCGATGGCTGAGACGACGATCGCACCGATCATGCTGCTCTTTGCCAGTAGAAGCAGGGCTACCAGCCCAACGGTTGGCCAGGCTAGGAACGGGATCATTGCGGCCACGGCCGTCACCATAGCAAACAGCAGGGGTTGGGGGGCGCCTGTTGCCATGTAGACGATGCCCATGATCGCCCCTTCGCCCAGACCCACCAGAACAAGACCTGCCAGCGTGCCGTGCACGGAAGAGATCATCTGTTTGGCCAGGCTTTCACCTTGTTCGCCGAACAGGCGCTGCGATCCTAGCAGGCATTTACGGATGACGCTGTCTCCATCTTTAAGCAGGAAGAACAGCGTCAGGAGTGAGAATGCGAACAGCGTTCCGCGGCGTGCAAGCTGCGATCCGACCTGTTTTGTCATCTGCATGCCGTGTCCCACATCCACCGAATGAAGCAGATGAGACAGGCGTTGTGGGCTCGTCATATGGTTCTGCCACCAGTTGGTGGCCTGGGCGGACAGGAACGGTAGATGTGGGACCCATTCCGGCATTGGGATGCCGTTGTTTCGCACGTCATCAATCCATTCCAGTGCACTTCGTGCCTCATCGGCGACCTTTACGCCGACCAGTGAGACGGGCACCAGGAAAATCAGTGCTACCGCCAATGTGAAGACCATCGGCAGCCAGTCATTGCGGCCAAAGCGCAGCTCGGCCCTGCGGTAGAGCGGCCAGATCGAAATGGCGAACACGCAGCCCCACAGCAGCGCGGGCAGGAAACCCTTGAGCGTATAAAGACCGATTGCCACGAAAAAAAGCGCCAGAAAGCCCCGTGCACGCCGTTGGATCGTTCCGGTTGAGGCGGAGGCCTCAACCGTGATGGTGTCGGAAGAAGGGGGCGGAGAAAAATCGGTCATGAGAATTCCGGAATAAAAATATGTCTGAACTGTCGTCCTGTGCAGAGAGGCCTGCTCCGAAGAGAGAAATCCGGATAAAAGATAGATGCAGGAACCTGAGCAACGCTATTCCACGAGCATGTTTTCGAATGAAGAGCAGCCGGACTGGATGGCTAGTCCGACTGCCTGCTGACTGAAACGTTTCTGATACGCCTGACGAATGGATTTCAGGTAAGGCTGCAGATTACGATCGGAAGACGGGGCTACGATCCAGACGATTCGCGATGCTTCTCGGGTGACCCGGTGAGCTACGGCATCATACCACTGTCCCTGTGCGTCAATCACGGTGAAACCTGCGGGAAAGCGCGGCGTGATTTCGCTGTTCACGAAATTCTGCCAGTCATCGCCATCGATGATGCTGCCATCGGGGCGTGTCAGGCCAAACATTAGCCTGATCTGCACACTGTTGCGGGTCTGGATTTCGCGGCACAGATTGGGTGTGACGCTGACCGGTACGATACATCCGCCGAGCAGCGGGGCTGTCAGGGACAGCAGAAGCAGCGTTTTCTTCATACAGTCCGATCCGTCAGAGCATTTTTCAGGATAGCGGCTTCAGCGGGAGCGAACAGGCCGCGGCGAATGAACAGGTCGATCAGGACAAGATTGACGTTAAACTTGAACGCATCGGTGTCCCGAACCAGCGCAACGACCTCCTGAATGGGTATAAGGTGAAAGCTCTCCACCTCGCCGTCCTCCGCTACAGGCGTGAAATCATGCGGAAGGGTTAGATCATAGCAGTGTAGCACGTCCCGTCGCAGCCCTTCGGGGCGTTCAAGTGCGTATTCGATCCGGCTGACGGCGCGGGCTGTTGCTGCCAGTTCCGCCGGGATTCCTGCTTCTTCCTGCGCTTCCTTGATGACCGTTGTCTGTGGATCGAGGCCTGCGCTCATGCCTCCTGCGACTAGGTGGTCCAATTTCCCTGGATCCAGACGCTTACTCATACTGCGGCGGGCTACCCAAAGGAAAAGTCCGTCCTCACGTTCGACCAGACCGTTCAGATGCACGCCTTCGGCGGCTAACCCCAGAACAGGTATGGCGCCCCGATCCACCTGACCCAGAATGATGCCGCTGTCATTTCGGACATCAAAGGCTTCCTTATGGGACGCGTAAAGTCCCATGTCGCACAGTGTCTGAGAGAGCGGTAGAAGCTCTGAGCCGGTGTTTAAGCCGAAACTCTGGCCTCTCTGAATCCCAAGTGTTTGAAGTGTCTGTGCAGTTGTGGAACTGACCCAGCCGATCTGTTCTGCTTCGCAGAAAAACGGCAGACGGCCACCGGGCAGGACTGCGCTGTTGCAGGCTGCGATATGCCGAAGAAAGGGGGCGAGGGCAGGGGGGAAGGATTTGTCAGACACAAAGCGATATGTCGCATGCAGGCAGGTATTTGCAAAGCATCGCCTGCACTTCCCATAGTCTGCCGATGCTCAAGAAAACCGATTCGACATCTCAAGCGCTCTCCCTGTGGGTGTTGTGGCCCATGATCCGGCCTGAAAAACTCTGGCCCGACGCGACACGCATCGGTTTTGCACTGATCATTCTTTTGGTGGAAAGCGGCACGGCCGTCGCCACTCCCTGGCTCTTTAGCCGCATGATCAGCAGTCTATCACGTCCCGAGACCTTACTGGCTGTTCCGGTCTGGCTGATCGTCCAGTACGCGGTCATCCGGATTATTTCGGGGCTGGCGACCCCGTTGCGGGAGCTTCTGGTCAAGCCTGTTGGAACGGATCTTCAGCGCCGTGTGGCTGTTCTTGGCCTGCGTCACCTGCATAATCTGAGCGTGCGTTTCCATCTGGACCGGCAGACCGGTTCCCTGACGCGCACGCTTGATCGGGGGGCGGATGCGGTTGGGACGCTGTTGTCCCTGGCGCTATTTAACGTGTTGCCTAACGTTATCGAACTTATCATGACGCTGACCGTCATTCTGAAGATCTTTGACTGGCGTTACGTTGGACTGCTTTTGCTGGCGCTCGGGCTGTATTCTGCTGTCTCTTATGTTTTTACCCGTCTGAGAATGACGGCGAGACGGGCCCGTAACCGTGCGAGCAACGAGGCCCAGCACCAGTTGGTGGACAGTATCCTCAATTTCGAGACGGTTCGCAGTTTCGCCAACGAAGAGCATGAAATTGCCCGTTACGATGCGGCCCGGAAGGATCTCCGGCAGGCTGAAATCAGCCTTCAGCGTTATGTCAGTTTCTCCCAGATTAGCCGCGGCATTTTGATTGCGGCCACGACGACGACCCTGCTGTCCATGGCGGCTCATGATATCGTGGCGCACCGGTTGGCGGTTGCGCAGTTCGTGTTGATCGGCAGCTATCTGAGCGGGCTGTATTCATCCGTTGGTGCCCTGAATTACGTCAGCGCCGGCTGGCGCAATGCGCGTGTTGATCTGGAGAATTATCTCGAACTGCTTGCTGTACGCTCCGAGATTACTCCTGCTGTCCAGCAGGTCCATCTGCAGGGAAAATTGTCGGAAGCGAGGGCGGCTTCCGTCGCGTTTCGGCATGTTTCCTTTGGCTACAGCCCAGCACGGCAGATTCTGCATGATGTTTCCATCACTATTCCCGCAGGTACGTCTCTCGCGATTGTCGGGCACACAGGGTCAGGTAAATCCACCCTAGGGCGCCTTCTGACCCGGGCCTATGATCCGACCGCAGGCTCGGTCTGCATTGACGATCATGATCTGCGCGATATTGCGCCGGCTGACATCCAGAAGATCATTGGCACGGTTCCGCAGGATACGGTGCTTTTCAATTCCAGTATTGGTGAAAACATTGCTTATGGAGACCTGTCAGCGTCTCGTGGAGAGATTGAGAAGGCGGCCCGGAGTGCGCAAATCGATACCTTCATCCGTGACCTTCCTGATGGGTATGACACTGTTGTCGGTGAGCGTGGCCTAAAGCTTTCGGGTGGAGAGAAGCAGCGTGTGGCCATTGCGCGAGTCATTCTCAAGGACCCACGCATTCTTCTGCTGGACGAGGCTACGAGTGCGCTTGATACCCGCACGGAGGTCGCCATCCAGAAGGAGTTGGTTGTCCTGTCGCAGGCGCGCACGACGATCATTGTCGCGCACCGTCTTTCCACGGTTCAGGATGCCGATTGCATCGTGGTGCTTGACGCAGGGCGCGTGGTGGAGCAGGGAAGCCACATGGAACTGCTGTCCGCAAGTGGCCATTATGCCGCAATGTGGGCCGCACAGGCGGGCGAAAACGTTGCTGGACCGCTCTCGGGGGTTGACGAAGCCCCCAAGCATACGTCATAAGCCGCGCCTGATTTACGGAACACGCCGGGCCTCGCTGTCCTGCGTCATCCAGCATCGAGGAAAGTACCACCATGTCTCGCCGTTGCCAGATCACGGGCAAGGGCGTGCTGACGGGCAACAACGTCAGCCACGCCAATAACAAGTCCCGCCGTCGTTTTCTCCCGAACCTGCAGGAGACCACGCTGATCTCCGATATTCTCGGTGCTTCGGTGCGTATGCGCCTGTCCACCAACGGTATCCGCACGGTTGAGCACAACGGTGGACTGGATTCGTTCCTGCTGGGTACGCCGAACCGCAAGCTTCCGACGGAAGCCCAGGTCATCAAGCGCCGTATCCTGCGCGTTCAGGAACGCAAGGCTGCCCAGACCGCCTGAGGAATTTTTGCCGAACTTTGTTTGGTAACAAGATTGCTCTTGAAAACCATGGCGGTCTGGGTCATTCAGCCGCCACTGGGATAAATCAGGTTCGGTCCTTTTACAGGGCCGCAGCGGAGGTGTTTCGGTTCAGGCTGAAACACCTTTCATTGTATTTTGGAGGTTCTCCGTGTCCGAAAGCGTTCAGGAAGCCAAGTCGGCTCTCTCGAAGATTCGCAACATCGGTATTACCGCGCATATCGATGCCGGTAAGACCACGACGACCGAGCGTATCCTGTATTACACGGGTGTGTCTCACAAGATCGGTGAGGTCCACGAAGGCAACACCACCACCGACTACATGGCGCAGGAACGTGAGCGTGGCATCACGATCACCTCGGCTGCCGTGACGTGTGAGTGGAACGACCACCGCATCAACATCATCGACACCCCGGGCCACATTGACTTCAACATCGAAGTCAACCGTTCGCTCCGCGTGCTCGACGGCGCGATCTTCGTGATCGAAGGCGTGGCCGGCGTGCAGCCGCAGTCCGAAACGAACTGGCGCCTTGCTGACCGTTACAACGTTCCGCGCGTCATCTTCATCAACAAGCTCGACCGGACCGGCGCAGATTTCTACTACGCTTTCAGCACGCTGAAAGAGAAGCTGGACATCGTGGCTGTTCCGCTGCAGCTCCCGATCGGCGCCGAAGAAAACTTCGTTGGCGTGGTCGATCTGGTCGAGATGCGTGCCATCGTGTGGGAAGGCGGCGAACTCGGCGCCAAGTTCCACTACGAAGAGATCCCGGCTGACCTGAAGGAAAAGGCTGACGAAGCCCGCCAGGTTCTGCTCGACACGGCTCTCGCCGTCGACGACGCTGCCATGGAAGAGTACTTCGAGAAGGGCGACGTTGATGTCGCAACCCTGAAGAAGTGCATCAAGAAGGGTGCGATTTCCGGTGAATTCCGTCCCGTCATGTGCGGTACGGCGTTCAAGAACAAGGGCGTTCAGCCCCTGCTCGACGCGGTCATCGATTACCTGCCGGCTCCTGACGAAGTCGAAGGCATCCGTATTGCTCCGCCGGAAGGTGAAGAAGTCGACGAAGACTTCCTGCCGATCGTCCCGGTCGATCCGGATGGCAAGTTCGCTGGCCTTGCGTTCAAGATCATCTCCGACAAGTACGGCACGCTGACCTTTGTTCGCGTTTATCGTGGCGTCCTGAATTCCGGTGACACCATCTTGAACACGACGAAGGGTCACAAGGAACGCGTCGGCCGCATGTTCCAGATGCACGCCGACAAGCGTCAGGAAGTGAAGTCCGTTGGTGCCGGTGACATCGCCGCATTCGTGGGTCTCAAGGACACCGTCACGGGTGACACGCTTGCCGATGCTTCCGATCCGGTGGTTCTGGAGCGTATGCAGTTCCCGGTTCCGGTTATCGACATCTCCGTCGAGCCGAAGACCAAGGACGGCGTCGAGAAGATGACGCTGGCGCTGCAGAAGCTGACGGCTGAAGATCCGTCTCTGCACCTCAAGACCGATCAGGAAACGGGTCAGACCATCCTGTCCGGCATGGGCGAGCTTCACCTGGACATCATCGTTGACCGTCTGCGTCGTGAATACGGCGTCGATGCCAACATCGGCGCACCGCAGGTGGCTTATCGTGAGACGATCACGCGGCCGCATGTCGAGACCTACACCCACAAGAAGCAGTCTGGTGGTTCGGGTCAGTACGCTGAAGTCAAGATCGAATTTGCTCCGTCCGACAAGCCGGATGAGATCATCTTCGAGAACAAGGTCGTCGGTGGTACGGTTCCGAAGGAATACATCCCGGCTGTCGAAAAGGGCATCCGCATGCAGAGCACCACGGGTGTTCTCGCCGGCTTCCCGACGGTGGACTTCAAGTTCACGCTGCTCGACGGTAAGTACCATGACGTTGACTCGTCGGCTCTAGCCTTCGAAATCGCCGCCAAGGCCTGCTTCCGTGAAGGCATGAAGAACGCCGGTCCGGTGATCCTCGAGCCGATCATGGACGTTGAAGTCACGACTCCGAACGACCATGTCGGTGACGTGGTGGGCGATCTTAACCGTCGCCGCGGCATCATTCAGAGCCAGGAAACGTCTGGTTCGACCGTGATGATCCGTGCGCAGGTGCCGCTGAAGGAAATGTTCGGCTACATCTCGCACCTGCGTTCTGCAACGAAGGGCCGTGCGTCCTTCACTATGCAGTTCCATCACTACGAGGCCGTTCCTCGCAACGTGGCCGACGAAATCATCGCGAAGTCCGCCTGATTTCTTTGCCTCGGTGAAACATCAGACCCCGCCAGAGCAATCTGGCGGGGTTTTTTGTATTTCCCATTCAAGGAAGCCGACATCGTAGTCTGCATCCCGGAGATCCGTCGTTACAATTCTGTCGGTGAATTATTTCGCGCAGGCAGAGCAGTTTTGCGGCTTTCGGCTCTTCGTCCCATGAGGGAAGTTCAGCCAACTATAGGCTTTTGGAAACGGCGGAAGGAGAAGGACACCATCTGACGTAGCCTGTTTCCGGCTGAGTTGAGGCCGTGAGCAATCCGTTCCGTCTTTATTTCCGTCGTCCGGATGTGGATGCGCTGGCGGAGGCCTGCGTGGGACGGATGCTTGAGAAGGAAGGGTCTTCGATCAGGTCATGGAGTACGTACGAGTTTGCGCTCAACGGGCCTGACTGCGCCTTTGTGCGGATTGGCTGGTCTGTCCGTAAGGGGAGCACAAAAAAAGCGGCGGAAGGTTGCCCCTGCGCCGCCTTGTCCTGTCCCGTCAGAGATTAATGCAGATTGTCTGTCCGACGGATGAAGGCTGCAACGTTGTCATGAAGCTGCTGCAGGGTCGCCGGGTCCACATAGACCATGTGGCCAGACGTGTACTGCGCATATTCGATGTTCTTCTGTAGGCTGTTCGGCATCGGCAGATGCTTCATCTCGTACACGCCTTCAAAATAAGGCGTTGCGAGGTCGTAGTAGCCAGCATTGAGCATGACGTGCAGATTCGGATTGGTCTTCATTGCCATGGCCAGGTCCGTCATGACGTTAGGTTCGCCCTTAGGCTGGTAACCGTGGCCGGGCTGACGGTGATGGCTGTCCCAGTGGCCCTGACTGTTATAGAGGCGATAATCTTCGTCCGTGCCGTATTTGAGCGTGTTGCGGACATAGTCGTTGAAGACCGTGACATAAGCCGAGCTGATAGCGCTGGACTGCGGATCGTATTCCACTTCCTGGCTCATCGGATCGATTGTCGGGCTTGAATAGCGGGTGTCCAAACGGCCGGTCGCCATACCGGTCTTTGCCTGAAGCTGTTGGTCGAATTCGCCGCCATTGACGCGCAGATCTGCGCGCAGAATGTAATCGACGGGCAGGCCCGTGTAATCATGTAGCTTCGCCGCAATGGCCTGGCGCTGGTTTTCTGGCAGATCGGCACCCTGACGCAGAGCCAGCGTGTAGTCGGTCAGTGCGAAATGCTCGACTTCATGCAGGAACGCCTTCAGGTCCGGATGTTCGGCCGGCAAGCAGTGATGATACCACGCCGTTGCTGCATAGGTCGGCAGGGCCAGCACATAAGGGTCGTCCACGCCAGCATTGAACTGCGGGCTGTCATCGCTGTTGTCGTAGTTCAGGATCTGCGACAGCAGGATAACGCCATTGAAGTCGATGTTCTCGTCCTGCTCCAGGTCGTTGATGACTACGGCCGAACGCATCGTGCCATAGCTCTCACCGAATAGGTATTTGGGCGAATTGTAGCGGTGATACTTGGCCAGGAATTTCGAAATGAAGTGCGTAAAGGCTTCAGCGTCACCATCGACGCCAATGAACTCCTTGTTAGCATCCTTGCCCGCAATACGCGAGAAACCTGTGCCCGGCGCATCGATGAAGACAACGTCTGACACGTCCAGCAGGGATTGCGGGTTGTTGATGAGCGCATAGGGGGCGGCCGGTAGATGGGTGTCACCCGGCGTGTTTACGCGGCGCGGGCCGAAGGTGCCCATGTGAACCCAGACGGAGGCTGAACCAGGGCCGCCGTTATAAAGGAAGGTGATCGGGCGTTTTTCGGCGGGAACACCTTCTTTGAAATAGGCGGTGTAGAACATGGAGGCGACGGGCGCGTTCTTGCTATCGTCATCCTTGCCGCCATCGAGCTTGGTACCACGCTTGGCCAGGATATCGCCGGAATCGTTGTAGTCGTTGCCATGAACCAGAATGGTACCTGCGACTGCCCGGTAGGGGATGGTTGCGCCATTGACCGTTACGGTTCCGTTCGTCACGCTGTCAGCATTGGGCGCCGGTGTGGCAGGACCTGCCGCTAGAGCAGGCACAGCCATCATGGCTGCACCCAGAAGAAGGGCCTTGCGAAGCATGCAGAGGAACTTTCCGTTGGATGTTATGACGCGAGCTTTCTAACCGCAGGCGGTCGCACTCGACAAGAGTTGCGACCGCGGATCATTCCTCATCCGAAAGCCCGGTTGGCGTGCATGATCGCCACGCCGATCTCACGCATTAGTGCAAAGCAGCGTGACAGCGGCGCGAAAATCTCCTCATGCTCCCGCGCAAAACCGGCGGCTTCAGCAGCATCACCCGGTTCCCCGAAGTCGAGATTAGCAACGCTTGGAGCGCTGATCGGGAACAGATCCTCCAACAGATGCAGCGCGCGCGGCACATCTAGGCAGAGGATCAGGTTCGTGATTGCTTCGCGTGTCAGGCTATTGCGCGGCCCGAAATAGGGGATGCGGGTTGAAAGCGTCCACAGCCGGTCGATGAGGGCAAAGCGGATGGCATGAAGCAGCTTTTCGCGTGCATCCATGCGGGGCGCATCCGGCCATGCTGCACGCAGGGCGATATGATCCGCCTGGATGCGCCGGAACATGGCCGGGCCATTGGCCCAGAAGCGCAGCAGTTCCAGGCCGTGCGAAATACACAGCAGGCTCTGACGCTCTTCATCGCTCCGGGCTTTTGCTGCACGGTCCAGCCAGGTTCCGGGATCAAGCTGATGGATCGTCGTCCGCAGTACGTCCAGATCCGAGTGCGCAAGGGCCTGACGGGCGAAATCCATGGCTTCGCGGAAACGCGAGGATTCCGTGGCGAACTGCTCGAATGTTTCGGGATGACGCTGTGCTGCGTTCCCAAGGCCATGCAGCACATTCGCCCACCAGCCGAGTTGCTGAAGAATGGCGTTATTGGGAATGGCGCGAAGCTGTCCCGGATGAGTGATGCGTGTGACCGTTGCCGCGTCCGACTGGCGTGCGGAAGGACGGGACCCCGTCTTATCGATTAAGGCTGGACCGAATGCGCTTAGTAGTGCCGCATAGCCGGGATCGTCGACCAGTGCGCCCATGTCGAGCGCGATGGTGGAAAAGAAATCCGATGCGAAGTCAGGCCGCGTATAAACTGGATCTTTCGTGTCCAGTGGGATATCGGCCACATGTTCTGCCAGCGTTGCGATGGTGGAGGCTGCAAGGGCCTTCGTGCCGAACAGCGTGTAGCCGTCTCCACCCTGGAATGCGGTTTCCACCCGGCAGCCGATCCCGGCCTCGCGCATGGCAAGACGCGTACGGGCGGGGGAGAAATAGTCCAGACGCTGGCGCAGGCTGAACGGATGCGCCCCCCGTCCGATGCTTTCGCCATGTGTGTCGAACAACGTCAGGGACACGTCTTCAAGGCCGTGTTCCGCCAGCAGGGAAAGGGTCCGCATGCGCAACCGTTCGACCAGATTGGTCGCTGCGAGCTGTCCGACGTAACGGCCTGAGTCGGAGTATCCGAACTGAAGCGACAGGCGGCCGTTTGCTCGCAGATAATCGCGCCAGTGACTGGAGCGGAAAGCTTCTTCCAGAATGGTCTCGCCGTTCTCAAGCGCGCTTTCCGTCTCGAACAGCGGTGATATCTCGATCTGGTGGTCCTTGATCCCGAACAGGCGTGCCAGCCAGAGCGTGGCGAGCAGCGTATAGCCGCTTTCGGTCTCGGCAATGAGGAAGCGGATGGGCGAGCCAGAATCGATGTGCTTGAGGATCTGCGCCATCGTCATCATCAGTCGTGCGGCTGATGCGGGCTCGACCAGCAGGGATCCGAAATCCACAGCGCGGGGTTTCAGATCCGAAAGGGCCTCGTCGATTTTGGCCAGCAGAACGCGACGGCGTGAGGGCAGGGCAGGATCATCGGTCAGGCCAAGCCGGGTGCGGGCTACATTGTAGATCTGTGCGGCATTTAGCCTTGTATGGATTCGGGCGATCCCGAGGCCATGGTTCATGAAGCCGGCACGGATGGTCCGCAGGTGCAGTCTGGCTTCATCATCCAGCTCGACCGCCGCGTCCTGGAACAGTGGCAGAAGTTCGGTGGCGTCGAGCAGCGCCTTGTCTCGGCAGGCAATCAGTGTCTGGGCAAAATCCTTGATGATTTCCGGAGCAGCATCCTTGCCGGTCGGGCAGGCGGCGTGCTGTGTTTTTACGGCTTCGATCGCCCGGCGCGCCCGCATGGCGAGTGCGCTGTCCTGCAGGCCCAGGCGTTCGAGTCCGTCCGTGAGACGATGCAGCTGGGAGGATTTCAGCTCAAGCCGGATCCGCAGCGTGTCCCACCAGCCGATGTCGTTCCGGCCGTCGGTGTCGAACCCGACCCAGCTTGCGAGGATGACGGGCGAGGGATCGACCTGACTGCCCTCGTCAGACCAGCGCTGGGACATTTCCTGCAGCAGTGCTTCGGTCAGATCGTCGAGCGCATCGCGCCCCCGCAGAATGGCTGCCAGCGCCAGCGCCTGTTCCTGCGCCAGTGTTGGGGGGGCCGGACGGCGATGCGTCTTCAGGCACGGCACTGGCTGTTCCGGATTTTCAGCACGCTGCGTCAGGATCTCATAGACGCCGTCCGCCAGTGCAAAGGTCGGGTGGGCGGTAAAGACGGCGGCAATCTGCGGCACCGTCAGGGAGACGGCATCGGGGGCCTGATCGACAAGGCGTTTTGCCACGGCTTCGAGGCGGCCTTGGGGAGCAGCAGTATCGAGCCCGATATAGGAGCGCAGATGTGCGGCCCGTTCCATGAAATGCTCGTCACGCAGGGCGCGGATGACATTCTCGATTTCGTCCAGTTGCGTCCTGTTCTCGCTCCGGTCGTCGTCCAACAGGCCCTGGCTAATGGACGCAATCAGGTCTGCGAGACCATCGCGCTCATGGAGAAGCCGTGACGTCATTGCGTTAATACGGTCATGGAGGGACGGATCGAGCCGGGAGGCGCAGTCAGACATCGGGAGCAGTCTCGCTTCTGCGGAGAAATGGGACGAAGACGGGGCGCAATACTTTTCATGCCCTGTCACCAAGTGCAACCTTGCTCTGGACGCGACAGCACGGGAGGATGATGCTATCGGTGCGCTCATGCACGCGGACACGACCCCATCCGTTTCCCGGAAATCCAGCACCACAGCTTTCTCACCCAGGTTCATGGCCGGTGGCTTGCTCGTCGGCATGGGTATTCTCGCTGCGGGAACGACACTCGCAGCCGCCCGTCATATCGGGGACGGTAGTCTTGCCTTTAGCCTGCTGCGCGCCGGGTCGCGGGCAGGCGTTGTTGGTGGTCTTGCCGACTGGTTTGCGGTTACGGCCCTGTTCCGTCATCCGCTGGGTCTGCCCATTCCTCATACGGCCATTCTGCCGCGGCAGAAAGAACGGCTCGGTCAGGCGCTGGGACGTTTCATTTCCGGTCAGTTCTTCACTGAGGATGATGTTCGCCGCGCCCTGTCGAAAATTGACCTCTCCAGCCTGATTGCCGACATGCTGAATGACCCGGCGAATCGACAGACGCTCGTCACCAGCATGCGCTCCGCCATCCCGGTGATGTTCGATCGGATGGAAGACGGGCGCGCCAAGACCGCCATTTCTCGCGCGCTTCCGGTTCTGCTGAATGGCGAGGAAATGGCTCCCCTCGTTTCTCGTGGCATGCGGGCGATGGTGAACAGCGAGATGCATCAGGAGGTCCTGTCCTTTCTGCTGGAGCGCATTAAGACGACTGTGACCTCCCGTGAGTCTGATCTGCGTCATTTTGTAGAAGAACGAGTGCGCGAGCAGGGGGGGCGTTTTCTGGGCTGGGCGATCGGTGGGTCAGTCGCCAGTCGTGTCCTCATGGCGCTCCATGCCGAGTTTGAGCGGGTTGATCCGATGGACTCGGAACTGCGGCACGGGTTCACCACCTGGGTCCGGGGTGAAATCGACCGTATTGAAAATGATCCTGCCCGGCGCAAGGATATGGCCGACACGATCACATCTGTTCTGACGCATACCAGCCTTAAAGGATGGAGTTCGGAGCTATGGGAGCGTCTGCGGCGCATGGTCGAGGAAGACAGCGGACGCGAGGACGGCTGGAGCGCTACTGTTATCGATGCGGCGATTGTTCAGCTGGCCAGTGCCCTGCGCTCCAATGAATCCCTGCGTTTGAAGGTCAATCAGGCTGTTGAAAGCACCGTTCAGCGGATCCTGCCCGGCCTGCGTGAAAAGCTCTCGGGGTTTATCGCGGCCGTTATGGCGGGCTGGGACGGAAACGATCTGGCGGCCCGGCTGGAGTCGCGAGTGGGTCGTGATCTGGCCTATATTCGTATAAATGGCACTGTCGTTGGTTTCCTTGCCGGAGCGGCGCTCGACGGCGTTTCCCGACTGTTTTTTGGTGTGTAACATTCCATGTTCGGAGACGAGGGGGATACTGAAGTCTTGACCTTTGCCCGGGATTGGGTCATTTGGAACAAATCAGGACTTACCAAGTCTTGAATTAGAGCAAGATGTGAGTGTGCAAGCGATGCTGAGGCTGTCAAAACTGGCCGATTACGCCACTGTTCTTCTGGTCCATCTCGGTCGTCACGAAGGACTGGCAACAGCAGCAGCCCTTGCGGTGGAAACTGGCGTCCCTGAACCTACCGTCGCCAAGCTTCTTAAAGGTCTGGCCTCCAGTGGTCTGGTCCTGTCCCATCGTGGCGCCCGTGGCGGATACCGTCTTTCCAGCGAGCTTGAAACCGTGACGGTCGCAACCGTTATTGCGGCTGTAGACGGCCCGATCGCTATCACGGCCTGCTGTGACGGACGCGAGTGCGAGCACAGTTCGCTGTGCGGCCTGTCGGGACAGTGGGATGTCGTAAATGACGCCATCCTCAAAACACTTAACAGCATCACACTGGCAGATATGGGCCGCCACGCGGAACGTCTGCCAAGGCGCGGCCTCGCGTCTGCACCTGTCGCCCCCGCCGGGGCGAAGACTTCTTCCGTGACCGACGCGGTCAGTTAAGGACAACACACCATGCCAGCCGTGACGGAAACCCGCGAGACAGTCGAAAAACTCGCGAAATCCAGCTACGAATGGGGTTTCGAGACCGATATCGAGATGGATATCGCGCCCAAAGGACTCAACGAGGAGACGGTTCGCCTGATCTCCGAGCGCAAGGGTGAGCCACAGTGGATGCTGGACTGGCGTCTGAAGGCCTTTCGCGCATGGCTGGAAATGGAAGAGCCGACCTGGGCTCATATCCATCATCCGCCGATCGACTACCAGGACGCGCATTATTTCGCGCAACCGAAGAAGAAGCCGGGGCCCAAGAGCCTCGATGAAGTCGATCCCGAGCTGCTCAAGACCTATGCCAAACTGGGTATTCCTCTGCATGAACAGGCTTTGCTTGCCGGTGTCGAAGGCGCAGAAGAGCGTATGCCTGTTGCCGTGGATGCCGTTTTTGACAGCGTGTCCGTCGCGACGACCTTCCGCAAGACGCTTGCGGAAGCCGGCGTGATTTTCTGTCCGATCTCCGACGCAATCCGTGAACACCCCGAACTGGTCCAGAAATATCTGGGCACGGTGGTTCCGGTGTCGGACAATTTCTTTGCAGCCCTGAACTCTGCTGTCTTTACGGATGGCTCCTTCGTCTACATCCCTGAGGGCGTCCGCTGCCCGATGGAGCTGTCCACCTATTTCCGCATCAATGCGCGCAATACGGGACAGTTCGAGCGTACGCTTATCATCGCGGAAGATCGTGCCACCGTCTCCTATCTGGAAGGCTGCACGGCGCCACAGCGTGACGAAAACCAGCTTCATGCAGCTGTGGTCGAGCTTGTCGCGATGGAAGATGCCTCAATCAAGTATTCCACCGTCCAGAACTGGTATCCGGGCGATGACGAAGGTCGGGGTGGCATCTACAATTTTGTGACCAAGCGTGGCATCTGTCGTGGCGCGCGCTCCAAGATTTCCTGGACGCAGGTTGAGACCGGTTCTGCCATTACGTGGAAATACCCGTCCTGCGTGCTGGCCGGTGAGGGATCGGTTGGCGAGTTCTATTCAGTTGCGGTGACCAATAATCACCAGCAGGCCGATACAGGGACGAAGATGATCCATCTGGCGCCGAACACGCGCTCGACGATTATCGCCAAGACCATTTCCGCTGGGCACTCTGATAGCACCTATCGTGGTTTGGTCCGCATGCAGCCCAAAGCGCGTAACGCACGCAATTTTACGCAGTGCGACAGTCTGCTGATTGGCGATCAGTGCGGTGCGCACACAGTACCTTATATTGAAAGCCGTAACATGACGGCGCGCGTGGAGCATGAAGCGACCACGTCCAAAATCTCCGAAGACCAGCTCTTCTACTGTCGTTCGCGCGGCCTGTCGGAAGAAGATGCAGTTGGTCTGATCGTCAATGGTTTCTGCCGCGAGGTGCTCAAGGAGCTCCCGATGGAATTCGCGGTCGAGGCGCAGAAGCTTCTGCAGATCAGCCTCGAAGGAAGTGTGGGTTAATATGAGCGATTTTCTGAAAATTCAGGGTCTTCAGGCCCGCATCGACGCCGACGGTACGCCCAAGGACATTCTCAAGGGGCTCGACCTCGAAATCCCCAAGGGTGAAGTCCACGCGATCATGGGGCCAAATGGCTCTGGTAAATCCACGCTGTCTTATGTGCTTGCCGGTCGTGACGACTACGAAGTGACGGGTGGGTCAGCCACTTTCAAGGGACAGGATCTGCTGGCTCTTGAGCCCGAAGAACGCGCTGCGCTGGGTTTGTTTCTGGCATTCCAGTCACCGGTCGAACTTCCCGGTGTGAATAATGCGAATTTCTTGCGTACGGCCGTAAACGCCGTTCGTCGGGCGCGTGGTGAAGCCGAAATGGATGCAGTGGCTTTTCTCAAGGCTGTTCGTGCCGAGACCAAGCATCTCTCCATGTCCGACGACATGCTCAAGCGTGCAGTTAATGTCGGCTTTTCGGGCGGCGAGAAGAAGCGCAATGAAGTGCTTCAAATGCGTCTGCTTCAGCCGTCTTTTGCTATTCTTGACGAGACGGACAGTGGTCTGGACATTGACGCCCTGCGTATTGTCGCTGAAGGCGTGAATTCCCTGCGCAGCCCGGATTTTTCGGCTCTGGTTATCACCCATCATCAGCGTCTGCTCGATTACATTGTGCCGGACCGCGTGCATGTTATGGCGCATGGCCGCATCATCCACAGTGGCGGTCCCGATATCGCCAAGACACTTGAGAAGCAGGGTTATACCCAGTTCCTCGAGGCAGCAGCGTGAGCGGAGCTCCCACCGTAATGCAGAACGCTGTTCCCGCTCTGGAGGCGTTTGTTGCACGTGCCGCCGGGCAAGGTGCGGCTCTGGCCGAAACGGGGCTGCCGACGCGCCGCGTTGAAGCCTGGCGTTATACGCCACTTCGTTCGATCGCGGATACGGTGTGGCAAAAGGCTGCGTCCCTGACGACCGAAACCGCCACTGCGCTGCTGAATCATCTGATCTTGCCTGAAACGGGCGTCCGTGTGGTCTATGGCAATGGTCAGCTTTTGGATGCGTTATCGGCTTTTCCGGAAGTTGCTCAGCGGGCTTCGGAAAACGTTTCTCCGCTCAAGGGGGTGTTTTCCGCAACGCTAAATACGGCGCTGGGTGAAAGAGGTCTCGATATTCGAATACCCGCTGGAACGGATGCGGGTCTGCTGACGCTCGTTAGCCTCTCTAATGGGCAGGATGTTTCGACGCATCTTCAGCACCGGATCGTACTGGAAGACGGCGCGTCCTTGACACTGTATGACGTCAGTGCAGGTGAGGGGCGTTATATCGCCAACCCGCGCTTTGACATTGTTGTGGGCAAGGAGGCGACGCTCCGTCATGTCAAGGTGCAGCGTGAGAGCCTGACCGCCACGCATCTCGCCATCGTTTCGGCCGATGTGGCGGAGAAGGGCGAATATGACAGCTTTACCCTGAATCAGGGTAGCAGCCTTGCGCGTCATGAAGCTGTCGTGACACTGGGTGCACCTCACGCCATGGCGCATGTGAATGGCGTACAGATCGTCGATGGCCAGCGCCTGAACGACCTGACATCCATGATCCATCATGCCGCTCCTGATGGGAGCTCGCGCCAGACCGTCAAGACGGTTCTGTCCGACGCCGGGCAGGGTGTTTTCCAGGGCAAGATCCTTGTTGATCGCGTGGCCCAGAAAACTGATGGCTATCAGATGAACCAGGCGCTTCTGCTGTCTGAAAAGGCGCAGATCAACAGTAAGCCCGAGCTGGAAATTTACGCTGACGACGTCAAGTGCAGTCACGGCGCCACTGTCGGTGCACTTGATGACGAGCAGCTCTTTTATCTGCGCTCCCGGGGTATTCCGCAAACGGATGCACGGGATATGCTTGTGCGTGCATTCCTGATCGATGCGCTGGATCTGGTTTCCGATGAGGGGCTGCGTGATCTGCTGCTGCGGAGCATGACCTCATGACCTCTACTGACCGCCCTACTGGGATGGACCTGTCGGCAATTCGCTCCCATTTCCCGATCCTGAACGAAACCGTTCATGGCCGGCCTCTGGTCTTTCTCGATAGCGCGGCTTCGTCCCAGAAGCCGGATGACGTGATCGAGGCCATGCGGGACGCGGCGTATCACCAGTATGCCAACATTCATCGTGGCTTACATTGGATGAGCGAGCGCACGACGGAAGCCTATGAGCGTGCCCGTCATGACGTGGCCCGTCTTCTAAATGCGCCCGATCATCGGGAAATCGTTTTTACCCGTAACAGCACCGAGGCCATTAACCTCGTGGCGCACAGTTTTGGCAGTATGCTGAAGCCCGGGCAGGCAGTTCTGATTTCCGAGCTTGAGCATCACGCTAATATCGTGCCTTGGCTTATGCTGCGGGATCGTGCGGGTATCGAGCTGCGTGTCGCTCCTATCAATGATGCTGGCGATATTGATCTGGACGCTTACGAAGCGCTTCTGTCGGATGGGAAGGTGGCGCTTGTTGCCGTTACGCACATGTCCAATGTGCTGGGAACGATTACGCCGGTCAGGAAACTGGCGGAAATCGCCCATGCTTATGGCGCGCGCATTTTGTTGGACGGGTCTCAGTCGGTCGTTCATCGCAAGATTGACGTGCAAGCCATTGGAGCGGATTTCTTCACCTTCACGGGTCATAAGCTCTATGGCCCTACGGGGATTGGGGTGCTCTGGGGGAAGATGGAGCTGCTGGACATCATGCCGCCTTTTATGGGCGGTGGTGACATGATTCAGAACGTGTCTTTCGAGCGCGCTACCTGGGCGCATGTTCCTCACAAGTTTGAGGCCGGTACACCTGCCATTCTGGAGACGATCGGTCTTGGGGCGGCTGTCCGTTTTGTGGAAGAGATCGGTTATGATGCCATTTCGTACCATGAAGCTGACCTGACCTCTTATGCGCTGAAAAAGATGCGTGGGATCAATAGTTTGCGCATTTTGGGCGAACCTGAAGAGCGCGGGGGCGTAATCTCCTTCGTCATGGACGGTGCGCACCCACATGATCTGGCAACCTTGCTGGATCAGCTCGGAATTGCCATCCGCGCCGGGCAGCATTGTGCTGAACCTCTGGTGCGTCGTCTTGGCGTTCATGCCACCGCACGTGCCAGTTTTGGCATCTACACCACGACTGAAGAGATCGATGCGCTGATCGAAGGGCTTGAACGGGCCCGGATGATGCTCGCATGAGTGAAGCCATGACCGATATCACAACCAGTGAAGATACAGCTGCCGTTTCTGCAACAGGAACGGCACCCGATCAGGAAGCGGTCATCGCGGCGATCGCGACGGTGTATGATCCGGAGATCCCGGTCAACATCTATGAGCTCGGCCTGATCTACGCGATCGACCTGCATGATGATGGCCGCGTACATATTGAGATGACGCTGACGGCGCCGAACTGCCCCAGCGCACAGGAATTGCCGGAGATGGTGCGCGATGCTGTCTCTCATGTTCCGGGTGTCAGTCAGGCTACTGTCGAAATCGTCTGGGATCCGCCATGGGATATGAGCCGCATGAGCGATGATGCCCGGCTTGCTCTTAATATGTTTTGATCTGGAAAGAAGCATTTATGTCCGACGTCGCAACGCGCCGCTCGCTGCCCGCTCTCATGGCACTGTCCGATCAGGCAGCCAAGCGTCTCAAAGCTCTTTATGCCAGCTCCCATCAGGGCCAGCTTCTGCGTATCAGTGTGGGAACGCGCGGATGCTCGGGGCTATCTTATGAAATGAATTTTGTGACGGCCCCAGAGCTAACCGATGAGCGGGTCGAGGATCAGGGTGTAACCCTGCTGGTAGATCGCAAGGCGACCCTGTTCCTGACCGGTACTGTCATGGATTACGAGGTCAAGGACCTCGAATCCGGTTTTACGTTCAGGAATCCGAACGAGAAAGGTCGCTGCGGCTGCGGCGAGAGTTTTCACGTTTGATTCGCTTCACGTCCCGTGACAGCACGACCACAGCCTCGACTTCTGTGGACCATAGGAACTGGTCCACAATCGTCAGGCCGATGACCGAGAATCCTGCGTTCCACAGAGCTTTAGCGTCTTTTTCAAGTGCCGCTGGGTTGCAGCTCACGTAAACGATGTCCGGCACGGCCGACTTGGCCAGGGGCGCCGTTTGTGCGCCCGCACCTGCGTAAGGCGGATCAAGAACCACGGCCCGTGTTGATTTTAGATCGTGTGGCAGAAGCGGCTGGCGCCCCAGATCCCGATGAAACCCATCAACGCGGCGTCCACCGGAGGCAGCTTTCAGGCAGTGTGCAGCCGCCAGATTGCCTTCATAGGCCATGACACGGCCTTTTTCGGACATCGGGAAGGTCAGGGTGCCACATCCGGCAAACAGTTCGACCGTCACATCCTTTTTGTTGAGTGACGGCAAGCCGTCGACAACGGCGGCGACAATAGTCTTCTCGGCATCAGCGGTCGCCTGAAGAAAGGCAGAGGGAGGCGGGGAGACGATCACACCGTCAAAATCTTCCCGGACCGGGCCGGACTGGGCCACTGTCTCGATACCCAGATCTTTCGGATCCTGCCAGGAAATTCGCGACAGGTTATGCTCGCGGGCAAAGGCTGCCAGTTTGATGCGGTCAGCACTCGTCAAGGGAGCGGGGGTCTGCAGTGTGAGGTCTGGTCCACTGTCGAGCAGGTTGACCATCAGGCTCCCGCGGCCCGTCAGTGCACCCAGATTTCCAAGAACTTCACGCAGAGGGGTAAGAAGTCCAAAAATTTCGGGATGCAGGACATGGCATTCCGTCATGTCCACGGGATCACCATTGCGGCGATGCAGCCCGATGATCACGCCGCCCGGCACGCGCTGAACAGCAAAATCCATGCGGCGCCGGGTTTTTGGCGTTGTCTGGAACATCCGTGCAGGCGGCAGATCTGTGAAACCCGCTGCTGTGAGGGCCTGTGTGACGCGCTGCGTCTTCCAGCCCAGCAGAGCTGGGAGGGAGAGGTGCTGTAATGCACAGCCGCCGCATTCGCCAAACAGGTCGCACAGGGGGATGACGCGGTCGGGTGATGCGTGAACGATGTCAATGAGTTCGGGATGGGAGGGAGCGAGGCGGACCCGGACGTCTTCCCCGGGCAGAGTACCCGGGATGAAAACGGTCTGGCCATCAAGATGCGCGATGCCGTCGCCTGCCGCACCCAGTCCTTCAATCCGGAGTTCTGCAACTCCGGTCAAGGTGTCATTCATTACCGTAATGGCGCCCATCATGCTGAACAGGAGCAGCAGGATCGTTGCTACCGGGAACTATGACTTTTCTGCGGCGCGGGACCAGCATGAAAGCGGGCGTATCACCCCCAAACCCTGTCTTTGGCCCATCGTTTTCGAAAGCAGGGGCCAGTTCAACCGAACGGTGGCTGACGGGGGCCTCGATCGCCGCGACAGAGGTGGGTGTGACCTGCTGAACGGTCTCGTTTTCGTCGCGATCGCCACGATTGCGATTGCGACCGCCACGACGGCGCTTGCGGGGCCGCTGCTCTCCTTCTTCCGCCACGTCCTGCGGTGCAGGAGTCGCGGTCTCGGGCGGGCGGCGTTCACCGTCTTCGGGAGCCCAGTCAACGGTTGTGATGCCTTCAAGAACTGGGCGTGCAATCACCTTGCCTGTCAGTGTCTCGATGGCTTCCAGCAGTCTGCGATCGCGCGGGGCTGCCAGACTGAAGGCATGGCCTTCGTTACCTGCACGACCGGTCCGTCCGATGCGATGCACATAATCTTCCGCATTGAACGGTAGATCATAATTGAAGACATGCGACAGGCCGCCGATATCGATGCCGCGCGCTGCCACGTCCGAGCATACCAGGAACTTCAGGTCGCCAGAGCGGAAACGTTCAAGCGTCGAGAAGCGAAGGGACTGGGCCAGATCTCCGTGAAGATGACCGGCTTCGATGCCATGCTTGGTCAGATACTGCTGGATCATGTCCACATCGCGCTTGCGATTGCAGAACACGATGGCGCTCTGGACGTTTTCACGACGCAGCAGCTTCTTAAGTGTGCGACGCTTTTCGTCCTCCGGCACAATAACCAGAGCTTCTTCGATCGTCGTGGCTACGGAAGACTGGCGCGCCACCGTGATTTCCACCGGGTGTCGGAGGAAAGCATCGGCTAAACGGCGGATTTCCGGTGCCATCGTGGCGGAGAAGAAGAGGGTCTGGCGATGGCCGGGCAGCAATGCCACAATTTTTTCGATATCGGGGATGAAGCCCATGTCCAGCATACGGTCGGCTTCGTCGATCACGAGCGTGCTGGTCTGCGTGAGCAGCAGGCCACCGCGTCCGAACAGGTCGAGCAAACGGCCCGGAGTCGCGATCAGCACATCTACGCCGCGGTTCAGAACGTCGCGCTGTTCGGTCATGCTCTCGCCACCGATCAGCAGCGCATGGGTCAGACGCAGATACTTGCCATAGAGCTTGCAGTTCTCGGCAACCTGCAATGCCAACTCTCGCGTCGGCTCCAGGATCAGAGAGCGCGGCATCCGGGCGCGGGCACGTGAGCCGGCCAGTTTTTGGAGCATCGGCAGTGTGAAAGAGGCAGTTTTGCCGGTTCCGGTCTGGGCGACACCCAGAACGTCATGGCCCTTCAGGACTTCGGGAATGGCCTGGGCCTGAATGGGAGTGGGGTGTTCGTAACCAAGCTCCTCAATGGCTCGCATGATCGACTCGCCCAAACCCAGATCGGCAAAGCGTGGCCTGTCGGAAACGTCTTCGGCAACCACGGCGGTCTCAACGACGGCGGAGGGATCAACGGTTTCTTCAACGACAGCCGGTGTTGCAGCAGGCGCTTTGGTACGGCGACGACGCGCAGGCTTTTCGCTCTTCGAGAGTTCGATCTGAACGGCAGGGGTTTCTTCGGCAGCGGGTTCCGGGGCTTCCACGACAGGGGCGGAGGCCTTGCGACGGGAGGGACGCGTTTTCTTTTCGACGGGGGCCTCTGCCTTGGCCTCTGCAACTGCGACATCCACCTTGCGCGGACGGCCGCGACGACGCGGCGCTGCAGGAGATTCTGGGGTTTCCTCCGGCACAACTTCGGTGGCGGGCTGTTCCATAACCGGCGTCTTGCGCGGACGGCCACGGCGTTTGGGGGCCGCCTCGGCTTCTTCGGTCACGGTCTCGACTTTTTTTGTGGAGCGACGGCGCGGGGCAGGTGCGGCTACAGATGCCTGGGCAGGCTTGGTCGCGGCTTCCGGTTCTATAACAGCTTTTTTGGGGCGTCCTGCCGTTTTCGGAGTAGGGACTTCGCTTTCACTCGCGGATTCGGTAGCAGGCGTGGCTGTTTTGCGGGTCCGGCGTGCAGGTGCCTTTAGTTCCGCCGTTTTTTCCATCGCCATTGCCGCAGTCTTCGTGCGGCGCGTGCGGGGAGCCTTGGCGGCAGGAGTTTCCGTTACCGGAGACGTTTCGCCTTCATCGGCAACAGTCGGTGACGTTGCGGCTGCGGCAGCACGTGAACCAGAGGGGCGTCCGCGTCTGGGCGTTGCAGTCGTACGGGGCTTGGAAGGACCGGAGGTCGTTTTCGCGCTCAAATGACTCTCGAGACTCTCTTTGACGGCGCACACCCGAATGGATGAAGGCCGGAGTTGAGGGCGGGGCAATTGCCCGCAGCTATAACTGGTGCGTTATCGATAAATAGCGGGAATGGCAAGCGATACGGCCCTTCAAGCGCCGTATCGCTTACGATTTCACATGCCGCGTGCCATTGCGGCGACAAGAATGGTCAGGACACCCAGTCCCGCCATCATGGCGGTGCGGCTGCGCAGGGTGTCGAATAGCGCGGGCTGGGGGCGCATGGCGCGTCGGGCCCGACGGAAGGGGCCTTGGACGGTCAGGATGAAAATTGCCGCCATAGCGAGGCCCAGAAGTTGCATCGCATTGACCGGCCAGGGCACGGCTGCAAATCCGCCTTCATGGAAAATCAGGCCCCAGCCGCTCAGTAGCGAGAACGGGACGACCTGATAGAGGCCGCGGAAAAAGCGCGTGTAACCCTGAAGCAGGACGGAGTTACGTGGTCCCGGATCCAGCAGTCCGACCGTGGAGCGGACAACGAGTGTTGAGTAGATCGAACCGCCGACCCAGTATGTCATGCACAGCAGATGGATTGCGAGCACGAGGCTCCAGATGATCGACCCTGTCATTGATCCTCGTCATGGTTGAAAATGGAAAAAAAGGGGAAAGAACATTCCCGAAGCATTTCCCTTGAATACCCGACGCAAGCCCCTTAGCGCCAGAGGGAAGCGGAATTGAGGGGGGCCGTAAGAGGCAACGTAACAGCCGCTCATGCTTTGCTGTCATAAAACCAGCAGGAGAACGCCCTCGAGATGTCCCGCCCTGTAATATTCGCTCCTGTGTCTCGCCATCCTTTCGCATTGCTAATGCCCGAGGAGAGCGACCGCATGGATTATGCGGCTGCTGCCATCCTTCCATCTACACGTCTGATGGAAAATGCCGGCTGGGCCGCTGCACGCGTTATCCGTAACCGTTTTTCGCCGTGTCGTGTCACGATTGCCTGCGGGCCGGGAAACAACGGTGGAGACGGCTATGTCGTAGCCCGCAATCTCGCACGCTGGGGTTGGTCTGTCCGCGTTGCCGCGCTTTCTGCTCCCAAATTCGGGACGCCTGCTGCCGACATGGCTGCCCGCTGGGCTGGTTCTATGGTGCCGTTCACAGCTGAGGAATTGGCGGGGGCTGATTTGGTGGTGGATGCGGTTTTCGGTTCGGGGTTGAAGCGCCCTGTTGCGGATGATGTTGCGGCTGTTCTTGCGGCTGCCCGGGAGGTCGTTGCCATCGATATGCCGAGCGGCGTGGCTGGGGCCTCGGGTGAGATCCTCGGAAAGGCCCGCGGCTGTAAGTTCACGGTGACTTTTGTTCGTCTGCGCCCCGGGCATGTCCTGCAACCTGGTTCTGATCTGTGTGGTGAGGTGATTTGCGCCGATATAGGCATGCCTGAAGCGGCATGGGACGGCGTTACGCCGCTTGTGCAGCATAACGAGCCTGGCCTGTGGAGTTTGCCGCTTTCGGGGGATGGGGACTATAAATACCACCGTGGTGTCGTCAGTCTGTGTGGTGGGGCTGAAATGCCCGGTGCGGCCCGGCTTGCGGCTCGCGGGGCGCGCCGCAGCGGGGCGGGTCTTGTGCGAATTGCGGCGGGTGAGGGGGCTTCGGCCTATCGACTCGGTGATCCTGGTCTGATCGTGGACGAGGCGCCGCTTTCCGAATTGCTGAAAGATGCGCGTCGTAAGGTCTGGATCTGCGGTCCCGGCCTGACCGAAGACGAAGTTGCTACGACCCTTCCGCAGCTTCTCAAGGCCGACCGGATCGTGTTGGCGGATGCCGGTGCACTGGCATGGGGATCGCAGGATCTGTCGCGGCTGAAAGGGGTTGTTGCCGTCACGCCCCATATCGGAGAGTTTCGCAAACTCTTCGGACCGGTCGAAGGCAGTCGTCTGGATGTCGCGCAGGCTGCTGCAAAGCGTATCAATGCTGTTGTCGTCATGAAGGGGCCTGACACAATCATTGCTGCTCCGGATGGTCGGGTTGCCATCAATACGCATGCGTCGTCTGCTCTGGCGACGGCGGGTTCGGGGGATACCCTCACGGGTGTGATCGCAGCCCTTCTTGCGGCGGGGATGGATGTCTGGGAAGCCTGCTGCGCAGGCGTCTGGCTGCATGGGGAAGCTGGAATCGAGGCCGGGAAAGTGCATGGCGGCTGGCCCCTGGCCGAGGATCTGGATCTCCCTCTAGGGCAGGCAAGGGCGACCGCCACGCGTCTGGCGCGGGAGGCATTAGATAAAAAGGCGACCGGATCACTGTTGTGAAGTCGCGTTTCATGCGCTAAAGGCCGCGCATCCGAGGTTCGGTAACACGAGCCTGGAGGCCGAGCGCTGCGGGCGTGGTGAAATTGGTAGACACGCCAGATTTAGGTTCTGGTGGCGCAAGTCGTGGGGGTTCAAGTCCCTCCGCCCGCACCAAGCCCGGCTTCCCGAGAAAGAGATTTGACCAACCTACCGACCGAGAGGATCGCCTGGCTCATGCAGGTTACGCCCACGCTCAACGAAGGACTTAAGCGCGCCTTCACCGTCGTTGTCCCGTCTGCCGACCTGCAGGTCCGTCGCGATGCACGACTCGCTGAAGTCGCCAAGACGATCAAGCTTCCGGGCTTCCGTCCGGGCAAGGTGCCGGCCTCCCTCGTCAAACAGCGTTACAGCGATTCCGTGAATGCGGAGCTGCTGGAAGAAGTCATCAATGACGCCACGACCAAGCTGTTTGCAGAGCAGAATGTTCGTCCGGCGATGCAGCCGAAGGTCGAAGTGGTTTCCGCCATCGAAGACGGCAAGGATCTCGAATTCAAGGTTGAGACCGAAGTTCTCCCGGAAATCGAAGTTCCCGACCTGTCTGGCCTGAAGCTGACGCGCCTTGGCGCCAAGGTCAGCGAAGAGACCGTCGAGAAGGCCCTGAACGACGTTGCCCGTCGCAGCCGCAAGTTCGAGACGATCGAAGAAGACCGCGCAGCCGCTCAGGGCGATGTCGTCTGCGTTGACTTTGTGGGCAAGCTGGACGGTACGCCGTTCGACGGTGGCACGGCTGACGATGTGAATGTCGAAATCGGCGGCGAAGGCTTCATCCCCGGCTTCGCCGAGCAGATGGAAGGCATGAAGGCTGGCGAAGAGCGCGTTATCAACGTGACGTTCCCCGCCGACTATCAGGCTGAAGAGCTGGCCGGCAAGGCCGTGACCTTCGACATTAAGGCGAAGTCCCTGAAGAAGGCTGTTGATCCGGCCAGCGACGACGAGCTTGCCAAGACGATCGGTTTCGAGAACCTCGAACAGATCCGCAAGATCATCACGGAACAAGCTGAGGGTGAATACCAGCAGCTTTCGCGTTTGCGCATCAAGCGCGATCTTCTGGACGCACTGTCCGAGAAGACGGACTTCGAAGCACCGTCCAGCATGGTTGACGCCGAGTTCAACCAGATTTGGGCCCGCGTCGAGGAAGACCGCAAGGCCGGTCGTCTGGACGAAGAAGATGCTGGTAAGGACGAAGAGACCCTCAAGGCCGACTACCGTCGCATTGCCGAGCGTCGCGTGAAGCTGGGTCTGCTGCTGGCTGAGATTGGCCGCAAGCAGGAAATCCAGGTTTCCCGTGAAGAGCTTCTGGGTGCGATGCAGCAGGAAGCCCAGCGTTACCCGGGTCAGGAACAGATGGTTTTCGAGTTCTTCTCCAAGAACCCGCAGGCTGTCGAAGGGCTCCGTGGCCCGATCCTGGAAAACAAGGTCGTCGATTACCTGATCGAGCTGGCTGACGTCACCGACAAGGAAGTGACGCCGGAAGAACTGGCCGAAATCCCGCCCGCCGAACTCTGATCTTTCGGCGCGGGATCCAGCGGGCGCTCTTCGGGGTGCCCGTTTTTTCCTGCCTGCTCCCTTTGACGGAACGACATGTCGGGTCCATGTTAGGAAGCAGAAGAAAGCCCATCGGGCATTGAGGAACAGACAGCATGGCCATTCGGGATCGTGATCCCCTCGAGGTGTTCAGCAACTCTCTGGTGCCGATGGTGGTCGAGCAGACTGCCCGCGGAGAGCGCTCTTTCGACATCTTTTCGCGTCTCCTTCAGGAGCGAATTATCTTCCTGACCGGACCTGTCTACGATCAGGTCTCGTCCCTGATCTGCGCGCAGCTCCTCTATTTGGAGAGCGTGAATCCCACCAAGGAAATCTCGTTCTACATCAACAGCCCGGGCGGTGTCGTTTCCGCTGGTCTCGCGATCTATGACACCATGCAGTACATCCGCTGCCCCGTGAGCACGGTCTGCATCGGTCAGGCTGCATCCATGGGTTCCCTGCTTCTGGCAGGTGGCGAGAAGGGGCATCGCTACGCCCTTCCCAATGCCCGCGTAATGGTTCACCAGCCGTCCGGTGGTGCTCAGGGACAGGCTTCAGACATCGAGATCCAAGCTCGCGAAATTCTCATCATCCGTCAGCGGTTGAACGAGATCTATCGCGAACATACCGGTCAGACGTTGGAGCAGATCGAGCAGAAGCTCGAGCGTGACAGTTATCTCTCAGCCAACGAGGCCCGCGAATTCGGCCTGATCGACAAGGTCGTCGTACGCAATCCGCATGAGACCACGTCCGATCCGAGTTGAGATACTTCCGGACCTGAGGAGCCTTATGCTCCTTACCGGACCAGAAAAGCGGCATTCCGATATGCCGCTTTTCGTGTCTTGGGGCATCGGGGCTCCGGGGTTGCCGAAGACTCCGACCTCGGCCTAAAGTTAAAGTTCTTTCGCATGTCTGCTGCATGAATGTGGTCAGGTCGTGCGCAAGGGAAAGGGAACAGCAATGAGCAACAAATCCGGCGATTCCAAGAACACCCTGTATTGCTCGTTCTGCGGGAAATCCCAGCACGAAGTCCGTAAACTGATTGCTGGTCCCACGGTCTTCATCTGCGATGAATGCGTCGAACTCTGCATGGATATCATCCGTGAAGAGCACAAGACCCATCTCGTGAAGTCCCGTGATGGTGTTCCGACTCCCAAGGAAATCTGCAAGGTTCTTGACGATTACGTGATTGGTCAGTTCGAGGCCAAGCGTGCGCTCTCCGTGGCGGTTCATAACCATTACAAGCGCCTTGCCCATGCCACGAAGAGCAGCGACATCGAGATTGCAAAGTCCAATATCCTGCTGATCGGTCCGACGGGTTCGGGCAAGACCCTGCTTGCCCAGACGCTGGCACGTATCCTGGACGTTCCCTTCACGATGGCGGATGCCACGACCCTGACTGAAGCCGGCTATGTCGGTGAGGACGTGGAGAACATCATCCTCAAGCTGCTCCAGTCCGCTGACTACAATGTCGATCGGGCCCAGCGCGGCATTGTCTATATCGACGAGATCGACAAAATTTCCCGCAAGTCCGACAACCCGTCCATAACGCGTGATGTCTCGGGTGAGGGCGTGCAGCAGGCCCTGCTGAAGCTCATGGAAGGCACCGTAGCTTCTGTGCCGCCGCAGGGTGGTCGCAAGCATCCGCAGCAGGAATTCCTGCAGGTCGATACGACCAACATGCTCTTCATCTGCGGCGGTGCTTTTGCCGGTCTGGACAAGATCATTTCGGCGCGTGGTAAGGGGTCGGGCATTGGCTTTGGTGCGGATGTGCGTTCTGATGACGAGCGTCGTCTTGGTGCGATTCTGCAGAGCGTGGAGCCGGAAGATCTGTTGAAGTTCGGTCTCATCCCCGAATTTATCGGCCGCTTGCCGGTCATCGCAGCCCTGAACGATCTGGACGAATCCGCGCTGATTCAGATCCTCAGTAAACCCAAGAACGCGCTGATTAAGCAGTATGGTCGTCTTTTCGAGATGGAAGGCGTCAAGCTGACCTTTACGGAAGATGCCCTGGCAGCGATTGCCAAACGCGCCATCGAGCGCAAAACTGGTGCGCGTGGCCTTCGTTCGATCCTGGAAAGTATTCTTCTTGGTACGATGTTCGACTTGCCTGGACTTGAAGGCGTCGAAGAGGTCGTCATTAACCGGGAAGTGGCGGAAAACAAAGCCCAGCCAGTCTATGTTTACGGGAAGGGCAAGTCCGAGCCCACGGAGCAGTCTGCGTAAAAATGGTTCCGGCTCTTGTGCTGGCCCCTTCGGCTTTCGACATAACTGACTGAGATTGTCCGAACTCATGCCGCTCAAGCATGAAAAAAATGCGATACTGGCGCTGCATGGCAGGTCGGTATCGCAAGATCGTCCCTCTGGAGATCAAGTGAATGACTGACGATACCAAGCCGAAAACCCGCCGCCGCATAAAGAAAACAGACGATGTGGCTATTTCCGAAAAAGCTACTGCGGCTCCGAAGAAGGTAACGCGCAAGCCGCGTGCTGCAGCGCGTAAGCTGGAGCCCGAAGCGGTGGCGCCTGCGGTGCAGCAGCCCGTACGTCACGATGTGATGGCCGTTCTGCCGCTGCGGAACATTGTTGTGTTTCCACACATGATCGTGCCTCTGTTTGTTGGGCGCGAGAAGTCGGTGAAAGCGCTGGAGACCGTGACGCGCGAGAGCAAGCAGATCCTGCTTGTGGCGCAGAAGGATGTCTCGTTAGACGACCCGTCCGTCGATGACATCTATCGCTACGGCACGGTGTCGACGATCCTCCAGCTTCTGAAATTGCCTGACGGGACCGTGAAGGTTCTGGTTGAAGGGACGCGGCGTGTACATATAACGCGTCTATTCGATGTAGACGGGCATTTCGAGGCTGAAATCGAGGAAATTCCCGAAGAGCCTGTTGATGCCGCTTCAGGAGGTGAGATCGAGGCGCTGAGCCGTTCGACGGTTTCGCAGTTCGAGCAGTATATCAAGCTCAACAAGAAGATCCCCCCGGAAGTCATGGTCTCGATCAACCAGATCGAGGGTATTTCCAAGCTGGCCGATACGATTGCGAGCCATCTGAACCTTAAGATTTCCGAAAAACAGGAAATTCTGGAGACGGCCTCGGCTGCGCGTCGCCTGGAACAGGTTTTCGCGCATATCGAGACGGAAATCGGTGTTCTTCAGGTCGAAAAGCGCATCCGCAACCGCGTCAAGCGACAGATGGAGAAGACCCAGCGCGAGTATTATCTGAACGAACAGCTCAAGGCGATCCAGAAGGAGCTCGGCGAAGGCGAAGACGGCAAGGACGAGAATTCCGAGCTTGAAGAGAAGATCAAAAAGACCCGTCTGAGCCGTGAGGCCAAGGAAAAAGCCTATGCCGAGCTGAAGAAGCTGCGCGGCATGAGCCCGATGTCGGCCGAGAGTACGGTTGTGCGCAACTATCTCGACTGGCTGCTAGGAATTCCCTGGAAGAAGCGCTCCAAGATCACGCGGGAGTTCCAGCACGCTGATGATGTTCTCGAAGCAGAGCATTACGGTCTGGAGAAGGTCAAGGAGCGGATTCTCGAGTATCTGGCAGTGCAGACGCGCTCACAGAAGCTTAAAGGACCGATTCTGTGCCTTGTCGGCCCGCCAGGCGTGGGCAAGACTTCTCTGGCGCGTTCGATTGCCAAGGCGACGGGGCGGAACTACATTCGCATGTCGCTGGGTGGTGTGCGCGATGAATCCGAGATCCGCGGACATCGTCGGACCTATATCGGCTCCATGCCAGGCAAGATCATCCAGGGTATGAAGAAGGCGCGGACGTCTAATCCGCTGTTTCTGCTCGATGAGATCGACAAGCTGGGTGCCGACTGGCGCGGTGATCCGTCATCTGCGCTGCTCGAAGTGCTGGATCCGGAGCAGAACTCCACGTTTGCTGATCATTATCTGGAAGTGGATTATGATCTTTCGGATGTGATGTTCGTGACGACGGCCAACAGCCTGAACATGCCCCAGCCGTTGCTGGACCGCATGGAGATCATCAACCTGTCCGGCTATACGGAAGACGAAAAGGTACAGATCGCGCGCCGTCATCTTCTGGGTAAGCAGGCCGAGGCACATAACCTGAAGCCTGCTGAATGGACGGTCACGGATGAGACGATCCGCGAACTGATCCGCTCCTATACCCGCGAGGCCGGTGTCCGGAACCTTGAGCGTGAACTGGCTAAGCTCGCGCGCAAGACGGTCAAGGAAATTATCACGACCGGCGTCAAGCATGTCGAGATTACGCCCGAAAACATCGAGAAGTATGCGGGTGTCCGTCGCTACCGTCATGGCGAAACCGAGACCGAGGACATGGTCGGTGTAGTGACAGGGCTTGCCTGGACTTCGGTCGGTGGCGAGATACTGACGATCGAGAGCGTGATGGTTCCGGGTAAGGGGCAGGTCAAGCAGACCGGCAAGCT
This sequence comes from Gluconobacter sphaericus, assembly GCF_016757795.1. Classification (GTDB taxonomy): domain Bacteria; phylum Pseudomonadota; class Alphaproteobacteria; order Acetobacterales; family Acetobacteraceae; genus Gluconobacter; species Gluconobacter sphaericus. The sequence continues at coordinate 100,023 of NZ_CP068419.1, read as the reverse complement.
CGGTGAAGTCATGCAGGAGAGTATCTCGGCCGCGTTATCTTATGTCCGCTCGCGGTCGCAGGACTTCGGGATTCGGCCGCCGTTGTTTGAGAAGCGGGACATCCATATCCATCTTCCCGAAGGTGCGACGCCCAAGGATGGTCCGTCAGCCGGTATTGCGCTCGCGACGTCTCTGGTGAGCATCATGACCCAGATTCCCATCCGCAAGGATGTGGCCATGACGGGTGAGATCACCTTGCGTGGCCGCGTCCTGGAGATCGGGGGACTCAAGGAGAAGCTGCTGGCGGCTCTGCGGGCTGGCATCAAGACGGTCCTGATCCCCAAGGATAACGAGAAGGATCTCGTGGAGGTGCCGGATAATGTCCGTCATGCGCTCAAGATCATTCCCGTCAGCCATGTAGATGAGGTGCTCAAGATCGCCCTGACTCGTATGCCAGAAGCCATCGAATGGGACGAAAATGTCGACCCGGTGGGTGAAATAACGGTGGATAAGACGGCTCCGCAGGCACTTCCTCACTGACACTGACACGCTTCTGCGATTCTAGCAGTTGACGCGGGCAAAATCCGCTTCATAGTGCGGCCGCAGATCGAACAAGGCGCCTGAGCCAGAAGGGACTCACCAGAGCCCGGCTCAGGCGCTCTAACACCAGAAAGGCACATCATGGAGAAGCCCCTCAACAAGCAGGAACTGATCGCCGCCGTTGCAGACGCTGCCGATCTTCCGAAGGCCAAGGCCAGCGAAGTTGTCGATGCGGTGTTCAGCACGATCGAAGCGACGCTTGCCAAGAAGCAGGAAGTCCGTCTCGTCGGTTTCGGCAGCTTCGTGACTGCCACGCGCAAGGCCGCCAAGGGCCGTAACCCGCGCACGGGCGAAGAGATCGACATTCCGGCATCCACCTCCGTCCGCTTCAAGCCGGGCAAGGGGCTGAAGGACGCCGTGAGCTGAGAAAGTTCACAAAATGGTTCCGGGTGGCTTTACCGCCATCCGGAACCGTGTATATAGACCGCACACACATTCTGAGGGCGATTAGCTCAGCGGTAGAGCGTCTCGTTTACACCGAGAGGGTCGGCGGTTCAATCCCGTCATCGCCCACCATAAAGAATATCATGCAGCCATGAGCTGGCGTTTCGAATACTATGAAACGCTCGGATCCACCTCCGATCTGTGCAAAGCCAGAGCCGAAGTCGGTGAACCCGAACATCTAGCCATTCAGGCTTTTTCCCAGACATCAGGGCGTGGCACGCGCGGACGGACCTGGACCGATCCGGGGGGCAATCTTGCCATTTCGCTGCTGTTTCGTCCGGCTGATCCCAAGGCTTTTATCGCAGCGCTGCCATTTGTTGTTGCCGTGGCTCTTTTCGAGACGGCAACCCATTTCTGTTCAATTGTGACGGGGCCGTCCCGTTTTATGCTCAAATGGCCCAACGATCTTCTGATGCATGGTCGAAAGATGGCGGGCGTGCTGATCGAGACTGGCGGTCTACAGGGTAATTCCTGGGTCGTTGTGGGAATCGGGGCCAATCTGCGGCAGGCCCCCGAAATTCCGGGGCGTCGCCTGGCGGCGCTCGTCGAGGCGACTGATCCGCCGTCTGCGGAAGTTTTTGGAAAGGTGCTGGTGACACAAATCGAACGCTGGGCTCTCATCCGGGAACGTGAAGGGTTCGCACCGGTCCGGGCCGCATGGCTGGCGCGGGCACACCCGGTTGGCACCCCGCTTGCGGTTCAGCGTTGTGAAACCTATATTACAGGTTCGTTTTCAGGGCTCGACGCGCAGGGACGCCTGCTGCTTGCCTTGCCTCACGGTGAAACCATTCCGGTTGTAACCGGCGATATCCTGCTGGACTGAAGGACCGGACTGCAACGTGCTTCTCGTCATTGATGCTGGAAACACCAACATCGTGTTCGCTGTACACGATGGAAAGTCGTGGCTGGGGCAATGGCGTATTTCGACGAATGAAGCACGGACGGCTGATGAATATGCGGCCTGGCTTCTGACACTCTTCGATCGGGTGGGGGTGAATGCCAAGGCCATCGAGCGAGCTATTATCGGGACAGTTGTACCCGTGGCGCTTTATGAACTGCGGCGTTTCTGCCGTGAATGGCTTAATGTTGTACCCTTGGTTGCCAATGCAAGGCTGGACTGGGGTATCGACGTTCTTGTCGATAATCCGAATGAACTTGGCGCGGACCGCCGCCTGAACGGTCTGGCGGGTCGCGAGCTTTTTGGTACACCGCTGATCGTGGTCGATTTCGGGACCGCGACGACCTTTGACGTCGTCAACAGTGCGGGACAGTTCTGTGGTGGGGCGATTGCTCCGGGTGTAAACCTGTCGATCGATGCGTTGCACCGTGCAGCTGCTCGCCTGCCGCGTATGAGCATCGGTCGCCCTACGGCGGCGATTGGCCGCAATACGAGTGTGGCAATGCGTTCGGGCCTGTTCTGGGGCTATGTCGGTCTCGTTGAGGGATTGATCCACCGAATTTCCGATGAAATGGACGCAAAGCCGACTGTGATTGCAACAGGCGGTCTGGCTCCACTGTTCTCTGAGGGAACGCCGCTTTTCGATGTGCTGGCACCCGATCTGACACTGGATGGCCTGCGCCTTCTGGCTGACCGTAATACGGGGCCGCCGCTTTCCTATTCCCCCGAGCGCTCTCAGGGCATCGGGCAATGAATATCACTCTGATTATGCATCATTTTTGTAAGGAACAATCATGACAGAAAAACAGGACGGTTTGTCCTTCCTGCCCTTGGGCGGGACGGGCGAGATCGGCATGAATTTCAATCTCTACTGCCTGACGAAGAACGGTAACGACACCTGGCTTGCCATTGACTGCGGTATCGGGTTTTCGGGTAATGATACGCCTGAAGCCGAAGTGCTTATGCCGGATCCGACTTTCATTGCCGACCGTGCGCGGGATCTGTGCGGTCTGGTGATTACGCATGCACATGAAGATCATTTGGGGGCGGTAGCACATCTGTGGCCCTATTTGCGCTGCCCGGTTTATGCTACACCGTTTGCTGCAGCCGTGCTGCGCCGTAAGCTGCAGGAAGCGCATCTAAACAATCAGGTGAAGATTCACGTCATCCGCCCGGCTTCGCGCTTTGAGGTTGGGCCGTTCGATCTTCAGTTTGTGTCCGTCACGCATTCCGTCGCTGAGGCTCAGGCCGTGGCACTGCGGACGCCGCATGGCCTGATCGTGCATACGGGTGACTGGAAGCTGGACGAGAACCCGCTGGTCGGGCCGGTGACGGATCTTGAGACGTTTGGCAAGCTGGGCGACGAGGGCGTTCTGGCAATGGTCGGCGACAGCACCAATGTGCTCAAGCCGGGCAAGTCTGAGTCGGAGGCGGACGTCCGAAAGGGCTTGACGGATCTGATCATGGGGCTGGAAGGCCGCATTGCCGTCACCTGTTTCGCTAGTAATGTGGCGCGCGTCGAGAGCATCGCCAAGGCGGCCCAGGCTTCGGGACGTGTGGTCATGATCGTTGGCCGCTCGCTGCGCAATCTTGAGACGGCTGCGCGTGAGTGCGGCTATTTTCAGGACCTGCCACCGTTCCTGACCGAGCAGGATGCGCGGGATGTGGATGATGACAGTCTGCTGATGATCATCACGGGCAGCCAGGGTGAACCGCGCTCGGCCTTGTCGCGGATTGCGTCCGACACCCATCCGAACATCGCGCTCGGTGAGGGCGATACGGTGATTTACAGCTCGCGGATGATTCCGGGCAACGAACAGGCCGTCATGGCTGTTCAGGATAATCTGTCGCGTCGTGGCGTGACGGTCCTGACGGACAAGGACGCCAAGGTTCACACCTCCGGCCATGCGACCAGCGAAGACATTCGCACGCTCTATCGGATCGTCCGTCCGAAATACAGCATTCCGACACACGGCGAGTGGCGTCACCTGACGGCTCATGCCGCGCTGGCGCATGAAATGGGTTCCGAGCCGATCCTGCTGGAAGATGGCGACATCCTCAACCTGTCCCCGGGTGAGGTGAAAGTTGTCGATACGGCGCCGACGGGCCGTCTGGCATTGGATGGTGGTCGTCTGCTGCCCATGACGGGCGGCGTTCTCGCGGCGCGTCGTAAAATGCTGTTCAACGGCATCGTTCTGGCGAGTTTTGCCGTTGATGACGAAGGTTATGTCATTGGTGAGCCCAAGATCAGCGCGCCGGGACTGCTGGAATCTGACGACCCCGAAAGCATCCGGATTCAGGAAGAGTTTGCTGACTCCATCGATCAGATCCCCGACGAACTGCGTCAGGACGATGCAGCCTTCCGGGATGCGGCCAAAACGGCCCTGCGTCGTGCTCTGGGGCGCAAGCTTCAGAAGCGCCCGCTTGTCGATGTTCATCTGCTGCGCGTCTGAGAGAAGTAACACATGCGTTTGACGAAAGCCTTTCAGCCGACGCTGAAGGAAGTTCCGGCCGAGGCACAGATCGCGTCTCACCGCCTGATGCTGCGGGCTGGCCTTGTGCGCCAGACCTCTTCGGGCATCTATGCTTGGCTGCCGGCAGGCCTGCGGGTTCTGCGCAATATCGAGCAGATCGTCCGCGAAGAGCAGGATGCGATCGGCGCACAGGAAGTCCTGATGCCGACGCTTCAGTCCGCTGATCTGTGGCGCCGCTCTGGGCGTTATGACGCTTATGGTCCGGAAATGCTCCGGATTCAGGATCGTCATGGCCGTGATCTCCTGTACGGGCCGACGAACGAGGAAATGATCACGGACATCTTCGGAGCGTCCGTGAAATCCTATAAGGATCTGCCCAAGGCGCTCTACCACATCCAGTGGAAGTTCCGTGATGAGGTGCGTCCCCGCTTCGGCGTGATGCGTGGACGTGAATTCCTGATGAAGGACGCGTATTCCTTCGACGCGACATACGACGATGCTGTTGCCAGCTATCGCCGCATGATGTTGTCCTATCTGCGTATCTTCCAGCGTCTGGGTGTTCGTGCTGTCCCAATGGTTGCTGATACCGGGCCAATTGGTGGCGATTTAAGCCATGAATTTCTGGTTTTGGCTCCGACAGGTGAGAGTGGCGTTTTCTTTGATGCAGCTCTTGAGGAGCAGGATTGGCTCGGTCGCCCGGTCGATTGTGACGACCACGAAAGTCTCGCCACGTTCTTCTCAACTGTGACTGACCACTACGCGGCCACGGACGAAAAGCATGATGAAGCCGAATGGGCCAAAATTCCGGAGGAGCGTAAGCGCGAAGGCAGGGGGATCGAAGTCGGTCATATCTTCTATTTCGGTACGAAGTACACGGAATCGATGGGTATTGAAGTGATCGGCTCTGACGGGGCGTCGTTCCATCCGCAGATGGGTTCCTACGGTATCGGCGTGTCACGTCTGGTCGGCGCGATCATCGAAGCGTCGCACGACGATGCAGGCATCATCTGGCCCGCATCCGTTGCACCTTATCGGGCCGCGATCCTGAACCTGCGTCAGGGTGACGAAGCCTGCGATGCGATCTGTGGCCGCATTTATGGGACTGACCCGGAAAACATGCTGTATGATGACCGTTCCGAGCGGGCGGGCGTGAAGTTCAACGACGCGGATCTAATGGGACATCCCTGGCAGATCATCGTTGGGCCACGAGGGGCCAAGGAAGGCAAGGTCGAACTCAAGCAGCGCGCCACGGGCGAGCGGTTCGAACTGTCAGTCGAGGATGCTCTGGCCAAAATCGGAGCCGCCTGATGTTCGGCCGCTTTGAGCGCATGGTGGCGGGACGGTATCTCCGCGCCCGCCGTGGCGAACGCTTCGCCTCGATCATTGCCATCTTTTCCCTGATCGGGATTGCGCTTGGAGTGGCAACGCTCATCATCGTTATGTCGGTAATGAACGGGTTCAAGGCCGATCTGATGGGGCGCATCCTCGGACTGCACGGTGATCTGACCGTGTACGGCTACGGGCGTCCTATCGAAGCTTACGAAAATGACGTGGCGGCGATCCAGCAAGTTCCCGGTGTAAAGTCCGTCATTCCAATGGCGCAGGGCACTGTGCTGGTGGAAGCGGGGCGTTTTTCTTCCGGAGCGGAAATGCAGGGCGTGTCCCAGCAATCCCTCCGGGACTGGACGGCGCTGAGCAGCGGGATCGTTGCGGGAAGTCTGAACAATTTCACGGGTAATGATGCGGTTGCGATCGGAACGACGATGGCCGATCGGGCCGGGCTGACAGTCGGTTCTCCGATCACGCTTCTGTCTCCAGACGGTCAGGCGACGCCGTTCGGCACCATGCCACGGGTGAAAACTTATCATGTGGCCGTCATTTTCGATGCCAACTGGAACGACTATAATTCCAGCATCGTTCTGATGCCGCTGCCTGCGGCACAGAAATTCCTGATGCTGGGGCCGTCTGCCGTTTCGCTCATTCAGGTCTCGACGGCTGATCCGTCGAATGTACAGCCTACGCGCAAGGCCATTGCCGTACGTCTCGAAGATCCGCGTTTGCGCGTTCTAGACTGGACGCAGAGCGCGAACGGTTTTCTGGATGCTGTGACGGTCGAGCAGAACGTGATGTTCCTGATCCTGACCCTGATTATTCTCGTTGCAGCGTTCAACGTCATTTCGTCGCTTATTATGATGGTAAAGGACAAGACACGGGACATCGCCGTGCTGCGCACCCTGGGGGCAAGCCGGGGCGCAATCATGCGGATTTTCCTCATGTGTGGCGCATCCGTCGGCATCGTAGGGACTGTGGTGGGGTCGGCGCTTGGGATTGCGTTTGCGCTGAACATTGAACGGATCCGCCAGTGGCTCCAGTCGCTCACGGGAACAAATCTGTTCAATCCGGAAGTCTATTTTCTGGAGCGCTTGCCAGCGAAACTGGTCTGGTCACAGGTTTGGGAAGTGATCGGAATGTCGCTGGTCCTGTCGCTTCTGGCGACACTTTATCCGTCCTGGCGGGCAGCCAGAACTGATCCGATCGAGGCTCTGCGTCATGAGTGAAGTATTAGTCGGAACGAGTGCCCTGCGCCTTGAAGGTCTGACGCGCCGTTTCCGCTCCGGCGAGGAAACGCTGGAGATTCTCAGTGGTGCGGAGTTCGAACTTCGCGGCGGCGAGATCGTTGCCCTCGTAGCGCCGAGTGGGACTGGGAAGTCCACGCTTCTGCATCTTGCTGGTCTGCTGGAAGCACCCTCGGAAGGCACGGTCTTTGTAGCAGATCGTCCGGCCAGTGGACTGAGCGACACCGTCCGGACGGCAATCCGGCGCGATCAGATCGGATTTGTGTACCAGTTCCATCATCTGCTGGGCGAGTTCACGGCGTGCGAGAACGTCATGCTGCCACAGCTCATTGCTGGTGTAGCGCCGCGCAAGGCACGGGAGCGGGCACGGGAACTTCTGGGCCGGTTCGGGCTATCGCATCGTCTCGATTCGCTGCCGGGGCGGCTATCGGGTGGCGAGCAACAGCGTACGGCAATTGCGCGTGCGCTGGCTAATAAGCCCAAGCTGCTTCTTGCGGATGAGCCTACGGGAAATCTTGATATCGGCACGGCCGATCATGTGTTTGGCGAGCTTTTGCGTGTCGTGCGCGAAGAGGGCGCAGCAGCGCTGATCGCCACGCATAATGAGGAGCTGGCTGCCCGCATGGACCGGACCGTGACATTGCGGGACGGTAAGCTCGTTACGTTCTGAGGGATGATCTGGGGCAGGGTGTATCAAAACCCCCTGCATCCGATACGCGTCCCTGATAGAATAGCGGCATGTCTCATGCCGATTTCGTTCATCTAAGAAACCATTCCGCTTATTCCCTGAGTCAGGGCGCGATCCGCATTCCGGAACTCGTGAGTCTGGCGGCCAAGAATGGCATGCCAGCGGTGGCACTCACGGATAGTGGTAATCTGTTCGGCGCGCTTGAATTCTCGCTGTACTGTCGTAGCAACGGTGTCCAACCGATAGTCGGTTGTCAGATTTCACTCCCTCCGCGCAGTACCAAACCTGGAGCGATGTCCGAGCCGCTGGTGCTTCTGGCGCGGAATGAGGAGGGACTGGAAAATCTTCAGATCCTGTCATCTGAAGGCTTTTTGAATGGTGATCCTGCTGATCCTTCGGTTGCGATCGATTTTCTGTGTCAGCATGCAGCGGGACTATTTCTGCTGACAGGCGGCAATCGCGGGCCAATCAACAAGCTAATCCTTGAGGAACAGAAGTTTGAGGCGCAGGCGCTTCTAAGCCGTCTGGAAGAAGCTTTCCGGGGAAATATCGCAGTCGAACTGAACCGGCTGGGAGAGGCGGGGGAGCAGGAAGTCGAAAGTGTCCTGATTCCAATGGCGGACCAGATGGACATTCCGCTGGTAGCGACCAATGAGTGTTTCTTTCCGAGGCCGGAAATGCATGAAGCCCATGATGCGCTACTGTGTATCGCGCAGGGGCGGACCATTGCGGAAGACGACCGTTGGCATGTATCTCCGCAGGCCTGGTTCAAGACGCCTGCCGAAATGCGGGCTGTCTTCCATGATCTTCCGGAAGCCTGTGACAATACGCTGATCATTGCCCAGAAATGTGCGGTGGCAGCTTGTACGCGAAAGCCGCTTCTGCCGATCTGCCCTAAAGTTCGCGAGGGCTCGACGGAAGAAGAGACGCTTCGGGCTATGGCTTGGGAAGGGCTGGAAAAGCGCCTTGAAGCGATCAATGCGGATGAGGAAAAGCGCAAGCTTTACTCGGAACGCCTGCAGGTGGAACTCGATATCATCGCAAGGATGGGCTTCCCGGGCTACTTCCTTATCGTTGCCGACTTTATCCAGTGGGCAAAAGCGCATGACATTCCGGTAGGCCCAGGGCGTGGATCAGGTGCAGGTTCGCTGGTGGCGTATGCGCTGACAATCACGGATATCGATCCCATTCCGTTCGGTCTGCTGTTCGAGCGATTCCTGAATCCTGAACGCGTTTCCATGCCGGATTTCGATATCGATTTTTGTCAGGACCGACGTGACGAGGTGATCCGGTATGTGCGCGAGGAGTATGGCGGGAGCCGTGTCGCGCAGATCATCACGTTCGGAAAGCTTCAGGCCAAAGCAGCAGTGCGTGATGTTGGTCGTGTGTTGGGGCTGCCGTACGGCATGGTCAATCGTGTTGCCGAGCTAATCCCGAACAATCCGGCCAAGCCTGTTTCGCTATCGGATGCGATCGAGGGTGAGCCGCGACTTCAGGAAATGCGGGATAGCGATGAGTCGCTTAAGAGGCTCATGGAGATCGCGTTGCAGCTTGAAGGCCTGTACCGTCATGCCTCTACCCATGCCGCAGGTGTGGTGATTGGTGATCGCGAACTAGTGGAACTGGTGCCGCTGTACCGTGATCCGAAGAGCGATATGCTCGTGACGCAGTACAACATGAAATATGTCGAGCAGGCTGGACTGGTGAAGTTCGACTTCCTCGGCCTGACAACACTCACCATCCTTAAGCGCGGCCTTGATTTCCTTAAAGAACAGGGAATTATAGTCGATCTCTCACGTATTCCGTTGGATGACGCGAAGACGTTCGAGATGCTGGCCAAGGGCGATACGGCAGGCGTGTTCCAGTTTGAAGGCGCGGGCATGCGGGATATGCTCAAGCAGATGGCAGCCAGTCGTTTGGAAGATCTGATTGCGGGTGTGTCGCTATATCGTCCGGGGCCTATGGCAAACATTCCAGATTACTGCCGTCGCAAACATGGCGAACCTTGGGAGCCGCCTCACGAGGAAATTCGAGATATTCTTGAAGAGACCTATGGGATCATGGTCTATCAGGAGCAGGTCATGCAGATCGCCCAGAAGATGGCGGGCTACAGTCTGGGGGGCGCGGATCTGCTGCGGCGGGCGATGGGTAAGAAAATCGCCGCGGAAATGGAGAAGCAGCGCGCGATCTTCACTGAGGGTGCAACGGCGCGCGGTATTCCTCAGGAAAAAGCAGTCGAAGTTTTTGATCTTATGGCTCGTTTTGCGGATTACGGCTTTAATAAATCACATGCTGCAGCCTATGCCTTGGTGTCCTATCAGACGGCCTGGATGAAGGCGAATCACCCGGTCGCCTTTCTTGCGGGCTGTATGTCTCTGGCACGGGAAAAGACGGACAAGCTGGCAGCTCTGTGTCAGGAAGCACGGCGAATGAAGATTCCTGTGTTACCCGTTGATATTAATAAATCTCTTGCTGATTTTTCTATAGAAACGCTGGAAGACGGGCGTCAGGGGATTCGTTATGCGCTGTCAGCCATCAAACGTGTAGGCGCGGCTGCGATGCACAGTGTCGTGTCATCCCGTGGCGACAGGCCGTTTCAGGACCTTACGGATTTTGCGGAGCGCTGCGATCCGAAGAGCCTGAACAAGATCCAGCTGGAAAGTCTTGCAAAAGCAGGGGCTTTTGACCGCCTTCTCAAGGAACGGCATATCGTTTTTTCGAGCGCTGATATTCTGTTGCGCCGAGCTCAGGCGCGGGCGCAGGAGCAGCAAATGGGTCAGGCCGGACTGTTCGGAGGCGCGGGTCAGGAGCGTGAGATTCTGCGCCTGAACGAAGGTCGCCCCTGGCCTGACTTTGAACGACTCTCACTGGAAGCGTCGGCCATCGGGTTCCACATGAGTGCACATCCGCTGGATGCGTATCGTAGTGTACTGCGGCGCTTGGGTGTGACGCCATCAAACGCACTGGAAAATGCTGCAAAAACAGGGACTACGCGCGTCAAGATCGCAGGCTGTGTTGTGGATCGCAAGGAGCGGCCGACACGGACCGGCAAGAAAATGGCTTGGGTCAATCTGTCCGATAGTGGTGGCGGATGTGAGGTCACGTTATTTTCCGAAACGCTGATATCCTGCCGGGATCTGCTGGTGGCGGGACAGGCCATTCTGGTGACGGCGGAGCTCAAGGTAGATGGCGATGCGCTGCGAATTACCGCGCAGAATGTCATGGATCTTGAGGTTGCGGCTGCGGCCGAGCGTTCGGAAATTCGAGTTTGGTTGAAGGAGGATGCGTCCCTGCCAGATCTGGCCTCTTTGCTGGAAGAGGTTCAGGGAGGTTTGGGGCGTGTGAAGTTGCTGCCTTCTGTCGAGGAGACACAGGATGTCGAAATCTCCATTCCGGGATATTACCGAGTGACACCGCGTCTTGCGGAGCGGCTGCGGACATTGCGGGGAGTTGAGAAGGCCTTACAGGTCTGATCGGGGGCGTATGTGTGAAACTCTGCTGACAGGTCTTGCGTCTGTGAGCGTTTTCCGTCATATCGCGACCGTTCTTCTCAAGGGGATTTCTCCTGATGAGAACAATCCGCACGCATGGCTCTGGGTTTTCTGGTGTCCTGATTTTAAGGACGTTGTCATGCGGAGGTTCAACCAGACGCAAGGAATTTTGAATCATGGCGATGCCTGATTTCACCATGCGCCAGCTGCTCGAAGCCGGCGTTCATTTCGGTCACCACACCCGTCGCTGGAACCCGGCTATGGCGCCGTACCTGTTCGGTGTGCGCAACCAGGTCCACATCATTGACCTGCAGCAGACGGTTCCGATGCTGGACCGCGCCCTGAAGGTTGTCCGTGACACCGTTGCAAACGGCGGTCGCGTCCTGTTCGTCGGCACCAAGCGCGCTGCGGCTGACCATGTTGCTGAAGCTGCACAGCGTTGCGGCCAGTATTATGTCAATCACCGCTGGCTCGGCGGTATGCTGACCAACTGGAAGACCATCACGGGCTCCATCAAGCGTCTGCGCCAGATCGACGAAATGCTGGCTGGTGGCACAGCTGGTCTGACGAAGAAGGAAGTTCTCGACATCACGCGTGACCGCGAGAAGCTCGAGCGTTCCCTCGGTGGCATCAAGGAAATGGGTGGCCTTCCCGACCTGCTGTTCGTGATCGACACGAACAAGGAAAAGCTGGCGATCGAAGAAGCCACGAAGCTCGGCATTCCGGTCATCGGCGTTCTGGACAGCAACTCCAACCCTGCTGGCGTGACCTACCCGATCCCGGGCAACGATGACGCCATCCGCGCCATCACCCTGTATTGCGATCTGGTTTCCGGTGCAGTTCTCGACGGTATTTCCGCCGAGCTGGCTGCTTCGGGTCAGGACATCGGTGCTGCTGAAGAACTGCCGGCTGAGACGGCTGTTCTGGAAGCTGCTGCAGCTGAAGGCGCAGAAGCCCCCGCTTCCGCAGGCTGAACAGACTGCCGGGGTCCGGTTATGGAAAACGGCAACTGAAACATGGCATGCGGCCGGGCGAGTTCGTCCGGCCGCATGATCTTTTTTAAGGGATGAGATAAATGGCAGAAATCACAGCAGCCCTGGTCCGCGAACTGCGCGAAGCCACCGGCGCAGGCATGATGGATTGCAAGAAGGCCCTGACCGAAGCTGCCGGCGACATGGACGCCGCCATCGACTGGCTGCGCACGAAGGGCCTGTCCCAGGCTGCAAAGAAGTCCGGTCGCACGACGGCTGAAGGTCTGGTTGGCGTTGTGTCCGCCAAGAACCGCGCCGCCATGGTCGAAGTCAACGCAGAGACAGACTTTGTTGGCCGTAACGAAGCTTTCCAGGCATTCGTCGAGCAGGTTGCTCATGTTGCGCTCGAAGTCGGTGACGATCTGGACACCATCAAGGCTGCCAAGGTTCCGTCCGGCCGTACGGTTGCTGACGAACTGACGCACTTGATCGCCACGATTGGTGAGAACATGGCCATCCGTCGCGCCAAGGTCCTGTCGGTCGAGTCCGGTGTTGTTGCCAGCTACGTCCACAGCGCACTGCGTCCGGGCATCGGCAAGATCGGCGTTCTGGCCGCTCTGGAAGCGCCGTCCGAGTCCGATGCCCTGCTGACGCTGGGTCGCCAGATTGGCATGCATGTTGCTGCAACTCGTCCTGCTGCCCTGGATGTTGCCAGCGTTGATCCGGAGTCCCTGGAGCGTGAGCGCGCCGTTCTGATTGAGCAGGCTCGTGAGTCCGGCAAGCCGGAAGCCATTATTGAGAAGATGGTCGAAGGCCGTATCCGCAAGTTCTATGAAGAAGTTGTTCTTCTGGAGCAGGTGTGGGTTCTGGACGGCGAGAGCCGCGTGTCCAAGGTTGTCGAGAAGGCTGGCGCAAAGCTGGCTGGTTTCGAGCGCTTCCAGCTCGGTGAAGGCATCGAGAAGGAAGAAAGCGACTTCGCTGCTGAAGTCGCTGCTGCCGCTGGCACCAAGTAAGGTTTTCCGTTTCTGCCCTGAGCCGGGTCTGTCTGGTTCAGGTCTGACGTGAAAGTCTATAAAAGCCCCTGTGCGCTCTGGCGTGCGGGGGTTTTTTGCGTTTTGGCGTATGGATCGGGGAGGAAGACGATGGAATGGGAAGCGGCGGCGCTGGTTCTGTCAGTCCGGCCTTACGGCGAAGGAAGCGCCCTTGTCCATCTGTTCAGCGAGGAGCAGGGGGTTTCGCATGGCATGGCACGCGGGGGAGCGTCTCGCCGTCAGGCTTTCTTGTGGCAGACCGGCAATCTGGTCATGGCGCGCTGGCGGGCGCGACTTGCGGATCAGCTTGGGACTTTGACGGCCGAGCCGGTTCAGTGTGTGGCGGGGCGCATTCTGGATGCTCCGTTGCAGCTTGAGATGGTGAGCAGCGCCTGTGCGCTGGTCGATGGGGCGTTACCGCAGGGTGAAGCACATCCGGAGCTTTTCATGCGGCTGGTCCGTCTTCTGACGCTGATTAACGTGGCGCCTGAGCCTGCGCCGATGGGCACCTACCTGCGCTGGGAAACCCAGCTTCTGGCAAGGCTCGGCTATGGGCTGGACCTGTCGGAATGTGCGGTGACGGGCGCGCGGGAAAATCTGCTCTACGTGTCGCCACGGTCGGGGCGGGCGGTAAGCCGGGAAGGGGCTGGCGAATGGAGGGACAGGCTTCTTCAGTTACCCGCATTGATGATGGATGAGATGCAGGATGGAACACCCGAAGACTGGAAGGATGGTCTTGCGCTGACGGGACATTTTCTGTCGCGCTGGGTCTTTGGCGTGCGCCACCAGCCACTGCCCGCGGCACGGGAGCGGCTGGTGGAGTATGTGCAGCGGCTTCAGTCTGCACCAGAGGTTGACGTGGAGTCCGATCAGTAAAAAACGTGGCTGGGGCCAGGGCGTAGACCGTTAACGACGTCCAGGTCGGCCGTGCTGTCCCAGACGGACCAGTCCCAGCCCGGATGCTGGTTGATCTCGGCCGTCATGCGCTGCTCCTGCGCGGTATCGATCGGATGACTGGCCTTATAGGCAGCATAGGCTGTCTTATTACCCATGTAGACGCAGCCGCAGGCGATGGGGTCGGCATAGAGCAGGACCGGCTGCCCGTTCTGTATGCGGTAAGTCAGGGTGTTAGGGGGCAGGAGGTTCATCATTGCCCAGCGTGCGGTCGTATCGGCAGGGTGTGCCCTGAACCCGGCCAGCGCGAAGGACACTTCCGCCTTCTGGACCGGGCGGTAGGGTGAACAGGCCGCTGGCAGGATAAGGAGAGCGCTGGACAGAATGGCACACCAGTGTCTAAGTCCTGCACGAAAGAGGGGAGATGCATGGGAACGGATCTGGCTGGTCATATCGAGGATACCAAGCTCGCTGAGGCTCTGAGCGAGCGATATATTGCGTATGCGATGTCGACAATCATGTCGCGGTCCCTTCCGGACGTGCGTGATGGCCTGAAGCCGGTACACCGCCGCCTCCTTTATGCGATGCAGCAGTTACGCCTTGATCCCACATCAGGGTTTAAAAAGTGTGCACGTGTCGTCGGTGACGTGATCGGTAAGTTCCATCCGCATGGCGATGCGTCCGTGTACGAGGCGCTGGTGCGTCTGGCGCAGGATTTTGCGGTCCGATACCCGCTGGTCGAGGGGCAGGGCAATTTCGGCTCCATCGACGGTGATGGCGCGGCTGCCATGCGATACACCGAAAGCCGCCTGACGGAAGTTGCGCAGGCGCTGCTGGACGGCATTCAGGACGATGCGGTCGATTTCCGTGCGACGTACGACAACGAAGATCACGAACCGATCGTGCTGCCGGGGACGTTCCCGAATCTGTTGGCCAATGGTGCGGCAGGCATTGCCGTGGGCATGGCGACGAGCATTCCTCCGCATAATGCCGCCGAAATCTGCAGGGCCGCGAAGCTCCTGATCGAAAATCCGGATGTGACGATCGCTGAACTGGTGGATCTGATGCCCGGCCCGGATTTCCCGACGGGCGGCATTCTGGTTGAAGAGCGTGATTCTATTATCCGCTCTTACGAAACAGGCCGTGGCAGTTTCCGGACCCGCGCACGTTGGGAAGTCGAACAGGGCCGGTTTGGTACTTGGATAATCATCGTCACCGAGATTCCGTATCAGGTGCAGAAATCGCGCCTGATTGAGCAGATCGCGGATCTGATGGAACAGCGTAAACTGCCGCTTCTGGGCGATGTGCGCGATGAGAGTACGACCGATATCCGCCTTGTGCTGGAACCCAAGACCAAGGGTGTCGAGCCTGAAGTTCTGATGGAGACACTGTTCCGCAATACGGCGCTTGAGAACCGTTTCAGTCTGAACATGAATGTTCTGGGCGGTGATCGCGTTCCGGGTGTGTTGTCTCTGAAAGAGGTTCTGCGGGCGTGGCTGGACCATGTGCACGAAGTACTGGTGCGGCGCTCGAACCATCGTCTGGCGGCTGTCCTGCGGCGGCTGGAAATTCTTGAAGGTTTCCTTGCTGTTTATCTGAACCTCGACGAGGTCATCCGCATTATCCGCGAGGAAGACGAGCCCAAGGTCAGCCTGATGGCAACGTTCAGCTTGACGGATGTTCAGGCCGAGGCCGTGTTGAACATGCGCCTGCGTTCGCTGCGACGGCTTGAGGAGATGGAAATCCGGCGGGAGCGGGACAAGCTTGCTGACGAGCAGAAGGCGCTTGAAACGCTGCTGGGTTCGGAGCGTCGGCGCTGGACCCGGATCTGCAAGGATCTGGATGGCACGATCAAGAAATTCGGGTCTGGCCCGCTCGGAGATCGTCGAACGCTGATTGCTGCGGCGCCGGAGCCGGTGGATATTTCGGCAGCACTGGAAATCGACCGTGAGCCGCTGACGGTTCTGTTGTCCCGCGAGGGATGGATTAGGGCTATGAAGGGCCATGGGCTTGATCCGCAGGGACATCGCTTCAAGGAAGGCGATGAAGGTTGGCTATCAGTTGAATGCCAGAGTACGGACCGGCTGTGCCTGATCTCCAGTAGTGGTAAGGCCTATACCATCAAAGCGGCGGACCTGCCGCGCGGGCGCGGGTTCGGGCAGCCGTTCCGGACTGTGGTGGACGTGCCGCAGGAAGACCGGATTGTGATCCTGTTCCCCGTTTCAGACGAAGGGCGCCGTCTGATCGCATCCGCATCAGGGCGTGGTATGATCGTGTCCGAAGCCGGGCTTGTGGCGGAAAAGCGCACGGGCAAGCAGGTCTTCAACGTCAAGGACGGTGATGAAGTCTTTGCCTGCATCCCGGTCAGTGGCTCGCATGTCCTGACACTGGGGCATAACAAGAGGGCGCTGATCTTCCCGCTGGAACAGGTTCCGGAAATGACCCGTGGAGGCGGTGTCGCGTTCCAGAAACTGGGTGACAGCACGCTGCGTGATATGCGGACCCTGACCCTGTCTGAGGGGCTGTTGTGGCAGGAAGGCCAGCGGGTTCGATCGGCCGCAGATCTGACACCGCTTGAAGGTCGCCGTGGCGCCGTGGGCCGTGCTGCGCCCCAATGGATGCTGCGGAACAAGGGCTGAAAATGAACAGGGGCCTGCTCAGGCCGGGAGTGTCCCGGCCAGCAGGCTCCAGTGACCGTCACGAAAAACTTCGGCAGGCCCAAAGGCGGCTTTATAGGCCATCTTTGGGCTGCCAGGAACATAATAGCCCAGATACAGGTGTTCCAGCCCCAGCCGGGCAATCTGTTCGATCAGCCACAGGATCGAAAACGTTCCCCAAGACGCAGTCAGATCGTTGACGTCATAGAACGTGTACACCGCAGACAGTCCGTCCGAGAGACGGTCAATCAGGCTGACACAGACGAGCGTGCCATCCGGACGACGGAACTCGGCCAGAAACGTTTCGACCGGCGTGTTGGCGATCAGCTCGGCATAATCGCGCCAGCACATATGGGCCATGTCGCCATCAGGGTGACGGACGGCCTGATACATCTCGAACAGACGGAACTGCTCGTCCGTGGGAACCGGAGGCACCATGTTGACGATAAGATCAGCGTGACGATTACGGATTTTTTTCTGGGTCCGGGTAGGGACGAACGTTTTTGCCGGAATGCGTATGGGAGTACAGGCGCGGCAGCCGACGCAGACCGGTGCATAGGCAATGGCATGGCTGCGGCGGAAGCCGGCCTGGGACAAGCGGTTGTGCAGGGCTACGGCGTTGGGGCCCGCCAGTTCGGTCAGAACCTTGCGTTCTGTGCGGTCGGGCAGATAGGGGCACGGGGCTGGAGCCGTTGTGTAGAAGAGCTGTGGGCGATGTTGCATGGGACGCTCTCCTTTTTTGAAAGACGGGACCGGAAGATGATCCTATCGTAAGGACGGGCGCTGGCGCATCCTTCATCTTTGCGAAAGGATGATGGAAGAAGATCCGGGGGCTGATGTGTTGTTTGCAGCACAGAATATCCACCGCAGGGAGATTTATGACGCACTGGACCGTTTTCCACATTTTCATGCAGATCCTGCGCTGGACGCTGCCCTTGTTCGTCACGGTTCATGCTCTGCTGCACAAGCGCGATACGGCATCCTGCACGGGCTGGATCGGCATCTGCTGGATTGCGCCTGTTCTGGGGACGGTGCTGTACCTGATGTTCGGAATCAATCGTGTCCGGCGCCGGGCACAGAAAATGGTCAACCGGCATCTGTGGGAAGGGCGCGACCCCTTGGCGCAGTACCGACAGACGGTGGATGGCGATCTGGCACTGCTTTCAAAAATGCTGGGGCGTCTGACGGAACGGCCATTGATGCGAGGCAATTCGATCACCTGCCTGCATGACGGGGACAATGCCTATCCGGTCATGCTGGAGGCAATCGGTCAGGCTAAAAAATCGGTCATCCTGTGTTCCTATATTTTCCGGGATGACGAAGTCGGGCAGCGTTTTGCCGAGGCTCTGGTGGCGGCGAAGCAGCGCGGGGCCGAGGTCAGGGTTCTGGTGGACGGGATCGGGAGCGGATATTTCCGCTGCGGGATTGAGCGCCGACTGCGGCATGAGGGGATTGCCTGCGCACGCTTCATGCACTCGGTCTGGCCCTGGCGCATGCCGTTCATTAATCTGCGCAATCACCGCAAGATCCTCGTGGTGGACGGGACCATCGGCTTCATGGGTGGCCTGAACATCGGCGAGGAGAACATGCTCCGCTTACGGACGAAGCTTCCGGTGGCGGATACGCATTTCCGAATTCAGGGGCCGGTTGTGCATCAGCTGGCTGTGGCGTTCGCCTGGGACTGGTCGTTTACGACGGGTGAGGAACTTAAAGGCGAGCGTTATCTGCCCGAGCCGTCTCCTGTGGGTGATGTGCCGATGCGCATTGTGACCTCAGGGCCGGATACGGATCTGGAGAAGATCGAATACGGGATGTTGCAGGCTTTCGCGCTGGCCCGGAGTCATATCTGGGTCATGACGCCATATTTCCTGCCGGATGACCGCTTCTCGACGGAGCTTATTCTTGCGGCCTTGCGAGGCGTGGTGATTGATATCGTCGTGCCTAAAAGCAGCAATCACGCTCTGATCGACCATGCGCGGGATGCCAATCTGCGGCCGTTTCTGGATGCGGGCTGCCGGGTGTGGATGGCCGATCCTCCGTTTAATCATTCCAAGCTGATGGTAGTGGACGATGAATGGAGCTTTGTGGGCAGTGCCAATATTGACATGCGCTCTCTTCGGCTGAATTTCGAGATTAATCTGGAAATCTATGACACGGGCGTGGCGAAAGAACTGTCCACGTTCATGCAGACGCATCGCCGCAATCGTCTGACTCATCATGATCTGGATAGTAAGCCGTTCCTGATCCGGATGCGTAATTCGGCGATCAGGCTGCTGCTTCCGTATCTGTAAGGTTTTACGTGCCCAGCCTCAGAGTCACGCAGATAGGGCGGTGATCTGAGCCGAAACGCGGCAGGGCACGGGCTTCGAGACGGGACAGGCCACGCACGAGGCAGCGGTCAAGCCTCAGCGGAACATGGTTCAGCATCCGGTGGGTCTTTTCCCTGGGGCCGACATCCAGAAAGCCCGGAAGCAGGACAGGCCCGATCAGATTGAAGTCCCCCATGATGACGGCACGGTGGCGCATGTTGGTGCTGATACTGCGCAGTTGCCGGCGATTGAGGATCTGACCATGCGACAGATGCACATTGGCGAGAGAAAAGCTGCCAAAATCGATAAGCTGTGCCGTACGTTTGACCAGCAGACCGCGCGGCAGACGGCAGAATGAGGGTGGCCGCGTAAATGGCAGCCGGCTCCAGCAGGCGGTACCATGTGGCCGCCCGGGAAGTGGAATGCGGTCGTAATAGCCGCCAAGGATCTCGGGAAGTTCATCCACCGCTGTCTGTGCTTCCTGCATAACGACGATATCGGGATCTTCCGCACGGATGACCGTCAGAACGTCTTCGAGGGACGCGCCTTCCCAGCGGTAAAGGTTCCAGCTCAGGATCTTGAAAGAGGCTCCGGGTTGAAGAGACGTCGTCATTTCGGAGGCTCCGGCAGGTACAGGGGATTGCGTTCTCGGTGATGGGGGCCAGCCGCGAATTCGCTGGTCAGGGTATAGCCGACAGCCAGCAAGACGGGACCGAGGAAGATGCCGACCCCGCCAAAGGTCACGATGCCGCCAAGAACGCCCAGGACGGTCAGCAGATAGGGTAGCTGGGCACCCCGGGCGATGAAGGCCGGACGGATGACGTGATCGGCACCCGAGATGATCAGGATGCCGTAGATGGCCAGGAACAGGCCGTGCCCGAAATGATGGGTCATGCCCAACCAGATTGCGGCGGGCACCCAGACGAGCGGAGCGCCAATGGGAAAGACGGCCACGAAAGCGGTAATACCGGCCAGCAGGACGGGAGAGGGTACGCCCGCCAGCATGAGGCCGATCCCTGTCAGGACGCCCTGGATCAGGGCAGTGCCAAGGATTCCATAAACCGTGCCGCGGACTGTGCGCCCTATGATGTTGATGAGGCGCGGCGTAGTGTGGGGGCCGGCGATGCGGTCGATCAGGGCTGTGATGGTGTTGCCCAGTGTATCGCCGTTGAGCCACAGGAAAAACGCCACGAACAGCGCCATGACCAGTTCGGCGAGACCGCCGGCGAGGCGGAGCAGGACCGTCAGTGTCAGATGGGCGATCTGTCCGGCATAAGGGCGCAGAACCTCGGTCGCGAAGGCGCCGACGTCATGGCTGAAATGATGCCAGGCATTCACGAGATGGGGACCGGCCATCGGAATTCGGTTCAACCAGGCCGGAGGTGGGTTCGCGCTGGTGACATGCAGGATCAGGACGTCGATTTCCGAGATCGTGCCGGGAATATCGCTGATCCCCGCGCTGGTCAGGACAGTCAGAGGAACAACGATAAAGAGCGCGCTCAATGCCATCATGGCGAGGGCGGCCAGCACAGGACGGACATGTCGTCGCATGCGGCGGTAGATGGGCCAGGTCGTGAAGGCGAGGATCGCGGCCCACAGGATGGCCGAGAGGAAAGGCCAAAGGATGATGCCGCATCCATAGGCAATTCCGGCCAGGATGAGGCCGAGGAGAATCCGCTCGGTCGTCATGCGGTGCCGTTCTCCTGACTGGAGCCGGACGGGAGCCCGGACCGGCATGACTCTGTGGGCTGCGTGTTCATGGAGTGATACATTGGCACGCTCTGGCGTCGGACGCATCCCTCGACCTATGGTGCGGGTATGACGATCTCGCCACTTGTTGATGCCGCGACCCTGATCTCCGAGGTTGGCCGGTTCATTCCCCTTGATGCCAGCGTGCTTTTGCCGGGGCAGAAAGGCGACCCCGATGCCGCATTTGCCCAGCGCCATCTGCCCGATGCACAGCGATTCGATATTGATGCCTTTGCGGACCCGGATAGCCCGTTTCCGCATACTGTGCCGGGGGCCGCGCGCTTCGCCCGGCTGATGGGCGCTCTCGGAGTGAGCGAGGATGTGCCGGTCGTGTTTTATGATGGGCGCGGAAGTGTCGGTGCCTGTCGGGGCTGGTGGCTTGCACGGCTGTTCGGGCATCGGAATGCGCGGATACTCGATGGTGGATTGGAAGCCTGGCTGAAGGCCGGCGGTCCGGTGGAAGAGGGCGCCGCGTCCGCAAAGGAGCCAGCTCTTTTTCGGGCCCGTCCCCGCTATGGGCTTCTGGTGGGTTCGGGGGATGTGCGGCTTGCGCTGGAGCGGCAGGGCAGTCTCGTTCTTGATGCCCGGAGTGCAGGACGGTTTGCGGCGACAGTCCCGGAGCCGCGCCCTGGGGTGCGGAGCGGCCATATGCCTGCTGCAATCAGCATGGACTGGACGCGTCTTGTGAATGAAAGCGGCTGCTTTCTGCATGCCTCCGAACTGAAGAAGATTCTGAGTGCCGCGGCGGAGCGATCAGTGATCGCAACCTGTGGCTCCGGGCTGACAGCCGCGACAATCGTAGCGGCTGTGGCTATCGCGGGATATGGCGACGCGGCTTTGTATGATGGATCCTGGGCAGAATGGGGCAGTGACCCTGATGCCCCGGTTGTGACAGGAGAGGGATGAGCATGAGCGATCTGGAAAAGCAGGTCAGCGCAGGATGGAGCCGGATGGCCTCGATGTTGGTGCGCGAGGGGCGTCCACACGAGCTTCCGGAATCGGGAATATTCGTGAATGCGCCGGTGAGCCGCGGGTCGACGGTCCTGTTTCCGTCCCTGGAAGCCATGAACCGGACAGATGGTCGCAGCCATGCTCATAAGGCGGTTTATGGTGCCATGGGTTCGCCGATCCAGCACCAACTTGAGGAAATGCTCAGCCGGATCGAAGGAGGAGCCCATACACAGGTTGTCGGCTCGGGTCTCGCAGCCTGCGCATTGCCGCTTCTGGCGTTTCTGGGGTGTGGAGACCATCTTCTACTTCCCGACTCGGTGTATGGACCGACCCGGCGGTTCGCGGGAACCATGCTCCAGCGAATGGGCGTGATGACGACCTATTATCCACCCATGGCATCGCGAGACGAAGTTTTGTCGCTCATGCGACCGGAGACGAAGGTGCTGTTTGCGGAAAGCCCGGGCAGCCACACCTTTGAGGTGCAGGACGTGCCCATGTTGTCGGACATTGCGCACGAGGCCGGAGCGCTCCTGATGCTGGACAACACATGGGGGATCGGTGTCTTCCAGCCCTTTACTCATGGCGTGGATGTGTCGATCCAGGCGCTGTCGAAATATCCTGCCGGGCATTCTGACGTTATCATGGGATCGGTTACGGTTAATGATGAAGCACACTGGAAAACGCTGCGCGATGCCGCAATCCAGCTTGGACTGTGCGCGGGGCCGGATGACTGCTGGCTGACGCTGCGGGGTCTGCGGACAATGGGGGTGCGGCTGGCGCATCAGTCGCGCTCGGCGCTGGAAATCGCGCAGTGGCTGAAAACACGCCTCGAAGTTGCACGCGTTCTGCATCCGGCGCTGGAAGACTGTCCGGGGCATCCATTCTGGAAACGTGATTTTACCGGAGCGTGCGGCCTGTTCGGGGTGGAGCTTCAGCCGAAAATTTCCGTTGAGGCCGCCGAGCGTATGATCGATGGGCTTGAAATGTTTGGGATCGGAGCCTCCTGGGGCGGATATGAAAGTCTGGTCCTGCCGACTACGGGGCATATCCGGCGGGTGACGGGTGAGGGTGGTCCAACATCCGCGACATTCCGTCTGCATATCGGGCTGGAAGACGTCGAGGATCTAAAGACCGATCTCGCAAGAGGTCTGGATAGCCTCCGGCTCTGACCTTAACGACGACGGAAGGTCAGAGCTTCAGCGACATGATGCCGCTGTATGCTCTGTGTGCCTTCCAGATCGGCGATGGTGCGGGAGACGCGGATCAGGCGCGTAATGCCGCGATTGGAGAGGCGCAGTCTTTCGGCGGCCTGTTCTGTGAGAGAGCGGGCATCGTCATCCATTTCAAGGAGGTCCGGAGAGACCTGCGAATTGGGAACACCCTGACGATCGATCTGGCGTTTGCGTGCCAGTTCGACACGCGCGCGAACTTTGGCGCTACTCTCGCCTTTCGGCGCACGGCTGATTTCGATGGGAGATAATGGCTCGATCTGCACGCAGAGATCCATGCGGTCGAGCATCGGGCCGGAAATCTTCGCCGTGTAGTCCTCACCGCAGCGGGGAGCCTTCCGACAACTTCGCTCCAGATCGCCTAAGTAGCCACAGCGACAGGGATTCATGGCGGCAATAAACTGGAAACGTGCGGGATAGGTGGTGTGATGGGCTGCACGGGCGATGGCAATGCTGCCGGTTTCGATGGGCTGACGCAGAGATTCCAGGCAGGCCCGCGAGAACTCCGGAAGCTCGTCAAGAAACAGTACCCCGTTGTTGGCAAGGCTGACTTCGCCGGGCCTGGCTTTGGTGCCACCGCCGACAATGGCAGGAAGGCTCGCACTGTGATGCGGCGCGCGGTAGGGCGGCCGGATAACTAGTCTTCCATTCTGCAGAATGCCAGAAACACTGTGAATCCGGCTGGTCTCCAGAGCTTCTTCCCGGGTCAGGTTCGGAAGAATGCCGGGCAGGCGGCTGGCGAGCATGGATTTCCCCGCGCCCGGTGGTCCACTCATGAGCAGGGAATGAGCCCCGGCAGCGGCAATTTCCAGAGCGCGCCGTCCAATTGCCATTCCTTTGACGTCCACAAGATCGGGTCCGTACTCAATGACATGTTCAGTTGGGGACGGGGCCGGAGACAGGATCTGCTGTCCCTGAAAATGGGAAACAAGGGCTGCGAGTGTGGGGGCCCCGAGAACATCTGTGCTGTCATTCCCCCAGCGTGCTTCCAGAGCCTGTGCAGCCGGGCAGATCAACCCAAGTTCGTTCGCAACGGCACCGATCGCGGCCGAAAGAACGCCTGCGACAGGATTGATCCGACCATCCAGCGACAGCTCGCCGACAGCGGCATAGGCCGAGACCGCTTCGAATGAGAGAATACCCATGGCACAAAGCAGGCCGAGCGCGATGGGTAGGTCAAAATGCGCGCCTTCTTTGAGAAGGTCGGCCGGTACGAGATTGACGAGGATGCGTTTGGGAGGAAGCGCCAGCCCCATGGCTGTCAGCGAGGCACGGACACGTTCGCGGGCTTCCCCGACGGATTTGTCTGCCAGCCCTACGACGAGAAACGCTGGAAGTCCGCTGGAGACCTGAACCTCGACCGTTACCGGAACGGCTTCGATACCCAAGAAGGCGAAGCTCTGGATACGGGCGAGGGCAGGTGTATGTGGGCTGGGACTCGTCATGAGACAAATCCTAGCCCGAAATTATTTACCGTTGGTTAACGGCAAAGGTGTCAGGCGCGCTGATACAGTAGGCGGGCACGGAGTGTACCATCGAGTGCCTTGAGACCGTCCAGCAGCTTCGTATCCATGTCAGGGTTTTCTGACTCGGCTTCGACAACGACGTAGCCAACTTCACCATCCGTCTGGAGGTACTGTGCCGTCACGTTGCAGTTCTGCGCGGCGAACAGATCATTGATCTGGCGCATGATGCCGGGCCGGTTGGCATGGACATGCATGAAGCGCGTGCCTCGAGGGCGCTCGGGGAGCTGGACGCTGGGAAAGTTGACGGATCCGATTGTGGAGCCGACGTCGGAATAATCGACCAGCTTGCGAGCGACTTCGACGCCGATGCGCTCCTGTGCTTCCATGGTGGAACCACCGATATGCGGCGTGAGAATGACATTCTCCAAGCCTTGGAGCGGGGATTTGAACTCTTCGCCAGCCTTCTTGGGTTCGACCGGGAACACATCCACGCCCGCGCCCATGAGATGACCCTCCTTGAGGGCTGCAGCGAGAGCATCGAGATCCACGACGTTGCCGCGTGCATTGTTGAGTAGGATGGAATTGGGTTTCATGGCCCGGATTTCCGTCTCTCCGATCAGTAGATCGGTTTCCGGTGTCTGCGGCACATGGAGGCTGACAATGTCGGACTCGGCCAGAAGATCATGCAGGGTCGGCACTGCGATGGCGTTGCCATGCGGCAGGCGCGGCATCACGTCGAAATATAGCACGCGCATGCCGAAAGCCTCGGCCAGGACCGAAAGCTGCGAACCGATGGAGCCATAGCCGACGATGCCGAGCGTCTTGCCGCGCACTTCCCAGGCATTGGTGGCGGACTTGTCCCAACCCCCTTTGTGGCAGGCTTCCGAACGCGACGGAATGCGTCGGAGGAGCATGACGATCTCGCCCATCACCAGTTCAGCCACGGAACGGGTGTTGCTGAAGGGGGCGTTGAAGACGGGAATACCGAGCATACGTGCGGTGTTCAGATCGACCTGATTCGTCCCGATGCAGAAGCAGCCGATAGCCATGAGGCGGTCCGCGGATTCAAGAACCTCGCGGGTAAGCTGTGTCCGACTGCGGATGCCGACCATGTGTATACCCTGCAGGGCTTCCTTGAGCGCGTCGCCTTCAAGTGCACCCTTGACGCGCGTCACTTCGGCGTAGCCTTCGTCGGCGAAATGGGAGGCGGCGCTTTCGTGAATGCCTTCCAGAAGAAGAATGCGGATCTTGTTCTTGGGGAGAGAGAACTGCGTTTCCATAAATCCGTCCCGGTCATGAACCGGAAGGCTCCGGTTTCAATTCAAACTGGTTCCATCAAATCTGGCCGTGACCAGACCGGTCCCGGCTCATGTCTGCCGCCACGTTCGCCGGGGTCCCCTCCCTAGCCGATTGGCGTGAATCAGGAAAGGTGGCGGATGATTTCGGGAAGCAGGGTTGCATCTCCGCAGGCCAGAACGGTGCCGTCGCTCTCCAGCGTGAGGAGATTGCCCTGCCAGTCCGTGATGCGGCCACCTGCACCTTCCACAACCGGCACAAGGGCAGCCCAGTCCCAGGGTTTCATGGTGCATTCCGCAATGACGTCGATCTGGCCGAGGGCGAGCAGTCCGTAGGCATAGCAATCTCCGCCCCATGACGTGCGGCGGGTGTGTTTCTGCAGATTGGCAAAGCGCGGGGCGTGCTCCGCAGTCATGATTTCAGGAGCTGTGCAGGATAGTTCCGCTTCGGCTGCTGTCGGACAGGGGCGCGTTCCGATCGTGCCAGGCAGGCGCTCGGACACGAATATGGTTGGACGCCCCGAAACGCCGAGCCAGCGTTCGCCAGTGACAGGCTGGTCGATCAGCCCCAGGACCGGGCGTCCCTTGTGAAAAAGCGCAATGAGTGTGCCGAAAGTGGGGCGACCCGTCAGGAAGGCGCGGGTGCCGTCAATGGGATCGAGAACCCAGAGCCAGTCGCTGCTGGCTCCACTCATGCCGGCTTCTTCACCGAGAATGGCGTGCTCTGGCAGGCGCGCTTCAAGAATGCTGCGCATGGCCCGTTCGGCCTGACGATCCGCAATGGTGACGGGGCTGTCATCAGATTTGGCATCGGCACGAAGGGACGTCCGGAAATGGGGCAGGACGGTCCTGCGGGCGATGTCGGCGCAGGCCGTGGCGGCTTCAATGGCGGTCTGCAAATCCGTTTCACTCATGATTTTTGTCTATTCCCGTCCCAGGAGCATGACACGAGATTGACGCCCGTTCTGGGGGGCGGCATCAGAGGAGCCATGCATCCGATCATCGTTATCCCCTCCAGACTTGCTTCGACCCGCCTGCCGCGCAAGCCCCTCGCTGACATTGGTGGCGTGCCCATGATCGTCCGGGTGGTCCGACGTGCGCTGGCAGCAAAGGCCGGGCCAGTTGTCGTTGCAGCAGGGGATCCTGAAATTCTTGATGTTATCCGGGATATGCCCGATGTGTGGGGTGTGCTCACCGACTCGAGGCTGGCGAGCGGCTCTGACCGTGTGCAGGCCGCACTTGCAGAGGTTGATCCTGAGGGCCGGCACGACGTGGTGATTAACCTGCAGGGTGACCTGCCCTTGATCGAACCGTCCAGTCTGACTTCTGCCCTGAAGCCACTGGAAGATCCTGCGTTCGATATCGGAACACTGGTGGCTCCCGTGACCAGTGATGCCGAGCGTGATGCTTCCCAGGTTGTGAAGGTTGCCTGCGCGTTTGGTGAGGCGGACGTGGCGCGTGCGCTGTATTTCTCCCGTCTGCCCATTCCGTGGGGCGAGGGGACGCACTGGCATCATGTCGGGATCTATGCCTGGCGTCGTGCAGCGCTAGAGCGCTTCGTGACGCTGCCGCCCTCCGCGCTGGAGCGCCGGGAAAGTCTGGAACAGTTGCGGGCGCTTGAAGCTGGCATGACGATTGGTTGCGCGAGGATTGACCACGCGCCTCAGGGCGTGGATACGCCTGCTGATCTTGAGCATGTGAGAGGATTGGTTTGATGGCGGTCATTGCATTTCAGGGCCGCCCCGGCGCCTATTCTGATCTGGCCTGCCGTCAGGCGCGTCCGGGTTGGACGACGCTGCCCTGTCCGACATTTGCCGATGCGATCGACGCCGTGCATGATGGTCGGGCAGACGAAGCACTTCTGGCCTGTGAGAACACGCTGGCCGGTCGTGTGCCGGATATTCATTCACTTCTGCCGGACGCCGGGCTTCACATTGTCGGGGAATATTTTCAGCGCGTTGAACACTGCCTTCTGGGTGTAGCGGGTGCGAAGATCGAAGATGTCCGCCGGATTCACACACATCCTGTTGCATTGGGGCAGGTTCGCAAATTGATCAGCGAACTGGGTGTGGAGCCAGTGGTGCAGTTCGATACCGCCGGTGCGGCTGAGATGGTGGCGCAGTGGGGACGCACGGCAGATGCGGCGATTGCTTCTTCCTTGGCTGCTGAGCTGAACGGACTGATGGTGCTTCGGAGTAATGTTGAGGACGCTTCGCACAATACGACGCGCTTTTATCGCGTGGCCCGCAAGCCTTGCATTCCCTCGCCCGAGCGCACAGATGTGCTGACGACGCTGCTGATGCGGGTTGGGAACTGTCCGGGTGCGCTCTATGCGGCATTGGGTGGATTTTCCCGGCATGGTATCAACATGACGCGGATCGAAAGCTATATGCTTGACGGCTCGTTTGCGGCGACGCAGTTCCTGATGGATGTCGAGGGACATCCGGCACAGGCCCCTCTGGCGGCGGCGCTCGCGGAACTGGAGCAGGTCAGCGACGATCTTAGAATTCTGGGTGTTTACCCAAGCAGTCTCTCACGCCGGGCGTGAGGGCAGAACAGGCAGAGCCCATGACAGAAGGCGGAATAATGGCTGACACGAGCATGTATCAGGGGTCGCTGACGGCTCTGGTCACTCCGATGCATACGGACGGACGGATCGATTTCGACGTTTCGGCAAAGTTGATCGAGCGTCAGATCGAAGCAGGCACCACGGCACTGATCCCTGCCGGTACGACGGGCGAAAGCCCAACGCTGTCTCATGAAGAACATGGTCGCGTCGTGGCGCATTGTGTTGAGACGGCAAATGGTCGTGTCCGCGTCATGGCGGGTGCGGGTTCCAATAGCACGTCTGAAGCTGTTCTTATGGCAAAGCATGCCCATTCCGTCGGAGCGGATAGTCTGCTGGTGGTTGTGCCGTATTACAACAAGCCGTCACAGGAAGGGCTGTACCGCCATTTCATGACGATTGCCGATGCGACGCCTCTGCCGATGTTCCTGTACTGCATCCCTGGCCGCTCGGTTGTGGACATCTCGGTGGCGACCATGGCGCGTCTGGGCGAACACCCCAATATCGTCGGCACCAAGGATGCGACTGCCAATATGGCCCGGCCGATCGCGGTGCGTCGTGCCGTGGGCAAGCCGTTCAACCAGCTTTCCGGCGACGATAACAGTGTCCTGTCATTTCTCGCTGCAGGTGGCGATGGATGTATCGGCGTGACGTCCAATGTTGTGCCACATCTGTGCGCAGACATGCATCTGGCCTGGCAGGAAGGGCGGATCGAGGACGCAATCGCTATTCAGGATCACCTGACACCGCTGCATGATGCCATGTTCATGGAAAGTAATCCAGGTCCGGTGAAATATGCGCTGTCCAGACTCGGGCTATGCAATGCGACGCTGCGCCTGCCGCTCGTAGAGCCGAAGGAAGAGACACGTCGGGCCATCGATACTGCTCTGCGCTCGCTTGAGCTGCTGGACTGATCACAGCTATGGCCGGAAAGAAAACCAAGAGCGGCATGATTTCCCATGGCATGGCCGCACAGAACCGCAAGGGGCGGTTTGATTATACGATTCTGGAAACGACTGAAGCCGGAATCGTTCTGAAGGGGCCGGAAGTGAAAAGTCTGCGTCTCGGGCGGGCGACGATTACGGAGGCCTATGCTGCCGAGCGGGACGGCGAGATCTGGCTCTTCAACTCCTATATTCCGGAATATCAGGGGGGCGTCCTCTCCCGGTTCGAGCCCCGCGCTCCACGCAAGCTTCTGATGCACCGCAAGCAGATCGCGCATTTTTTAGGCGCTGTCAGCCGCGCGGGCGCCAGTCTGGTGCCGCTTGATATTCATTTCAACGCCCGTGGTATGGCGAAAGTGACTTTGGGTCTGGGGCAGGGACGTCGTAAGGAAGACAAGCGGCATGCCATTGCCGAACGTGACTGGAAGCGGGACAAGGCACGATTGGTCCGGAGCAGCGGCAAGGACTACTGATCCGGTTCGCTCGAATGAGGATTGAAAAAAGGTCGGATTCTTCCGGCCTTTTTTATTGCCTGGGCTGCAATGCTGGCATGAAAAAAAGCCGCTGCAGCAGAAGCTGGCAGCGGCTTTTTTTTACTCAGACCGAAGTCCGGGTCATTCAGTCAGCGCTGATTTCAGCAGCTTCCGGACCCTTCTGGCCCTGAACAACCTTGACGTTGATCGTCTGGCCTTCGTCAAGCGTCGGCAGGCCCGAACGCTCGAGAGCGGAGGCATGGACGAAAATGTCCTTGCCACCGGATTCCGGCGTGATGAAGCCGAAGCCCTTCGTGGCATTGTACCACTTGACCGTGCCACGCATGTCTTCAGCGCGGGACAGGTCCGGAGCCGGACGGCCAGGACGTGCGCCACCGAAGCGAGGCTGATCACCACCGAATGCAGCGCGGGGACGCGGTGCTTCTGCTGTGCTTTCGTCAACGGAGAGAACTTCAGCGACCTGACGGCCCTTTGGACCCTGGCCGATGCGGACCACAACGGTCGCGCCCGGGTTCACGTTGCTGACACCAGCATTTGTGAGGGCGTTGGCGTGCAGGAAAATGTCGCCCGAGCCATCGGAAAGTTCAACGAAACCGAAACCCTTCTCGGTGTTGAACCACTTCACGCGGGAGCTGATTTCCGGGCCTGAAGCTGCGACGAAGCTGTTGCTGCGACGGGGTGCGCCGTAGCCACCACCGCCACCATTTCCACCACCAAAGCCACCACGGTCGCCATAGGACGGCTGGGACGAGTATGCATCGTCAAATCCGCCGCGGCGAGGTGAGTTGAAGCTGCTGCGGTCGGTTCTGTTGTTTCTCAACGGTCTAATCCCGAGACTGGGGTGTCATGGTAGGGGAAACCCTGCCGTGACGTAATTTCAAAAATTTGGAGAAAAACAATCCCGCTTTTCTCCTGTAGTAATCCCTAGCACGCTTTTTTCCCTCTCTGCCACAGGGAATATGAGGCTGAAACATAACTCGCGCTAATTTTAAGATTGAGATGAGACCCGCCGACACTTTGATTCTGGTCGTGAAAATGACATACACACGTTTCCCAGTACTTGGTGGTCCCGGATCCCGCGCGTAACAGAGGTGCCCATGCGAAGCCGACTGACTTTTTCTATTGGAGCCACTGCCGTGCTGGCGCTGTCTTCCACCGCCATGGCTACGCCGTTGCAGGATCCGTACGGAACCTGGACCGTCCAAGGTGAGAATGACGCGATTTCCACCCTGAAAGGTACGTCGGATCAGTATTATACGTCCGGTTTACGCATCAACTGGACCTCGGGAACGGACAATCTTCCGCGGCCTATCGCGAAGCTGAACCATATCCTGATGGGTGATGGCGTACAGCGTATCAGCATTGGTCTGCAGCAGATCATCGACACGCCGCGCGATACTCAGGCCGACAATCCGCCGCAGGGTGACCGCCCTTATGCCGGGCTGCTGCTGGGAACTGTAAATCTCATCAATGATACGGATCTTTCCCGGACCGTAATGGGAATCCAGTTCGGCATGCTTGGTCCGTCGGGACTCGGGCGTCAGGTCCAGAACGGCTTCCACAAGGCCATTAGCGACACCCCGAGCACGGGCTGGGGACATCAGCTTGCGAATCAGCCGATCTTTCAGGTTCAGGCCGGGCGGATCTGGCGCCTGCCTGTTCTGGATGTCTATGGCATTCATGCCGACGTGCTGCCCGCGATCTCGGGCGCTGCGGGTGATTACCGGACCTATGCCGATGTGGCGACCACGTTCCGTATCGGTCAGGGGCTGGACAGTGACTTCGGCAATGCGACGATCGGACCGGGACTCGACGGAACGGATGCGTTCCGCGCGACCCGTCCCTTTGCCTGGTATTTCTACGGCGGTGTTGAAGGCCAGGCCGTGGGCTATGACGTGACGCTTCAGGGCAGCACGGTTCGCCCCAACGCGCCACATGTCGACAAGGTTTGGGATTTGGGCGAGATTCATGCCGGTGTTGCTGTGATGTGGCATGGGGTGCGTCTGTCCTACAGCCAGAACTGGCAGACAGCCCAGTTCCAGACGCAGAAGGCCGGTCTGTTCAACTATGGATCGCTCAAGCTTTCGGTTAAGTTCTGACGTTTTCAAACTAGGGACTGAAAAGGCCGCTTTACCTTATGGGGAGCGGCCTTTTTTCATGTCCGGGCGAGATGCGGGACGTGGCTGTCCCGAACCGGCGCTCCCAGCAGGTAACCCTGGACTTCCTCGCAGCCATTGGCATCGAGTAGCGCCATCTGGTGTTCTGTTTCAACACCTTTGGCGCAGCAGGTGATGTTCAGAGAGCGGGCGAGAGAGAGAATGGCGTACATGATCTCATCAGCGCGCATGTCTTCCCCCAGGTACTGGACGAAGGCGCGGTCGAGCTTGATCTGGTCAAGTGGATAGATTCGCAGTTTCTCCAGTGAGGAGTAGCCGGCCCCGAAATCGTCGATGGCAAGACAGACACCTAGCGCGCGGACGCGGGAGAGTTCGCGAAAGGCGATGTCCGAGGGACCGAAGGGACGGCATTCGGACAGTTCGACCTGCAGTCGTCCGGGCGGAAGGCCGGTCTCGTTCAGCACGGTATCGACGAGCGGCGCGAGCCGTTCATTGACCAGCCAGACGGGTGAGACATTTACACACACGCGCAGCGGAGTCGGCCAGCGGAGGGCGGCCAGACAGGCATTGCGCAGGCTCCAGCTGTCGAGTGCCTCGACCATGCCGACTTCCTCGGCGTAACGAATAAAGAGATTGGGTGCGACTTCGCCATGACCTGGTCGGTTCCAGCGTAGAAGCGCCTCATGCCCGACGATCTTCTGGGAGGCCGTATCAACGACGGGCATCCATTTCAGGAAGAGGGCATTGTCTTCGACCGCCTTGAGCAGATCCTTCTCAAGGTTGGACGTGATTGCGTAGGTGTTCGTGAGTTCCGCATTGGCGCGGCGCTCATGGCCGCCGCCCGTTCGATTGGCTTCGGTCAGTGCTGCCCGGGCGGCGAGGATCAGTTGGTTCGCGTCTCCTGCATCCTGCGGATAAACACTCCATCCTGCCGAGATCGAGAATGGAATGGCGCCCATATCCAGAGACACGGGTGTACTTGAGATCTGCAGGATCGCATTAACCAGCGAACGGGTCGTGACGGCTGTGGTGCCCGGTGGTGTCAGGACCATGAAATGGCCGCCGCCGATCGAACTCAGGAAACAGCCTTCCGGTAGAACAGCTCTGAGACGGCGGATTATTTCCGCGAGGATTAGGTCAGCCGTGTCCCATCCATAACGGTCGTTGATCAGCGAGAGATGATCCAGGTTGAGATGGATCAGGCTGAACAAGGCACGGCGTGAAAGCTTGCCTGTCCGTTCAATGAACTGGTGCAGAACGCGGAGGCTTTCCTCGCGGTCCGGCAGAGCGGATTTCCCCGGATGTTTCGCAGTTTCATTGGCAAGTTCGTTTGCGACGTCCTGCAGGGCGCGGCCAGCCGTAGCCGAAAAAACTCCGCCCGGTGGGCAGAGTGCGACTAGAAACAGTTCGGACTTTCTGTCACTCGAACTGGTGGGGACGGGGTATCCGATAAGGAAGAAGTCATCGGGCAACGGGCAGGAAAACGGAGTGTCGCCATTCTGGTTTTGTTTCGATGAAAGAATTATCTTTCCCGTAGCCTCTTTTTGCAGTCCTGGTGGAAGGGGGCCGATTGCATAGAGAATATCTGGGGTGCCGCTTGCGGGGAGGTCCAGAAACGCGACTGCCGACCCACCGGTCGCGGGCAGAAGCAGACGAAAAAGCAGGGATCGGCGGTCTGAAGAGGTACCAGAGTATTCGTGTGAAGTCTCTTTTTGAGCGTCTCTGGCAGGACTGCTCATTACGCGTGTACTCCATGAAATTCAGTTGAATGCATTAATAATAAAGTGGCGGTATTATATCCGCATGAACTTTTCTGTCTAACCGGAAATCAGAAGTCTGTCTGGATCATTCCGGTCAAATATTTTCAGAAGAAGTCTGAGTGCGTGGCCCCGGGAACCTTGCAGGTGCGGATTGCGGGCGATTTCACGTTCGCTGTCCTGCTGCATGGCGGTCAGGAGCAGGCTGAGACGCGCGCCCTGCGCCAGACGAAAGCCGGGAAGTCCGGACTGCCTGTCGCCGGCGATGTCACCGCCGCCGCGGATTCTGTAGTCCTCGTCAGCGATCAGAAAGCCGTCATTCGTGTCGCGCAGCAGGCTCAGGCGTCGAACAGCGGTCGGCGTTGCCGCTCGGTCATGGAGCAGCAGGCAGAACGACTGTTTCGAGCCGCGTCCCACGCGCCCGCGAAGCTGGTGAAGCTGGGCCAGACCGAAGCGCTCGGCCTGTTCGATCACCATGACGGATGCAGCGGGGATGTCCACGCCCACTTCAATGACGGTGGTGGCGACGAGAAGGCGCGTTTTGCCCAAGCGGAACGTGTCCAGTGCGTCCTGACGGACGGTAATGTCCTGCTTGCCGTGGGCGAGACCGACCAGCCCTTCAAACCTCTGTTCCAGTGAGGCCCAGCGTTCTTCCGCGGCTGCGGCCGCCTGTGTTTCACTGTTTTCGATGAGGGGGCAAACCCAGAAAACCTGCACGCCATCGCGCAGGG
Source organism: Gluconobacter sphaericus (assembly GCF_016757795.1). Lineage (GTDB taxonomy): Bacteria > Pseudomonadota > Alphaproteobacteria > Acetobacterales > Acetobacteraceae > Gluconobacter > Gluconobacter sphaericus. The sequence continues at coordinate 65,711 of NZ_CP068419.1, read as the reverse complement.
TGCGGCTGATGCCGGCGAGCACACTGTCGAGCGAGTCCATGCTGTGCAGAGTCGTGCGGATCGGCTGTCGTCCCGGCGGTTTCGAGTCCAGACGGCTGACGCTCATTTCGCCCCATTCCATGAGTTGGAGCGTGCGGGGAATGGGCGTTGCGGTCATGACGAGGATATCGGTCGCTTCCCCTTTGGTGCTCAGATTCATGCGCTGGCGGACGCCGAACCGGTGCTGCTCGTCAATGACGGCGAGGCCGAGATCGTGAAAGGTCACACCGTCCTGAAAGAGGGCGTGAGTGCCAATGACAATTTTCGCCGTCCCATCTGCGATGGCAGCAAGGGTTTTGCGTCGCGCTGCACCCTTGATGGTGCCGCTCAGATAAACGCATTCCGTCGGGCAAAGACGGGAAAGCGTCTCGAAATGCTGACGCGCGAGGATCTCTGTGGGCGCCATCAGAGCAGCCTGTGCTCCGGACTCTACAGTCTGAAGCATGGCGTTCATGGCGACAAAGGTTTTGCCCGCGCCGACATCGCCTTGAAGCAGGCGCATCATGGGCGTTGGGGCCCCAAGATCGGCAGCGATTTCGGCAATGGCCATCGTCTGGGCATGGGTAGGTTTGTGTCCGAAACGTCGGAGCATTTCGGCCTGAAGTGCGCCGGTGCCGGGAAAGCTACGTCCGTGCCGCTCACGGGCCTTGAGGCGGGCGAGACCGAAACAGAGCTGATCGGCCAGCAGTTCATCAGCAGCGAGACGGGACAGGGCGCGGTTGCGGACAGGCTCCCAGGCGATTTCCGGCGGAATGATCTCGGGAGACTGCATCAGGCGCAGGGCCTGCGTGAAAGACGGCCATTTCCGCTGGGTGACGAGGGTTTTGTCCAGCCATTCTGGGAGATCGGGTAGGAGCGCCAGAGCGGCACGCATGGCCTTGCGAACCGTATAGGGAAACAGGCCGGCCGTCAGGGGCCATACGGGTTCGAGTGATGGGAAACTGTCGCGCTTGGCCCAGCTCATGACATGGTCGGGCTGTGGCATCGTCAACTCGCCCTGAAAGGTTCCGGTCTTGCCAGAGACAAGAAGCTCGGCGCCCACGGTCGGGCTTGGCATGTTGCGCGTCTGGAAGAAAACCAGATCGAGCTTTCCGGTGTCGTCTTCGGTGCGGATGATGGAAGGCTGTCCAGGGCGACCGGCCTTGCGCAGGGAGAGGACCCGCACGTGCGCTGTCAGGATTCCGCCTGGGGCGAGATTGTGTCCGTCCGCGACTGTGCGCAGAATACGCCGGTCAACAACCCGTTCGGGTAGGGTGAACAGCAGGTCCAGCACGCGTCGCCCTCCCGCGATTTTCTCCAGCAGGCCGGCGTGTCGGGGGCCGATTCCGGACAGGCTCGTCAGTGGTGCGAAAAGTGGGGCGAGACGGTCATCCTGGCTTGCTTCAGGATGCTGTTTCGGTTCGGAATGGTGCGGGAGGGATTGCGGGACGTGTTCGGACGGCATCGTGACAACGGGCGCTTCCCGTGCTCCTCGGGCTGACAGGCGATGGAACGGCAGGTATAGGGCATGAGCAGGATGGAACAAAACGAAACCATGACCCGTGAAATGTCCACAACGTCCTTCGACCGCTCTTTCGGACCAACCGTCTGGGGCGTACCGGATGGCAGTGTGGCCTTTCTTCTTCGTCAGCGTCTTGCTGAACATGACGGAGCTCTGCTCCATGTTGCGCGCGATGACGCTGCCGTGGCCGCGCTGGCCGACATGCTGGTCTGGCTTATGCCGGAAGTGGAGGTTCTGCGTCTGCCGGCCTGGGATTGCCTGCCCTATGATCGTGTTTCGCCCAATCCGGTTCTGATCGCTGAACGGGCCGGGACGCTGTGCCGTCTGCTGGAACCCACGAAGGCGCGACGGATTGTTCTGACGACCGTGCACAGTTTGGTGCAGCGCGTGCCGCCGCGCTCGGCATTCCGGGGACAGTCCATCAGCGTGAAGACGGGCGAGAGCCTAGATCAGGCCATGCTGATCGAACTGCTGGTCGCCAATGGCTACACCCGGACCGATACGGTCATGGAAGCAGGCGAGTTCGCGACACGGGGCGGTATTTTCGATCTGTTCCCGGCCGGGGAAAGCGATCCGATCCGGCTGGACCTCTTCGGGGACGAGGTCGAGAACATCCGTGCGTTCGACGTTGGAACACAGCGCTCTACCGAAACCCTGAAGCGCTTCGAACTGCGCCCCGTGTCCGAGTTCTCGCTGGGTCCGGACAGCATCAGCCGCTTCCGCACCGGCTGGCGCGATTCGTTCGGCCCGGCGGCGACGTCCGACACGATTTATGAGAACGTCTCGGATGGGCGGCGCTATCCGGGGCTAGAGCACTATCTGCCGCTGTTTCATGATGGTGACGGCCACCAGATGGAGACGCTGCTGGATTATCTGCCGGGTGGGGCGGTCAGCTTCGATCAACATGCGCCGGAGATCCTCAAGGCCCGGCTGGACATGATCGCCGATCATTATCAGGCCCGGCGCGTTCCGACGCGTGAAGGGGAAATCCCGTACCGTCCTCTGCCGTCACACCGGCTCTATCTGGATACACATGGTTGGGAATCGATGCTGGCGGATGTGCCGTCCGTTATTCTCAATGCGTTCGCCATGCCGGATACGGCACAGGGTGTGGATGCAGGCTACCGGCCCGGCCCGCTGTTTGCGCGGGCAAAGGACGGAACGCGGGCGGGGATGTTCGAGGCTTTTGGACAGCAGGTGAAAACCTGGGCCGAAGCCGGGCGACGGACCTATGTTACGGCCTGGAGCCGGGGGTCTCGGGAGCGGATTTCCCATCTGCTGGCGGAACATGGCGTTACGGTTACGTCCTATGACGACTGGCCGGATGCGGCGGGAATGCCGAAAGGCACGACCGGCCTGCTGACGCTGGGGCTGGAGCGCGGGTTCGTCTCGGACCGTCTGTGCTTCGTCTCCGAGCAGGATCTTCTGGGCGAGCGGATTTCGCGTCCGCCACGTCGCCGCAAGCGTGGAGAGCAGTTCATCTCGCAGGTCGGCGAGATTGCGGAAGGCGATCTGGTCGTTCATTCCGATTACGGAATCGGGCGGTATGTCGGGCTGGAGACGGTCGTCGAAGGCCGGGTTGCGCATGACTATCTGTCGATCCTGTATGATGGGGAGCAGCGCCTGCTTCTGCCCGTCGAGAATATCGAACTTCTCAGCCGTTTTGGTTCCGAGCAGGCCGGGGTTCAGCTCGACAAACTGAGCGGAACGGCTTGGCAGGCCCGCAAGGCCAAGATGAAATCCCGCATCCGCGTCATGGCGGGCGAGCTGATCAAGACGGCAGCGGCCCGAGCCATGAAGGATGCGCCAATGCTCGCGCCCGCCGAAGGGCTGTGGGACGAGTTCTGCGCGCGCTTCCCGTTCGTGGAAACGGAAGACCAGTCCCGCGCGATTGCGGACGTTCTGGAAGACATGAGCGCCGGGCGGCCGATGGATCGGCTGGTCTGTGGCGATGTGGGTTTCGGTAAAACGGAAGTCGCCCTGCGGGCGGCGTTCGTGGCCGCGCTTTCAGGGATGCAGGTCGCGGTCGTGGTGCCGACAACGCTGCTCGCCCGCCAGCATTTTCGGAGCTTTACGGCTCGTTTCGAGGGCTTTCCCGTCAATGTGGTGCAGCTTTCGCGCCTTGTAACGCCCAAGGAAGCTACGAAGGTCCGCGAGGGCATGGCGAACGGCACGGTAGATATCGTCGTTGGCACCCATGCGCTGCTGGCCAAGACCGTGGCATTCGAGCGTCTGGGCCTGCTGATCATCGACGAAGAACAGCATTTCGGCGTCTCTCACAAGGAACGCCTCAAAGCGCTGCGCGAAGACGTGCATGTCCTGACTCTCTCCGCCACGCCGCTGCCCAGAACGCTTCAGCTTTCGCTGTCCGGCGTACGGGAAATGAGCCTGATCGCCACGCCGCCCACAGATCGTCTGGCGGTCCGCACGTTCATTACGCCCTTCGACAGTGTCATGATTCGTGAAGCTATTCAGCGTGAACGGTTCCGCGGTGGTCAGGTCTTTTGTGTCGTGCCGCGTCTGGCGGACATGGACAGGATGGCCGAGCGTCTGGCGGAAATCGTGCCGGACGCCAAGACCGTACAGGCGCATGGTCGTCTGACGCCGACCGAACTCGAACGTGTCATGACGGAGTTTGCGGACGGGAAATACGACATTCTGCTTTCCACCAACATTGTGGAAAGCGGGCTGGACATGCCCAGCGTGAATACGATCATCATCCACCGTGTGGACATGTTCGGTCTGGGGCAGCTCTACCAGCTTCGCGGACGCGTGGGTCGCGGTAAGCAGCGGGGTTATGCCTATCTGACCTGGCCGCAGACGCGTCCGCTCTCGGCCTCGTCGGAGAAGCGGCTTGAGGTCATGCAGACGCTGGATTCGCTCGGGGCCGGGTTCACGCTGGCGTCCCACGATCTGGATCTGCGAGGCGCGGGCAACCTGCTGGGGGATGAGCAGTCCGGGCATATCAAGGAAGTCGGTATCGAACTCTACCAGCAGATGCTGGAAGACGCCGTAATCGACATGCGTCGCGAGCGCGGCAAGCGTCTGGAGGAAGAGGATAGCTGGACCCCGACCATCATTCTGGGCCTGCCGGTACTGATCCCCGAAACCTATGTGCCGGACCTGCCGGTGCGTCTGGGGCTATATCGCCGGATTGCGTCGCTGACGAACGAGGCCGAGGTCGAGGCGATGCGCGCGGAACTGGTGGACCGTTTCGGATCGCTTCCGCCGGAAGTGGGGAATCTGCTTGATGTGGTCCTGATCAAGCGCCTGTGCCGTGAGGCCGGCGTAGAGCGTCTGGAGACCGGGCCGAAGGGCATGGTGATCCAGTTCCGTCGCAACCGTTTCCGTAATCCGGCTGCACTGATCGACTGGGTGACGCGCAAGAAAGAATCGGGCGTGAAAATCCGCCCCGATCATAAGCTTGCAGTCATCCGCGAAATGACGAACGCGACACGTATCGGCTATGCCAAAAAGGTCACGACCGTCCTGTGCAAGATGATCCGCAAGCTTGAGGCGTCGAAATCAGGGGACTGAGAACGGCAGCGGGATGCGGTTGACGGTCACGACACCGCCACTCAGCCCGATGTCCCACAGGGTCGCATCACCGCTCTGACGGCCCATCAGCCGGGCGATCGTCAAGGCGGCTACGACCTTCTTTGGAGCCGTGTCGCGGATTTCACCGATCAGGGTGTCGACATTCGTGACGCTGACATGCAGGTCTGCGGCCGAAGTAGAGGCTGTTGCGCCAGGTTCGATGCTGCCCTTGCCGTCGATGGCGCTGCTGCCGGATACGGCATGCAGGGCGTTGATCGTGATCTGCTGGCGTGCAGTATCCAGGCCCTGGACCGTTAGATCTGCTGAAAGTTGCGTGGGCATGAGGGGCTGTTTGGTATCATGGATGCCCGTGCCTTCGACCTTCAGTCGCAGGTCCGGCGTGGTCTGGGCTGCCTGGATCGATGCCTTGTGGATGGTCATGTTGTGGCCGGGGCGAGCCAGTGTGACGTTTGTCCAGGCGGCTTGTGGGGTTCCGCTGCGGATATCGCTGCTGTTGATTGTCAGGCTCTGCTCCTCGCAGGCTGCGCTGACCCCGCCACGGAAGGCGCTGAGTGCGGCATAGGCGGCTACGGCGTTAAAACGCTCCAGGGTGGCGTTTCCAATGTGACCGGACGGATCTGACAGGTTTACGCCTTGGATATCGAGCGTGATGTCGGTTCCGGTCAGGGTCGCATGCAGGGTTTTTGCCGTCAGGCCATGCGTGACGGCCTTCGTGCCGGCAAGTTCGTAGGTGAAGCAGGATGCTGGCAGATCGGAGAGGGTGGAGGCGCTGGCCATAACCGGCACCAGAAGCGCGGTTGTGGCGGCGAGCAGGGAGAGGCGAATGGACATGAGGGGGTTCCGGACTGTGGAAAAGGACAAGAGACGTTAAGACTGTATTAGAGAATAGGGAGATAGAGTGACGGACCTACTCCTTTTTCGGAGAAACGCGCGTGTCTTCCTTCATTTCCGCCATGCCCGCCATTCCGCAGTATGTTTCCATCATCAAGGATGAAGACTCTTCGGCAAACAAGTGGGAAAAAACAAGCGTCTCCACCCAGCAGGCTGTCACGGCCTTCCAGAAGGATGCGGCTTCGATCAAGACACCGGAGCAGCTTCTGAAAAACTACAAGGCCCTCACGGTGGTGCTTGGGGCCTATGGAATGTCTTCGGTTATTGGTCAGACAGCGGTTATCAAGGATCTCATGACACAGGATCCGACCTCGTCCAAATCTCTGGCCCAGACCAGCGGGAACTCGGCCTGGAAGGCTTTTGCGAATGCTTTTTCTGATTGGTCGACCTCCCCTCTGTCGTCTTCCGACACTGTGCAGAGCATCACGCAGAGTTACCTAACCAACAGTTATGAAGACAGCTTGCAGACAGAAACACCGGGTCTGGGAGATGCGCTGTATTTCACCCGGACAGCCACGACGGATATGACGCTTGCCAATGTGATGGCAGATCCGAAGCTCCTGAAAGTGGCTGAGGTTGTTTCCGGTTTTGACACGACACAGTTCGGCGCGCTGGATTATGATCAGCAGGTCCGTCTGCTTGGATCGAAACTGGATCTCTCCAAACTCAGTACGAAGCGGGGAATCCAGCAGTTCGCGCAGCAATACCTCGCCCTGCTGCAGATCCACCCCGTTACGAGCACGACGCCAGAAAGTATGCTGACGCTCTATGGCGGGAGCGGTTCTAGCACGAGTATTCTTTCCCTTTTTACTGAAAAATCGAGCAGCGATAGCAGTTCATCGCTGTATTCCGCCCTGTTCTGAACGCCTTTCCTGGCGTGACATCGGCTTGGCGGCCCTGTATCGCAGACACCTGACGGATTTCAGGTGAAGGGATAATCATGGCCGGACTGGACCCCACCGACTGGCGTGGCATTCGTGACATCGGGCACCGGATGCTGGATGAGGTCTTTGACCGCATGGAGCATGTGGGAGAGGGGCCCGTATGGAGATCCATGCCATCTTCTGCCCGGCAGGCCCTGAAGGAAGGACTACCGGAAAAAGGACGTTCCCTCGACGATCTGTATGGGCGTTATCTTGATCTGGTCGTGCCTTATGGAGTGGGGAATACCCATCCCGGTTTCATGGGGTGGGTGCATGGCGCAGGAACGCCGGTCGGAATGCTGGCCGAAATGCTGGCGGCTGGTCTGAATGCGAATTGTGGTGGACGTGATCACGCACCGATCGAGGTTGAGCGTGAGGTCATTCGTTGGGCTCTGCAGATGGTCGGCATGCCGCAGGACGGCTCGGGGTGTCTGGTAACGGGCTCGTCCATGGCCAACTTCATCAGCGTGATAACGGCGAGCCGGGCGCAGGATCTGTCCATCCGGAAGGAAGGAATCGGTGACCGCAGGCTCGTGGGCTATGCCGCGACGACTGCTCATGGATGTTTGCCGAGGGCGTTTGATCTGGCAGGGTTGGGAAGCGCGGCGCTGCGGCGCGTTCCCGTTCTGCCGGATCATCGTATGGATGTCAGCGCCTTGAGGGACATGATCGCCGAGGACCAGAAGGCCGGTTTCGTGCCGTTCATGGTTGCGGGTACGGCCGGAACCGTTGACTGCGGGGCGATTGACGATCTGGCGGCGATCGAGGGGGTCGCTCGTGAGGCTGGGCTCTGGTTCCATGTGGATGCGGCATTTGGTGCACTGGCCTGTCTTTCATCGCGCTTTCAGCCGCAGCTTGAGGGGATCGGGAAAGCAGACAGTCTGGCTTTTGATTTCCATAAATGGGCGCAGGTTCCCTATGACGCGGGCTGCGTGCTGGTGCGCGATAGCCGCAAACATGCGGCGGCTTTTGCGCAGTCCCTGGATTATCTCGTGCGTGAAGAGCGCGGGCTTGCGGCCGGAGCGCCCTGGTTCTGTGACTTCGGGCCGGATCTGTCACGCGGCTTCCGGGCGCTCAAGGTCTGGATGACGCTGGGCCATTACGGAGCCGAGCGTATGGGAGAAATGGTCGAAATATGCTGCGACGTGGCTGCCGATCTGGCACGGCGCGTGGAGCGGACGGATGGGCTGGTTCTGCTGGCGCCGGTGACGCTGAATATCGTCTGCTTCGGGATCGAGGGTCTTGAAGATGCCGAAGTCTCGGAACTGGTGCAGGATCTGCATGAAAGCGGGATCGCTGCGCCGTCCACGACAAAGATCAATGGTCGGCTGGCGGTGCGGGCGGCGATCGTCAATCACCGCACCACGACCGCCCATACCGACCGGATGCTGGAGGCCGTTATCGCGCTACGCGACGACCGGTTGAAGGCGCAAATAGCGCGCTGAGCTGTGCCATCATGGTCCCGCCGAGGTCTTCGGCGGAGTTGATGGTGACGCTGTTGCGATAATAGCGCGTGACGTCATGGCCGATGCCGATGGCCAGAAGTTCTGTGCTGCTATCCGCCTCGATCCGGGCAATCACCTTGCGCAGATGGTCTTCCAGATAGTTGTGCGGGTTGGCGGAGAACGTGCTGTCATCGACCGGTGCACCATCGGAAATCACCATCAGGATATGGCGGTGTTCCGGGCGTCGCCGCAGCCGTTTCCAGGACCAGAGCAGGGCTTCGCCGTCAATGTTTTCCTTGAGCAATCCATCGCGCAGCATCAGCCCTAGGTTGCGCCGGGCACGCCGCAGGGGGGTGTCCGCATCCTTGTAGATGATGTGGCGTAGATCGTTTAGGCGTCCTGGCTGGGGTGTGCGTCCGTTTTTGAGCCAGCGCTCACGGCTCTGGCCACCTTTCCACTGGCGGGTCGTGAACCCAAGAACTTCGACCTTCACGCCACAGCGTTCGAGCGTGCGGGCAAGAATATCGCCGCAGATGGCCGCCGTGCCGATCGGGCGTCCGCGCATGGAGCCTGAATTATCGATCAGGAGAGTAACGACCGTGTCGCGGAACTCCGTCTCGCATTCATGCTTGAATGATAGCGGAAGGGTCGGATTGGTTACGACGCGGGACAGGCGCCCGGCGTCGAGAATGCCTTCTTCCTGTTCGAACTCCCAGCGGCGCTGCTGCTGCGCCATGAGGCGGCGTTGCAGCCGGTGCGCAAGGCGTGAGACCAGGCCATGGAGCTGGGACATCTGTTGGTCGAGTTTCTGGCGCAGCCGGTCCAGCTCATCGGCGTCACACAGATCGGATGCATTCACTTCCTCGTCGAAATCGGTGGTGTACGCCTTGTAGGTATTGAGAGATTCGGAAGGTCCGGTGTCGGCCTGCTGGTCTGAAGGTCCAGCAGCTTCTTCGGTGCCGTCTTCCGACATCTCAGCGGATTCCGTGGCTTCGCTTTCGCCGGAAAGGCCAGTCTCTCCGCTTTCGGGCTGGTAGCCGTCTTCTTCCTCTTCGGTGGCGGCAGGGGCCTGCTGGTCCTGACCTTCTGCCTCAGGCGCATCGCTGTCCGTCGTTTCCTCTTCGTCGGACGGCAGATCAGACGGGGCCATCTGCTCTTCGTCCTCATCGGGGACGGTCGTGAGCTTGCAGGCGCCAAGGAAGCGGGTTGTTGCGCGGGCGAAGGCTGTCTGGTCGCTCTGGGTGCGGGCCATGTCGGCGAGTGCGGCTTTCGCCGAGGGCGTCAGGGACGCGCGCCATTCATCCAGAGCCGCTCCGGCCTGAACAGGCATGGGGTGGCCGCTCATGGCTTCTCGGGCAAGGAGATCCAGCGCGACGGGAGCCGGCATGTCCTCGCGCGTTTTCATCCGGTTGCAGCCAAGTTCGGCGCAATGCTGGGCGACGCGCTGTTCCAGATTGGCCCGTACACCAGCCATGTGGCGTGAGCCGTAAACCTCGCAACGGGCCTGTTCCAGCGCATCAAACGCCTGGCGGGCTACGGGCTCAGCCGGTGCGCTTGCGTCTTTCTGGGTATGGTAGCGCATCCGCAGGGCTGCGGAATCCGCAGCTCCCCTGATCTTGCGGATTTCCCAGTCGTGCATGTGGCGCGACAGATAGGGCAGCTCTACATTGCCGGCAGCGACGGCGTTCTGACGGCTTCCGTTGACTGCGCTCTGAAAATCTACGCCTTGCTCTGGCGCTCCCCCCATGGCGCGCAGAGTGGCGATGGTGGCCTGACGGAAGCGTTCCTGCCGTTCTTCGTCGGTGAGGGAGGTCTCAGGAGCAAACAATGGATCAGGCCAGCGGTGAGGTGTTGAAGCAACGCTGATAGTACTCTGCCACGATTCCGCGCTCGGCCTCGTCGCATTTGTTGAGGAAGGTGAGACGGAAGGAGAATGCCACATCGTTGAAGATGCGGTTGTTTTCGGCCCAGGCAATGACAGCGCGCGGAGACATGACCGTGGAAATGTCACCCGCCATGAAGCCGGAGCGTGTGAGGTTCGCTAGTGCGACCATGCGTTCGACCAGGGTTGTGGCATCCTTGTCTTTTGCTGGAATCTTCAGCTTGGACGTAACAATGCCCACTTCCTGCTCCAGCGGCAGGTAGTTCAGGGTAGCAACAATATTCCAGCGGTCCATCTGGCCCTGATTAATCTGCTGGGTTCCGTGATACAGGCCGGTCGTGTCGCCCAGACCTACCGTATTGGCGGTGGCGAACAGGCGGAAAGCCGGGTTGGGACGAATGACGCGGTTCTGATCCAGAAGCGTCAGATGCCCTTCGGCTTCCAGCACGCGCTGGATGACGAACATCACGTCCGGACGGCCAGCGTCGTATTCATCGAAGATCAGGGCGCAGGGGTGCTGGAGGCACCAGGGCAGCAGGCCTTCGCGGAATTCCGTGATCTGCTTGCCGTCCTTGAGGACGATCGCGTCCTTGCCGATCAGGTCGATCCGCGAGACATGGCTGTCGAGATTGATCCGGACGCAGGGCCAGTTCAGGCGCGCGGCGATCTGCTCGATATGGGAAGACTTTCCGGTACCGTGAAAGCCCTGGACCATGACGCGACGGTTGAAGGCGAATCCCGCGAGAATGGCGCGGGTGGTGTCCTCGTCGAACTTGTAGGACGGGTCGATGTCGGGGACATGTTCCGTGCGTATGGAATAGGCCGGAACCTGCATGTCCGTGCGGATGCCAAAGACTTCTGCCGAGGAGATCATGAGATCGGGCGCGCCGAGAACGCTGGTCGGGACCGCAGCATTTTCAGCAGTGGTCACGGCTTCCGGGGTGTCAATCGTCGCGAAATCACTCATGGGACTCTTGGGCTTTCTCTGGCTCTTGGATCAGGATGTTCTGGAGAAGATGGAGCCTCGGCGTCCTGTGTTCCAGTCTAAAAATTCAGGAAACGAAATCATCCTGCCGGGTGAAATGGACTTTCAGTACGGAATAGGCCGAGCCGATGGCCTTGAAACGCTCTTCGGATTTCGCATCGCCGATATTGGCATCGGGATGATGCTGGCGGGCGAGGGCGCGATAGCGGGTCTTCACGTCATCGAAAGAGACTGGCCATGTCAGATCCAGGGTCGCAAGCGGTTGGCGCAGGAGCTCGGGGATTCCGGAGGCGTGAGCAGGCGCGCGCTGACGGGCCGCATCTTTCGCCCGTTCGGCCCGGCTGTGACGGGTCGCGCCAAGGATGTCGAGCGGGTCGAGGATGTCGTCCTCGTTGAATTCGGCCTTGTTGGCCGTGCCGGTACCAAGCTTCCAGGACGGGCGCTGCCATGAGACGTCAGCTCGCAGATGCGCTTCGATCTGACCCGGCGTCATGCCGCGATAGAAATCCCAGCGGGAATTGTATTCGCGGACATGTTCAAGACAGAACCAGAAATACGAACGCAGGGCATCACGCCCGCGCGGTGCACGGTAGCCCGCAGATTCGTTGCAGCCCGGATGGTCACAGACCTGTTCCGGCGCGTCAGGATCGGGATCGAAGGCCCGGTGTCTGGTAGATTTGCGCTGCATGGTGTCTGATATGGGCAATCACAGCCGCCCGATGCAAGCGGCCATTCCTCAAGCCGGACGATTTTCATTATGTCTGAAACAGCTTCACACCCTTCCGCGCCGCATGGCACTCGACGGGAACGGATCGAGGCGATCCTTCGACGGGAACTGTTGCCCACGACGATCGAGATCCAGGATGACAGCGCCCGTCACGCCCATCACGCCGGGGCGAAAGCTCTTGGCAGCGGCGGGGAGACGCATTTCAATGTCGCCATTACAAGCGCGCGGTTTGATGGACTGAACAGGGTGGCGCGCCATCGGCTGGTCAATGATCTTCTGGCTGAGGAATTCAGCTCCGGACTGCATGCGCTCTCCTTGGTCCTGCATGGAGAGAAAACCCCATGAAACGTGCTCTTCTGGTCCTCCTTCTGTTGTCAGGTTGTGCGACGGGTGGCTACGGGCACCTGCCTGCGGCCGAGCAGGACGACGTGCATCGTATCGAGGCCTATCTGAACGGTGTTAAGGGACTGAAAGCGGCTTTTTTGCAACATGGGCCTGATGCCGGGGAAAGCGCAGGACGTTTTTCCTATATTCCGGGGCATTTGAGGCTGGATTATGTCGTGCCGCATCCGATGGAACTTGTCGCCGGTGACGGGCATCTCGTGCTCGACGATCGGGCGACGGGCGCCGTCACGCATCTGTCGCTGCGACACAATCCGCTCGGCCTGTTGCTGAAATATCCGATCCGGTTCGACGGCGACGTGCAGGTTACGGATGTACGGCATGGAGACGGATCGCTGCAGATTTCGGTCGCGCAGGCGGATAATCCGTCCCAGGGTCTGTTGACGATCCAGTTTTCGGACGTGAACGGTCAGCTCGGTTTGATCGGGCTGCAGGGCGTGGATGCCCGACAGCATCATTTTGGGGTGGAGCTTTCCGCTTTGCAGCAGGGGGTGGTCATCGCCCCGTCCGTCTTCACGCCGCCCGCGGAATAGAGCCGAACCGTTCTGGCCATGCAGCGGCGAGGGCGTTATCGAGATCCGCCATCGTCAGGCTGCTGTCGAATCGCTGGAGACTGGTGACGCCGAATTCGCGGATGCCGCAGGGCACGATTCCATCGAAATCGGTCAGATCGGGACTGACATTGATCGAAACGCCATGCCAGCTGACCCAGCGGCTGACGCGGATGCCCAGCGCCCCGATCTTGGCTTCCTGGCCCGTCAGGGGATCGATCGTCCAGACGCCGATCCGGCCCTCGCGGGTAAAGGCCGTGACGCCCAGCCGAGCGAGAGCGTCGGTCATCCAGCCTTCCAGTCCCGCGACAAAGGCGCGCAGGTCGCGGGACTGGACGGTGCCGTTTGGCTTCGTCAGATTCATCATAACATAACCGAGCCTCTGGCCCGGTCCATGATAGGTCCACTGGCCGCCGCGTCCGGCGGAATAGGTCGGATAACCGTGCGGATTATAAAGGTCTGCGTCTTTAGCGGAGGTGCCTGCCGTAAAGACAGGAGGATGCTCAACGAGCCAGACCAGCGGTTCTGCTGTCCCCTGATGAATAGCCTGTGCACGCCCCTCCATAAAGCTCAGGGCCTCGGGGTAGGGGATCAGTCCCGGAGAGGATTTCCACAAAATTTCTTCACAAATCTCATTTCGGGTCATTGCCCTTATATCAGTCATCGGCTATAGCCCCTCCCACACCGGACGGTCATGCACCAAGCAGGATCGTTTGTCACGGGGCGGCCGTGGCGGAATGGTAGACGCGCAAGCTTGAGGTGCTTGTGGGGGCAACCCCGTGGAAGTTCGAGTCTTCTCGGCCGCACCACTGACATTCAGATGTCGGTGTATCCCAGTAAAAATCAGACATCATGAAAATAAACCCCGTAGGGGAGCAAAGTGCTTCCTTGCCGTATCTTGGGTCTGTGCCATTTTGTTGCCAGACTGCTGAGACAGGTTTATTCCTTGTTTCGTCCTTGAGAGCGTCTGGACCTGTGGTTCGGCGGTCGGGCGTTGTTTCGGCTGATGTGTGAGGTTTCGTGATCAAGCCACTGAAAAAAGCTGTCCTTCCTGTTGCCGGTCTTGGAACGCGGTTTCTGCCTGCCACCAAGGCTATGCCGAAGGAAATGCTTCCTGTCGTCGATAAGCCGCTGATCCAGTACGCGATTGATGAAGCTCGCGAAGCTGGGATTGAAGAATTCTGTCTGGTGACCGGTCGTGGCAAGGACAGCCTGATCGATTATTTCGACATTGCCTATGAACTTGAAGCAACGCTCAAGGAGCGCGGTAAGAAGAGCGCGCTTGAAGCGCTGGCACCCAGCAGTGTGCAGGCAGGGTCCCTTGTTGCTGTGCGTCAGCAGGAGCCGCTGGGCCTGGGGCATGCCATCTGGTGTGCACGTTCGTTTATCGGCGATGATCCGTTCGCCATCCTGCTGCCGGACGATATCGTCAAGGGGCGCAGTTGCATTGGTCAGTTGGTCGAGGCCTACAACCAGACGGGCGGTAATGTCGTGGCAGTCACGGAAGTTCCGCCTGAACATACGAACCGCTACGGCATTCTTGATGTTGGCAGCGACGACGGCAAATTGGTCGAGGTGAAGGGGCTTGTCGAAAAGCCGGCTCCAGAAGATGCTCCGTCGAACCTGTCCATCATCGGTCGTTACGTGCTGACACCGGACGTCATGAAATATCTGGCGAAGCTGGAGCGTGGCGCGGGTAATGAAGTCCAGCTTACGGATGCAATGGCCAAGACAATCGGTGAAGTGCCGTTCCATGGTCTGCGTTACGAAGGTACGCGCTATGACTGCGGCGACAAAGCCGGATTCCTCGAAGCGCAGATCGCCTTCTCGATCGACCGTGAGGACCTTGGTTCGTCCGTGAAGGCGTTCCTTAAGAAATACAAGCAGTATATGGATGCGCCCTGATGCCATTCCGGCATGATTTTGATCCGACGAGCCTGAGGGAATACGATATCCGCGGGATCGTCGGAAAGACGCTGCATCCGGCGGATGCTTTCGCCATTGGTCGCACATTTGCGAGTATGGTGATCCGTGCCGGTGGAAAGCGGATTGTGGTCGGATATGATGGCCGTCTGTCTTCGCCAGTTCTGGAAGATGCACTGGTTCGGGGGGCTGTCGAATCCGGAGCGGAGGTGACACGGATCGGATGTGGTCCGACGCCCATGCTCTATTTCGCATCCGTGGCCGATGGCGCTGATGGCGCCGTTATGGTCACGGGAAGCCATAATCCGCCCGATTATAACGGCTTTAAGATGATGATGGGTGGCAAGCCGTTTTACGGTGATCAGATCCGCGAACTGGGTCGTCTGTCAGCATGTGGTGATGTTCTTCCTGCGACACACGGGCAGGCGGCCATGCTCGATATTTCCGACCGATATATTGACCGGCTTTTGCAGGATTACGATGGGATCCGGCCATTGCGGGTCGTCTGGGACAATGGCAACTCTGCAGCCGGCGCCGTGCTTAGTCGTCTGGTGGAGCGTCTTCCGGGCGAGCATACGGTTCTGTTCGGAGAGATCGACGGACATTTCCCGAACCATCATCCTGATCCAACGGTCGAGAAAAATCTTCAGGATCTGATCCGTGTTGTGGACGAAAAGCAGGCGGATCTGGGGATTGCCTTTGATGGTGACGCAGACCGGATCGGTATTGTCGACAATCGCGGTCAGATATTCTGGGGCGACCAGATGCTGGTTCTGCTGGCGCAGGACGTTCTGATCCGTCACCCGGGTGCCACGATCATCGCGGATGTGAAAGCCAGTCAGATCCTCTTTGATGAGATCGCAAAGGCTGGTGGGCAGCCGCTGATGTGGAAGACGGGCCATTCGCTCATCAAGACCAAGATGGCCGAAACTGGCTCTCCGCTGGCGGGCGAGATGTCCGGACATATCTTCTTTGCCGACAAGTGGTACGGTTTTGATGATGCGCTTTATGCTGCCGTGCGCGTTCTGGGGATCGTTTCGCGTCTGCCGGGGCCGCTTTCGGATTTCCGTGACAGCCTGCCGGTGACGGTTACGACGCCAGAGTTGCGCTTCAACTGTGATGACACACGCAAGTTTGAGGTCATCACGGAAGTGGCTGAACGTCTGAGGAAAGAGGGCGCGGACGTCTCTGAAATTGACGGTGTCCGCGTCAATACGCCCGATGGCTGGTGGCTGCTTCGGGCTTCCAACACCCAGGCCGTTCTGGTGGCCCGGGCGGAGGCGTGTGACGACGCCGGGCTTGATCGTCTGAAGGCGGCGTTAGCCGCACAGCTTGAAGCTTCTGGTCTCGAGGCCCCTGATTTTTCCGGTGAGAATGCAGGGCACTGACATGGAACGGGTTCCGGTCTTCAGGCAGATTTGTCGGTGATCGGGCCCTTTCAATCCTTTCTTGAGCCTGGGCAGATTGTCCAGCATCCTGATCGCCCCGAATGGGGCTGGGGTCAGGTCCAGTCGGCTGTGGGAGAGCGGGTGACTGTTAATTTCCAGCATCAGGGCAAGGTCTTGATCGACGCATCCCGAATTACGCTTAAGCTGGTGACGCGTACGGGGTGAAACGGTTTCTGAACCGCAGCGCGCGCGTTGTTCTGGATACGCTGCTGCCTCCGACCTGTGCGGCCTGCGGGACAGAAGTCATGACGGAAGGCGCGTTCTGCAGTACGTGTTTCCAAACCGCTCACAGGATTGTTTCTCCCAGCTGTTACCGATGTGGTGTTCCGCTGGAAAACGAGGGCCTGGGCGGTACTCAGAGCTGCTGTGCGGCCTGTCAGATCCATCCGCCGGTCTGGCGTTCTGCTCGGGCGGCTTTTGTTTACGACACGTGGTCGCGGCGCCTGATTCTGCCGCTGAAATATTCCGATCATACTGAAAATGCAGCTGTTCTGGCTCGCCAGATGACATCGGCTGCCGAGGATATGCTGCGAAACGTCACGCTTGTCGTGCCCGTTCCGCTGTTTCGTACTCGTCTGTGGAAACGACGTTACAATCAGGCTGCCCTAATGGCGCAGGGTGTTTCGCGGCTTACGGGGCTGCCTTGTGTGGTGGATGCGCTTCAGCGCGTCCGCTCTACGCGCGCGCTGGCCCGTCTGTCTGCCGGGGAGCGCGGGCGGGAGATGGAACATGCTGTTCGGGTGAGGAAAGAACGTGAAGCGCGAATAGAGGGACAGGCCCTCCTGCTTGTGGATGACGTGCTGACGACAGGGTCCACAGCATCGGCCTGTACGATGGCTTTGATGATGGCCGGTGCGGCGAGTGTGGATATTTTGGTTGCAGCGCGGACCGGGAGAGTGGATGAACAGAACCCACGTTTTGTCCAGGAATGAGGATCCTATGTCGAAAGTCGAGATTTATACCCAGCCTGGATGTCCTTATTGCGTGCATGCCGTCAGCCTGCTGCGCTCCAAGGGGATAGAATTTCAGGAAATCAACGCGCCTCACGGAACGGCCGAGCGCGAGGAGTCCATTCGTCGATCCGGCCGTCGGACCGTGCCGCAGACATTTGTGGATGGTAAGGGATTGGGGGGCTGTGATGACCTGATGGCACTTGATCGTGCGGGGCGTCTTGATGCCCTGTTGGGCAAGGTCTGAATGCGGGGAGCAGGCTTTTTCGCGGCTGTCCTGCTGGCTGTATCATCACTTTCCTGTGTCACAGCACAGGCGCAGACATCTGCTCCGGCAGGTGTGGCTCCTTCGGATATTCCCGAAGAGGGTTTGTGGCTGTCCGAGGAGCATGACGGTCTGTTTTCCATTGAACCCTGCGGTCATATGCTTTGTGGGCAGCTGATTGGCATGGCTTATGATGGGGCTGTTCCCAGGGATGTCTGGGGGCGATCGCAGTGCGGAATCCGTATGCTGACAGACTTTATCCCAATTGAGGATCGTAAGTGGCAGGGTCATATTCTTGATCCACGGACCGGACGGGTTTATCAGGCACGAATATGGGTGTCTGAGCCCAATGTCTTGAAACTGCGCGGATTCGTTCTGGGAATGCCTCTTCTGGGGGAGACCCAGACCTGGACCCGCTACGCTGGTCCATCTGTGGGGCCGCAATGCAAACTGCCGAAGGACGCCCATTGAACCAGTGACCGGGAAACCGGTATCGGGGTCGGGAATGCGTCTTTTCCTAGTAGTGGGCGTTATCCCTGCCATACTGAAAGGAATGCAGATCCATCATGTCCCACCCTGTTTCCCGCCGTAATTTTACGGTCGGACTAGTTGCCGGTGTTGCTGTGGCCGGCACCGGTGTCGCCGGAGCCGTTGACCCTGAAAAGGCAGTTCCGACACCTCCGCCACCGCCGAAGCCGGTTGCAAAGACGATCTGTTTCGTCGGCGGATATACGAAACATGGGCCGCCGGGAGGTGGAACCGGAAACGGGCAGGGGATTTCTGTTTTCGATATGGATCGTGACACGGGTGTTCTGACGCCGATCACGACCTTTACGGATATCGCCAGCCCGTCTTTCCTTGCGATTTCGAAGGACCAGCGCTTTTTGTACGCGCTGAGCGAGATTGACGATTTCAACAAGGATGGGGATGGCTCCGTTACGGCGTTTGCAATCGATCCTAAGACCGGTTCGCTGCGTAAGCTGAACGTGGTCAGCTCTAAAGGTGCCGTTCCGGCCCATCTGAGCATTCACCATTCGGGTCGTTACGTGCTGGTCGCCAACTATGTGGGTGGCTGCGTTGCCGTTCTGCCGATCCGCTCTGACGGATCGTTGGGTGAGGCCTCGGACGTCGTGCACAATACGGGCCCGCGTCAACCGGAGCGGGCTTCGGACAATCCGCAGGGCAATTTTGCCGTGTCAGACCATTCGGGCTCGCATCCGCACATGATCCACTCAGACCCGAGCGGCAAGTTCGTGCTGGTGGACGATGCGGGTCTGGACCGCGTCTATGTCTGGACGCTTAACATTGATACTGGCAAGCTTATCCCCGCCAAGACGCCTTATTACGATATGGAACCGGGCTCGGCGCCGCGCCACTTCCAGTTCAACCATTCTGGCCGCATCCTGTACAATTTGTGTGAGCAGGATTCGAAAGTTGTCGTTTCCAATTTTGATCCGGCGACTGGCGCGATCAGCGATATTCAGACCGTCAGCACCGTCACGTCGCAGTTCCGAGGCTCGACGCTTGCGGCGGAAATTCTGATCTCGGCGAGTGGAAAGTTCGTCTATGTTTCCAATCGTCTAGGTGATTCTCTGGCCGTGTTCGCGATAGGCGCGGACGGGACGCTGACACTTCAGGATGAGGTCTGGATGCATGCAGATTACGGTCGCGCGCTGATGTTCGATCCGTCCGGAGCATTCCTGTTCTGTGCTAACCAGCGCTCGGATGCCGTGACCTCTTTTAAGGTGGACAAGAAGACAGGACAAATTGCGTTTACGAACAATTTTACCCCTGTTGGCAGTCCAACAACCTTTGCGTTCATGAACACGCAGGTCTGATAGACCTTCTAATCCACAAAAAGGCGGTTGCAGCAAAATGATATATTGCAACCGCCCTTTTTTGTTCAGTCCTTGCGAAAAATCGCGATGTAATTGATTCCGGTGTCACGGCTTTCGCGCCACTGGAACGGGACATAACTCATTCCGGCTATGTCCAGCATCCGCAGTCCTGCGTTACGGGCCATGGCGGCAAGTTCGTCGGGCTTGATGAATTTCTTCCAGTCATGCGTACCAACGGGCAGCATCCGCAACAGGTATTCCGCACCGAGCTTGGCGACAGCATAAGAGCGCGGGGTCCGGTTCAGGGTGGATACCGCGACCATGCCTCCCGGTTTTGTCAGCGTGGCCAGCATGCTCAGGAAGTCCTGCGGATCATTGACGTGCTCGATGACCTCGAGCGCATTGACGACATCGAAACGCGCGCCTTCCGCCACGAGGTCTTCTGCACTTCCATTACGATAGGATAGGGGGGCTGCCTCGGGCGGAAGCGGGTGCTCGGCCAGATGCGCTTCAGCGGCGCGGATGCCCGGAGCACTAGCGTCAATTCCAAGCGTGTCAAAACCGAGTTTGGCATAGGCCTCGCTCGCCAAGCCTGCGCCACAGCCGATATCGAGCAGGCACAACGGTGCAGGGGACGCCTTGCGCATGGGGGCGACATGACGGCTGACCCATTCGGTCCGCAGGGGGTTCATGGCATGAAGCGGTGCCATGGGGCCACGTGGATTCCACCAGTCTTTCGCCAGGGCGCTGAAATGGGCGATCTCGGATTCCGATACGGATGAGCGTCTGGAATCCGGTCTTGCGGACGTTTCTGTGGGCATCAGAATTCTCCTTCTGTGTGCCTGTCTGCTGCGCGTCATCTGGACGTGACGGAGCTAGACGAGTATGTGGACCGGCAGAGTCTGTCCAGGTGCCGGGTGGTGTGCATGTCTTTGCCGTACCCGATGCCAGACCCGAGCGCGCAACGCCAGACACGTACTGGAGCCTTATCCGCGATGTCCATGCCCGATACTCCCGTCCGCGACCAGCTTTCCGGTCGTGCCTATCCTCATGCCGCCATGACTGGCGAAATTGGGAAACGGAAGACGGTTGTCATGAAATTCGGCGGTACATCCGTCGGAAATATCGAGCGTATCCGGAACGTTGCAAAACGCGTGAAGGCGGAACATGACCGCGGCCGTCGTGTCGCTGTCGTGGTCTCCGCCATGGCCGGTGTCACTAACCGGATGGTCGGTTACTGTGCCGAGTTGGACCCGCTGGCCGATCCAAAGGAATACGATGCAGTTGTCGCTGCCGGCGAGCAGGTGACGAGCGGGCTTGTGTCCATTGCGCTTCAGGCGCTCGGCGTGAAGGCACGGTCGTTCCAAGGGTGGCAGATCCCGCTCGTGACAGACGACGCGCATGGCAAGGCCGCCATTGAGAGCGTGGACGGCACGGCGCTGCTGGCCTGTCTGGATGAAGATGTTGTGCCCGTTGTGGCCGGCTTCCAGGGCGTAGGTCCCGATGGCCGCATTGCGACGCTGGGACGCGGAGGATCGGATACGTCCGCCGTGGCCGTCGCGGCTGCCATTAATGCCGATCAGTGCGATATCTATACCGATGTGGACGGGATCTATACGACCGATCCGCGCATCGTGAAACGCGCCAAGAAGCTCGATCGCATCACTTACGAAGAGATGCTTGAACTGGCTTCGGTAGGCGCCAAGGTACTTCAGACCCGCAGTGTCGGCCTCGCCATGCGCGAGAATGTCCGTGTGCGGGTTCTGTCATCGTTCGCGGAAACGGATGATGACAGTGGTTCGATTGTTGTTGATGAGGACGAGATCATGGAGAAGGAACTGGTTGCGGGGATTGCCAACTCGCATGACGAAGCGAAAATCTCCGTGCGGAATATTCCGGACCGTCCGGGCATTGCCGCCGCGATCTTCGATCCGCTGGCAGCCGCGAACATCAATGTTGACATGATCGTCCAGAGCGTCGGTGTGGACAACATGACGAACATGACCTTCACGGTCAGTAAGGCTGACGAGACCGCTGCCCGCGCTGTGCTGGAGAAGGCCCATGAATACGTCCAGTATGGCGAACTGATTACGTCTCATAACGTGGTGAAAATCAGTGTCGTGGGTATCGGTATGCGATCGAATGCAGGTCTGGCCGCGCGGATGTTCCGCACGCTGGCCGATCGCGGCATCAACGTGCAGGTCATATCCACGAGCGAGATCAAGATCTCGGTTCTGATCGATTCCGAATATACCGAATTGGCCATGCGCGCACTGCACACGGCTTATGGGCTTGATGCCAAAGAGGAAGCCGACGCGTGAGCGAAACCCTGATCGAGACCCCGAGCGAGGCTCTGGACGCCCGCGCGACTTTGGACCGGCTGTGGAAGCCGGGCTGTGACTTCCTTGGAAGCGACGTTGCGATCCTCGGCGGCGCTATGTCCTGGGTTAGTGAGCGGCATCTCGTCTCGGCCATTTCCAACGCTGGTGGGTTTGGTGTCATCGCCTGTGGCGCGATGTCTCCCGAGCGTTTGGAAGAGGAAATCGTTGCTACGCAGGCAATGACGAAGCGTCCGTTCGGCGTCAACCTCATCACCATGCATCCCGAGCTGGACCGGCTGGTGGATGTGTGTCTGGCTCACAGCGTCTCTCACATCGTGCTCGCAGGCGGCGTGCCGAACAGCGCTACGATCCGCAAGGTGCGCGATGGCGGCGCAAGGGCGATCGGTTTTGCGCCTGCACTGGCTCTGGGCAAGCGTCTGGTGCGCATGGGCATTGAAGCGCTTGTGATAGAAGGCTCAGAAGCCGGCGGCCATGTCGGTCCGGTGTCGCTGACCGTTCTGGCACAGGAAATTCTGCCATACATCCATGATGTTCCCGTGTTCGTTGCCGGTGGTTTGGGCCGTGGCGACGCGATCCTGTCCTATCTGGAACAGGGCGCAGCCGGTGCGCAGCTCGGAACATTGTTTGCTGCGTCCGAAGAGAGCATCGCGCATGAGAACTTCAAGAAGGCTTTTCTGCGCGCCAATGCCCGTGATGCGGTGACGACTGTGCAACTCGATGAGTTATTCCCTGTTATCCCGGTACGGGGCCTGTCGAATGAAGGGGGCCGGAGCTTCGCGCGTCTTCAGGGTGAAGCGCTCCGGAAGTTCCAGAGCGGAGAGCTGACCAAGGAAGAAGCCCAGCTCTCGATCGAGCATTACTGGGCGGGTGCTCTGCGCCGCGCTGTCATCGACGGTGATGTGGAGACGGGTTCGGTCATGGCTGGTCAGTCCGTGGGCATGGTCAAGGAAGTCCGTCCGGTTGCCGAAATCATCGCGACGCTGGTTGAGCAGGCCGTGAATGCCATCAGGCAGCGCGAAACTCGCATTCACGCGCCAAGCTAACGGATTGTCTGGCCATGTCTCCACCGCCCTCAAACCGTCCGTTTTCGCAACCTTCCGATCAGCCAAGTGTCGGAACGGTGCTGCGTGTGCGTCGCGAGGAACTTGGTTGGCGGCTTGAAGATGTCGCAGAATGGCTGCGAATCCGACCAAAACTGCTGGCGGCGCTCGAGGCAGACGATCTGTCGAAACTGCCTGGCGTGGCTTATGCAGTGGGATTTCTTCGTACCTATGCCCATGCCATGCAGCTTGATGTGGATGCGCTAGTCGAGCGGTTCCGCCGTGACACGCGCGGCGCTGTAACCCGTAAACCGGAATTGGTTTTTCCGCAGCCTGAGGGTGATCGCGGGTTGCCAGTCGGCGTGTTGGTCGGGGCAGGACTCGTGGTTGTGGTTGCAGCCTATGTGGGTTGGTACCGCTTTACGGAGCATGACAATCCGGCCCAGAGGCAGGTGCCGGCCGTTTCAGAACTGATGCCAGGGGCTGCGACCCCTGCCATGACCTCTCCGCAGGTCGCATCTGTAATGCCCGGACGCGCTCCGACGCCGGAGCCACATGCTCCCGTGACGGCGCCCTCTGTTCCCGCAATGTCGGCACCAGCGGTTGCACCGATACAGAATGCTCCTGCGCCTGATGCTTCTGCTGCGCCTTCAATTGCACAATCCACGCCCTCGACGGTTGCACCATCTGTGGCACCTCCAGCGTCGGATGACGATTCAGAAACGCCCCCCGCAGGCGAGGTCGCGCCTGCGCAGCCGACTAATACACAACAGACGGTGGCGATCGGCCAGCCTGCCATGGATCTGCCACCGGCTGTGCCCGAGGGAGCTGTTGTGCTCCGTGCGCTGGCCCCCGTCTGGACGCAGGTCAGGGACCGGGATGGGCATGTTCTCGTCTCGCGTGTGATGCAGCCGGGTGAAAGTTGGCAAGGCGATCCCGCAGGCGCTCCGTTCCGGATGTCGTTCGGCAATGCCGGCGGTATCGTCCTGACCACGGCTGGGGCAACCAGTGCGCCGCTGGGGAAAGAAGGGCAGGTTCGCCGTAATGTCGAAGTGACGGCTGACGCCATCCGTTCAGGAGCATTCGGCTCGGGGATTGCACTGCCGGTGCAGCCCAATGCGCCGGTTCCTGTACCAGGAGAAACTGCTGCGGCGCCAGCCGTTGCGCCTGTGCCCGCGCCGCCCAGAGCACCGCCTGTTTCTGTTTCCCGGAAGGCACCAGCAGCACCTGAAATCTCGGCTGATGACCTTAATGCCCGACAGCTTGGACATCAGCCGCTGGAACAATCGTCGCTATCGCATTAAACCCTTATATCCGTCAGGGGGGCTCAGTGCTCCTGAACACACCCTACTGGGTTAGAGCTCCCGGTCCTTTCCGGGCACGAAGAGGTAAATCATGAGCAGCTACCGTCCCTATCAGCACATCGAGCGTCGCAAGTCGCGCCAGATCCATGTCGGCAAGGTTGCGGTCGGTGGTGATGCCCCGATCTCCGTGCAGACCATGACCAACACCCTGACATCCGATGCCCAAGCCACAATCGATCAGATCCGTCTGGCCGAGCTGGCTGGTGTGGATATCGTTCGCGTATCTTGTCCGGATGAGGCTAGCACAGCTGCGCTGGCGGAGATCGTGCATGAAGTGAACGTCCCTATCGTTGCGGACATCCATTTTCACTACAAGCGTGCCATCGAAGCCGCCAAGGCTGGTGCTGCGTGCCTGCGAATCAATCCGGGCAATATCGGCAGCGCCGAGCGCGTGCGTGAAGTCGTCAATGCCGCCAAGGATTATGGTTGCTCAATCCGTATTGGCGTGAATGCCGGTTCGCTCGAAAAGCATCTGCTCGAAAAGTACGGTGAGCCCAACCCGGAAGCTCTGGTCGAGAGCGCTCTCGAACACGCCAAAATTCTTGAGGATCACGACTTCCACGAGTTCAAGATCAGCGTGAAGGCGTCCGACGTGTTCATGGCGGTCGCGGCCTATCAGCAGCTTGCAGATTGCTGTGACCACCCACTGCATATCGGTATCACCGAGGCCGGCTCCAAGCGTGCAGGGACGGTGAAGTCCTCCATCGGTCTGGGCAACCTGCTCTGGGCTGGCGTGGGTGACACGATGCGTGTTTCGCTCTCGGCTGCTCCGGAAGAGGAAGTGCTGGTCGGCTGGGATATCCTGAAGTCCCTCGGTCTGCGTCATCGCGGCGTGAAAATTATTTCCTGCCCGTCATGCGCACGTCAGGGCTTCAACGTCGTTGAAACGGTCCAGACGTTGGAAGATCGTCTTCAGCACATCAAGACACCGCTGACGCTGTCCATCATCGGCTGCGTGGTGAATGGCCCTGGCGAGGCACTGATGACCGATCTCGGTGTGACCGGTGGCGGTAACGGCCGTCATATGGTTTACGCGGCCGGTCGTCAGGACCATACGATGCCGGGTGGCGACATGATTGAGCATATCGTGGATCTCGTAGAAAAGAAGGTTGCGGATATCGAAGCCAGCAAGGAAGAGGGCACGACGGCCAAGCTGATGGATCCGGCAGCGCACTGATGTCCGGACTTCAGCCGCCCCGCGGGACACACGACCTTATTGGCGAGACGATGCGCCGCCACCACCATGTCGTGGAGACGGCGCGCCGGGTTCTGCGGACCTATGGTTTCGAGGAATGGAGCACGCCTATTTTCGAGGATACGCGCGTCTTTTCGCGTACCCTCGGCGAGACATCCGATGTCGTGTCCAAGGAAATGTACACGTTCGAGGATCGTGGCGGTGAGAGCATCACTCTGCGACCCGAGGGGACGGCAGCAATCTGCCGGGCGCTGGTTACGAACGGTCTGACGCAGTCCCTGCCGCAGAAGGTTTTCTATCACGGGCCGATGTTCCGTTACGAACGCCCGCAGAAAGGGCGTTACCGCCAGTTCCATCAGATCGGTGCAGAGCTGATCGGTGCGGAAAGCCCGCTTCGGGATGCCGAGACGATCGCCATGGCGCAGGACATTCTGCGCGAGCTGGGTTTGGGCGATCACGTCACGCTAGAACTCAACACGCTTGGCGATCTGGCCAGCCGTCAGGCTTGGCGAGAAGCACTGGTGGCGTATTTCCGTGACCATGCCGATGCGCTGTCTGAAGAAAGCCGGATCCGGCTTGAAGCCAATCCGCTACGCATTCTGGACAGCAAATCCGAGCAGGACCGCAAGCTGCTCGACGACGCTCCGGCCTTTGCGGATTATCTAAACGATGAGTCCCGCCAGTTCTGGGACACGCTGCGCGACAGCCTCCAGGCCTTTGGCGTGGATTTCATCGAGAACCCGCGCATCGTCCGGGGGCTTGATTATTACAGCCACACGGCCTTTGAGTTCGTGACCTCGAAACTCGGGGCTCAGGGCACCGTACTGGCCGGTGGTCGCTATGAAGGTCTTGTTGAGCAGATGGGCGGTCCGGCGATCCCGGCGATCGGCTGGGCTGGCGGGATCGAGCGTCTGGCAATGTTGCTGGATAGCGTGCCCGAACTTCCGGCTGGAATTGCGCTGGTGCCGATGGGAGATGTGGCTGTTCTAAAAGCCGCGTCCATTGCTCGTGCTCTGCGTTTGGCTGGTCTGCGAGCTGAGATTGAGACCCGTGGCAATATGAAGAAGCGCATGGAGCGCGTTGTGAAGTCCGGCGCATCCCATGCGATTGTTCTGGGTGATGAGGAAATCGCCAAAAATATTGTGCAGCTTCGGGACCTTTCGAGCCGCGAGCAGCAGGAAGTACCGGTTGCAGAGCTGGTACAGGTTCTGAGCGCAGGACGCCCCTGAGCAGATGGCTTTTGACGACAGGCTTGAGCGGATTGTTGCGCGTTCGGAGGAAGTCCAGGCTTTAATGTCTTCCGGTGAACTGACGGGTGAGGATTTCACCCGTCTGTCGCAGGAATATGCTGAACTGGAACCCGTGGTCACTTCCATCCAAGCCTGGAAAAGCGCTGAGGAACAGAAAGCCGGGGCGCAGGCTCTGCTTGATGATCCAGAAATGCGTGAGTTGGCCCAGATGGAGCTGGCAGAGATCGAGGCGACCTTGCCCGATCTTCAGTATGCCCTGCGTTTGGCGCTTCTGCCGAAAGATGCAGCGGATGAGCGTAGTGCCATCCTTGAAATCCGCCCCGCAGCGGGCGGTGATGAGGCGGGACTGTTCGCTGCGGAACTGTTTGATGCCTACCGTCGTTTTTCCGAACAGAATGGCTGGCGTTTCGAGGTCATGGAATATGCCGAAAATGAAGTTGCCGGTCTCAAGGAAGGCATGGCGACCATTTCAGGCCGGTCGGTTTTTGCGCGTCTGAAATACGAGTCCGGAGTGCATCGGGTGCAGCGCGTTCCGGCAACGGAAAGTCAGGGACGGATCCACACCTCGACGGTGACAGTGGCCGTGCTTCCTGAAGCCGAAGAAGTCGATGTGACGGTCAATGACGATGATCTACGGATTGACGTCTACCGGGCCTCGGGGGCAGGCGGCCAGCACGTCAACAAGACCGAGAGTGCGGTTCGCATTACGCACATGCCCAGCGGTATTGTCGTGGCGATGCAGGAAGAGAAAAGCCAGCACAAGAACAAGGCCAAGGCCATGAAGATCCTGCGTGCCCGGCTTTATGAGCGGGAACGCGCACAGCTGCATGCCACCCGGGCTGCGGACCGGAAATCACAGGTCGGGACGGGCGATCGTTCAGAGCGCATCCGGACCTACAATTTTCCGCAAGGGCGTGTGACGGATCACCGGATCAATCTGACCCTCTACAAGATCGACCGGATCATGAGCGGTGAGTTCGATGAGATCATCGATACCCTGACCCGCGAGGAGCAGACGGAACTACTCGCCGCCGAAGGGTTCTGAGCCTCAGGTATTGGGTGTCGCGCAGACGGCGGCGCGGCCATGCCGGTGGGTGGCAACAGCAGCATCGTCGTAGTCGACCAGAAAGAAATCGGTGAAGTTATTGGTCCCCACGGCGTCGAGCGAATGCCCTTCGGGATGGTGGAGCTGTCCTTCGCTGCTGACCTGATGGGTTTCCTGATGCCCGTTATGGACGATGGTGATTTCGCCACACAGGGCATAATCGACATCGAACCGGCCGACAGGAAGCGGGATCGTCTGCGTCTCATGGGCCTTGGACAGTCCCAGTTTGAAGGTCGCAACCAGATTGCCGTCCAGATACAGGCGCGAGACTTCCGAAATTTCTTCGGGCGCGCGCTCGTCCGTCACGGTAAAGGACGTGGGCAGTTCCGTGGACAGTTCCGACTGGGCGTGAACAGGATTGAGCGTGCAGCCAAGCAGCAGGGCGGAATAGAGGAAGGCGCGTTTGGACTTCATGACACCAACTATAACAGGTTCGCGGCAATGATGGCCAAAGATGATCTTTTGCGGGAGGCGTCAGAGGCGCTGGAGCAGGCCGGGGTCGAGGATGCGCGCCGTGAGGCTCGGCTCCTGCTATGCTGGGCGACAGGACGGGATCTAGCCGGTCTTCTATCTCTGGACGATGTAGAGCCTGCGCAAGAGCTACGATTCGCAGAGGCTCTGAAGCGGCGTCTGGAGCGGGAACCTCTGGCGTTCATCACGGGAGAGACCGGATTCTGGACGCTGGATCTGGAAACAGGGCGTGACACGTTGATTCCCAGAGCCGACAGCGAAGCCTTGATCGAAGCCTTGCTGGATGTCTGTCCGGACCGCAACGAGCCGATCTCCATTCTCGACCTTGGAACAGGAACAGGCTGTTTGCTGCTGGCGGCCCTGTCCGAATATCCGCAAGCTAGGGGTGTCGGCGTGGATCTGTCTCCGCAGGCGGCGGCACTGGCAAGGCGCAATGCCATCCGGACCGGGCTGGGAAAACGTAGCGTCTTTCTGGCCGGAAGCTGGGCGGATGCACTGAACGCCCGCTTTGACGTGGTTCTGTCCAATCCGCCTTACATCGAGACCGGGGATCTGGCGGGACTGATGCCCGAAGTCTTGCAGTATGAGCCGGCGCGGGCTCTGGATGGCGGGACAGACGGGCTGGATGCCTATCGCATTCTCTGCGCTGCGTTGCCTACGCTTCTGGTCCCGGGCGGGTACGGGATCCTGGAGATGGGGATCGGGCAGATCGATGCGGTCTCTGCTCTGGGAGTGTCGAGCGGGCTGCGGGACGTGGCGCATAGGGCCGATCTGGGCGGCATCGAAAGAGCCCTCGTCCTGCAATCGGACGCGCGGGGGCGGATCGTGACGAAAAACCGTTGGCTTGACTGATGAAACTTGGTATTGCTAAAGCCAATGCATGTGAATTGAGGGTGTTTTTGCAAGCACTGTCAGGCGCATCTTTGCCCATCGTTCATGTCATCATGCACTGACGATGGAAGACTGGCTGAGCTGGGTTCAGCCATAGCGGAACAGACAAACGTCTTTTTCGACAGCGGCGGTCGGACTTTCTGCAGTTGCGGAACGGTTCACGTCATCATGAAAGTGCATCACGGGTCGATGAATATGAAGCGCATAAGAGGCCGGCATCATCGTGCGGGTAGTGGGCCATCACGCAGCAGCAATGCCCAGACACCTCTGAACCGCAACCATGTGTTTGACAGTAACGGACCCGATCTGCGGGTCCGTGGTACGGCGCAGCAGCTGTTCGAGAAGTATCTCCAGCTGGGCCGCGACGCGACCGGAACTGGCGACCGCATTCTTGCAGAAGCCTATTTCCAGCATGCGGAGCATTATTTCCGTATTCTCAATGCCATGAACCAGGCTGCCGAGAAGAGCCAGCAGGAGCGCACCGAGCGCCAGCAGCAGCGCCAGCGCGCTTATGAAGACAGGCGGGAGCCTCGTGGAGAGCGTTCCGAAGAGGAGCAGCCCTCGCAGGAACAGGACGCCGAACACAATACTGAGCGTCCCTCGGAAGATGATCAGGATCATCGTATGGCTGAAGTCGAGGCGGACTGAAGCCTCGATTCAGACAGACAAAAAAAGCCGATCCCGTAAAGGGTCGGCTTTTTTTGTCTCAGACCCGCCCTACGAACCGCTCGGGAACGCGCCACAATTCTGTGCCGCTCAGATGGAGATCAAGACGGTATCGGTCATCTAACCGTGTCTGCGCACTGTCTTCGACCTGCTGGCGCCAATGGCTCAGACGCGCGTCACGGTTATCGAGCGTGCTGTCCGTTCGGGGCAGTCCAGCCATGCTGCGCAGCATGTTCTCCCAGTCCGTGTTTTCCAGACGCTGGTGGCGCCCGACGTTCTCGGAAATCCAGGGCTGTCTGCGGGTGCGTTCCAGCCGCTTCAGTCCTGACGCCAGATCCGCGTAGCGGAGATGGAACAGGAAAAGCGGCGCTGCAAGGCTGGGAACGGCTTCCTCGCAGCAGTGAAAGCCGGGGGCCCAAGTAATGGGTGTACGGGTCAGGACCGGTTTGCACATCGCGCTGGAGAAGCGGAGATGGTGACGTTGCAGGGAGAAGGGGCGGCTGTAGTCGAGCGTCGCCTCTTCGTCCGGGATATGAATGACGTCAAACCCTGTGGCGGTGACGATCGGGGTGCGGTTCAGGAGTGCGAATTCCGTCAGGGAAGGGACGAAAGCCGGGTCAGCGAGCAGGATTTCGTCTACGTCCGTATAAATGACGCTGTCATACCATTCGAGCAGACTGTCGCAGAATTTTCCGATTGATCGGGTGCGGCGTTCATCGTCCTGCGGAGAGCGGGGGATCCGGACGACGTTGACCTGCCCCAGATGGGCGGTCGAGCTGTCATCCGATCCGTGATCGATTACGTAGCAGGCGCCTTCTCCGACTTGCGCACTATAATGACGGCGCCAGACTTGAAGATGTTCCGGCTCGTTATAGACCATCGTCACGACGGCGAGGGGTTTCTTGATCATACTGGGCAGAATACAGGAAATGGTCCCGCACAGCAGGGCAGCGCCGCAATGAAATTTCTGCTTTTGGGAAAAAAGATGGTAGCGGTGGACGGATTTGAACCGCCGACCAAGGGATTATGATTCCCCTGCTCTACCACTGAGCTACACCGCCATCTGGCCGGGGTTAACCGGCGTTGTCGCGGGGTTTTAAGGGGGATCTTTCAGGGTGTCAACACGTTAGTCCTGGGAAAATAAGATGTTTTTACGGGTCGCATTGGCCGGGGTGCCCGTGGCATTTGAGGTATCACGGTTTTCCAATCCATTTGGCCTCTTTCAGGCCCGCAATTCCTTTTAACGCAAGGAGTCCTTCATCTGGTGACGCAACATTTTGTCAGCACCCTGTTTGCCATACGGTCCTACTTCACCTGGCTGCCTGCTTCCGTCGTTTCGGTGCTGATGCTGGTGGTTGTGGGGGTGCTGGCGTTCTATTGCGGCAATCTGGTGACGACGCAGCTTCTGCGGATACCGGGATCGCGCAAGGCTGCGCTGATCCGGCGCATCGTCTCTTCCCTGCGTAGGCCTACGCGGCTGATGGTGGCGCTCCTGGCCATGCTGTCCGCGCTGCCGGCTGCAACCGGATTTACGGCGGCGCAGGAAGACGATCTTCAGCTCTTCTTCCTGTTCCTGCTGATTCTGACTTTCGGGTTCTCGGCCATCATGGTCTTCCGGATCATGACGGAGGTCTATCTCAACCGCCTGGCGGCGCGCGAAGAGACCGACGACATCATGATCCGCTCGCACCAGACGCAGATCCGCGTCCTGCGACGGTTGACGGAAATTCTGGTGGGCATCGTGACTGTGGCCTCGGCGCTTATGCTGTTTCCGTCGGTCAAGCAGTACGGGCTGTCCCTGTTCGCGTCTGCGGGGGCAGCGTCCCTGATCGTCGGTCTGTCCGCACGCGGGCTGCTGACGAACCTGATTGCAGGTGTCCAGATCGCGTTGACCCAGCCGATCCGGATGGAAGATCTGATCATCATCAATGGCGATTGGTGCTGGGTTGAGGAAATCAACGCGACTTATGTGGTACTGCGGGTCTGGGACTGGCGGCGGCATATCGTGCCGATCTCGTATTTTCTGGAAAACCAGTTCGAGAACTGGACGCATAATTCTGCGGCCATCATTGGCGTTGTGTTCCTGTGGGTCGATTATCAGGCGCCGATGGACAAGATCCGCGAAATGCTGAACGAAATCGTGCGGGGATGTCCACTCTGGGACGGGCGCGTGTTCGACGTTCAGGTAGCGGATTGCGATGCGCATGTCATGTCCATCCGCATCATCGCCAGTGCGCGCACAGCTCTTCAGAGCTGGGATCTGCGGTGTGATATCCGTGAGAAAATCATCGCCCGCATCCGTGATGAATGCCCCGAGGCGTTGCCTCGTTCGCGTTTTTCCATGATGCCGCCAGCAGCCGGGACTCAGGAGCCCTGGGAACGGATGGCGCCCCCGATCAGCCGGCCTCCGCCGGGAAGCTATATGGGCCCGGGCATGGGGCCCGGCAGTTCGTCGATGTCGTCAGACTGAGGGATGCCCGGGGCGCATTTTTGAATGACGCCGCCCGTAGAAGGCGTAAGTTGCAATGCCCAGCGCCAGATAGGTTACCAGAAGGATTAGCGGGACTGGATTGCCGCTGGTGACGGCGTGAACCATGTCCGAGACCAGCGGAATGGTCATGACGAGGCAGAACAGGATGCCGAGCGCGGGTGTCGTGCCGATCCAGATCCCGCGGATGCGGATACCGCCCAGCGGGACGCTGAAGGGACGCACGATGTCAGGCCGCGTGTTGCGCTGCCAGATGACCGTGAAGCAGACAATCCCGAACGCTGCGGCAGTGCCGATGGAAACGAGGTCACTGATGATGTCGATCGGCAGCGTTGCTGTGATGAGGGCCACTACGACGCCAAGGACGATCGTTCCGATCCACGGCGTACGAAATTTCGGATGAATGACGCTGAAGATCTGCGGGATCAGGCCGTCGCGGCTGATGGTCAGAAGGACACGGGACTGCGCATACATCAGGCCCATGAGGACCGAGCACAGGCCGATCGTGGCCCCGACATTGACCAGCATGGACAGCCAGGGTGTTTGCATGATCTTCACGGCAATGGCGAGCGGATCCGGCACGTCCAGTTCACGATAGGGCACGATGCCAAGCAGGACGGTCGCGACGATCATGTAGACGATGGTGCAGATCAGCAGGCTGCCGATGATGCCGATGGGAACATCACGGGTGGGGTTACGGGCCTCGGCCGAAGCTGTGGAAACGGCTTCGAACCCTACATAGGCGAAGAAGATGACCGAGGCTGCCCGGAAGATGCCGCGTACGCCGTAATGGAACCCGCCTTCACTGGCGGGAATGAACGGGTGCCAGTTTGCTGGATTGACGGCCCCGATGCCCAGCGCCACGAATACGAACAGTACCCCGACCTTGAGTGCTACGATCATGGTGTTGATGCGGGCGGATTCCTCGACGCCCCGGACCAACAGGGCAGTTACCAGCATCGTCGCGGTAAAGCCGATCAGATCGAACCGCCAGTCGGCGCTGATCTGTGCACCGGCCGTTCCGGGTACGGGCTGGAGCGTTGCGTGGGTCAGCGCGGGTGGTATGTGAAAGCCGGTGACGCCCAGCAGGGAGCTTGCATAGCCCGACAGGCCTGCCGCGACGGCCGCGCATGAAATGCCATATTCCAGCAGCAGCAGCCAGCCGACCATCCAGGCCACTTTCTCGCCCATCGAGATATAGGCGTAGGAATAGGCCGAGCCTGACACCGGAAGGGTCGAGGATAGTTCGCCATACGAAAAGGCCGTGAACAGGCAGGCCAGTGCCGCGATAACGAAGGAAATCAGCACGGAAGGGCCTGCATATTCCGCAGCGGCCGTTCCGGTCATGACATAGATGCCCGCCCCGATCGTGGACCCGACGCCGAGGATGACCAACTGAGTGGCTGTAAGGCTGCGCTTGAGGCCATTCGTGTCGTTTTCGAACAGGACCTGTTCAAGGGTCTTCCGGCGGTCTGGTCCGCGAGTATCTGGGGGAGATTGTATCGAAGCTGGCATGATCCGCAATGTGCCGCGAAAAACGGCGGCTGGAAAGGTCAGAGAAGAATGGCGGCACCGGCGAAAAAGCCGGCCATAATGCAGTAAACACCAAACGGTGTCAGGGCCCAGCCATCATGGTTGCGAAAGAAGCGTAGCATCACGAGCGAGCATATCAGCGCGGTCAGACCGGCAACGACGGCACCGGCGACACACTGCACCATGATGTTGTGTGAGATTGTCATGTGACGCATCTGCCAGGCTTCACGAACCGTGGCTGCAAGCACAATGGGTTGGGCCATCAGAAGCGAAAACCGCGCGGCCGTTTCATGGTCCAGACCGCGCAGCAGGCCACCATTCATGGTCGCACCTGACCGGGACAGACCCGGCAGCAAAGCCAGGCACTGCCAGATGCCGATGATCACAGCATCCTTGGGAGTAAGTGTGGCGATGGGCTTGTGGTCGCGGTAGCCCTTCTGACGTCGGAGCCATTCGGTGACCATCAGCAGGAAGCCATTGAGGATCAGGAATCCCGCAACGGCGAGGGGCGTGCCGAACACGGCACGCAGGCGATGCTCCAGAAGCCATCCAACCAGAACGGCGGGAATGGTGGCGATAACCAGTAGTCCAAAGATCCGAATCGCCTCCATCTGCCGATGACTGCCGTAACGACCGAACATGCCGCCCAGAATGGCCATCCAGTCCCGCCAGAACACACCGGCCAGTGCGACCAGCGTGCCAACATGCAGCATGGTCAGGAACGGCAGGAACATCGGAGCGTGTTCGTCCAGATCCCAGTGCAGGAGCGCGGGCAGAAGTACGGCATGGCCGAGGCTGCTGACCGGGAAGGGTTCGGTAATGCCCTGAACGATGGCGAGGATGAGGGCCTGGAGAAGCGTCATGGAGCCTGTTTCGGGTGGAAGCCTTCGTCACAAAGGCGGGAAAGCAGATCACTTGCCTGATGGTGGCAGAGGACGCAACCTTGGAGGTAACCTCTTTGACACCCACGGTCTTCACCTTGACCGGGCGGTCAAGGGAGGACTAACTCCCGTTCTGTTCAAGATTTTCCGGAAGGCGAGGCTGGCATGCAGTCAACATTGAGCGGCCGTGGGGGTGCCATCCTGGCCAGTGGTCTCGTTTTGGCGATTGCCGGGACATTCCTCGTCTACGGCAATGCCCTGCGCAAAGGGCCTGATTTCCAGGGTGAGGTTCTGCACGCGGCTTTCAATTCCGCGAATGGCTTACACACGGGCGCGAATGTCGATCTTGCAGGTGTTCCGGTGGGACGCGTCGTCTCCATCACCCTTGATCCGCGTACGCAAATGGCCGATGTGGCCTTTACAGTGGACCAGCGCCTTCATCTTCCCGTTGATACGGCTGTGGGCATCGGTGCGCCGACCATGACAGCGGATAATGCCCTGCAGATTCAGCCCGGTCATTCCCGCGTGACGCTGTCTGGCGAAGGCAAGATCACCGACACGCGGGATCAGCTGTCGCTCGAACAGCAGGTTAGCAATTACATCTTTGGCGGCGGCAAGCTGGGCCAGTAAAGCCAGCCTGCCAGGCAGGATTCAATCGTTCAACGGATAAGACGCCAGCAGCCGACGCTGTTTGCGCCAGGAATGTAGCATCGAGAACGCGCCCGACGTTTTCCATCCACGCGCCCTGTTGGCAGCACCGATCAGGAACGTCTGACGGTAATGTGAGAACTGGGCGCGGTAGGCTTCCCACAGTGTTGTGCGACGGTCCCAGATATGGGTTGCTTCGGAGCCGACACCGTTGATCTCGATGATCCGGAAATTTTCGCCTCGGCGCAGATCTTCAATGGAAGCGGCTTTCACGTCCACGCGCCCGAAGTGGAAATCCGGGATATCTTTCATGATGGCGTCGAGGCATGTGGTCAGCGCGTCCGTGGTGTCGGCGCGTCCGTCGCGGAAGACGGAACCTTTGCAGTGGTTGCCTGCGAAGACCAGCGGCATTTCCTCACCCTTTGCGAGGACTTTTTTCTCCCGTCCGGCCAGACGCGGTAGGTAGATCTGCGGCACCAGGCTCATGCGGGGATCGCGCAGGATCAGTTCCTCGATCGTGGAGACGCCATCGCCCGTCAGGACTGGCGCTTCCTTGTAGGTGATCGAGGTGATGCGACCATGTGCCTCGTCGGGATGTCGGATGTAGAACAGCCCCGCCTCGACGGGGTCGGTGATGAGGTCCTGCGCCAGCATATCCACGTCATCAGGGAATTGCGGCAGTACGGCTTCGAGCTGTTCGCGGTTATGGACGAGCTTCACACCCGTGCCGTTACAGCCGATATCAGGCTTGATGACGACGGGGAAGGACAGGTCCTTGCGCTTCATGGCGTCGAGTGCACGGCGAACGGAACCTTTGCCGCTGCGAAAGACGACATAAGGCGCGATATAGGACTGGGCCGTGGAGCCGCCCATGTCGAGGATGGAGGACTTGCTCTCGCCGCATAGGCCGCCCGTTTCGATACGTGGATTGGCGGCGGTCGAGATGCTGAGGTCGCGGTATTTGATCCCCATGGCGATCCAGTACAGGACGATGGGGGTGTAGAAGATGGACCCAGGCCAGAATTCGAAAAGGGAGAGGGGGTTCTGGTCGGCTTCTGACTTGGACATTGCTGCTATTGGCTCACGGTCTGGAGACGGGCGATCAGTCGCCCGACGACAACGATACACAGGACGAACCCCGCCAGCCCGGCCCAGCGCCAGCCCCCCTGATGGGCGAGCAGCCAGCCCCCGACTCTCGTGGCGAGCAGGAAAAGGAACGTCGTCCAGACCAGCGTAGCCAGAACTGCGGTCATGGCAAAGGGAAGGAACGGTGCCCGGAAGAAACCGCAGGCCGTATAGAGTGGCAGCCTGGCGCCGGGCACGAAGCGGGAGATGGCCACGACGCGGATGACGTTCGTGCTGAACCAGTCCTGTGTACGTTCTCGTTTGGGAAGGGTCAGGAACCGCTTGAGGTAAGGCCAGCGGGCACCGGCGGCGCCAAGCCCGTACAGGCCCATATCCCCGACTGCTACCCCGAAATACAGCGCACCCAGGGCAACGGGGATGCTGACTTCTCCGGCGCGGGCGGCAATGGCGGAAAGCACCGTTGCCACGTCTTCGAGAATGAAGGTGCCAACAATGATGGTGGCTGCCTTCAGCCAGGCTGGCTGCGAGGCCATGGCGGGGCCGATGGCGATCACGAGTGGGGAGGTTCCATGAACATTGAGGCGCCGGTTTCGCATGCCAGCGCGCCAACGACAATCTTGCCCTGCCATATTTCGGCGCGAATGACCTGCGACACTTCCGCCGAGGCTGGCGGTGCGTGTCGCGGATTGCTAGCGTATGTCCTATCATTTCTACCCGTAAGGGACTGGTCCTAACCGTGCTTCAAAGACGCCATCTGCTTGCCGCCCTGACTTCCGTTGCCGGTTCGGCGGTGGCCGGGCTTTCATCCGCCAATGCGCAGGTTAGTGTGCAGAGTTATGGCGCTTTTCTTGAGAGTGTCCGGGCACAGGCTCTGGCCCAGGGTCTTTCACCTTCGATCGTCTCGCAGGCCCTCAGTCTGACGACGCAGCCCAACCCCTCCGTACTCAAACTGGACCGTCACCAGCCGGAGTTCACCCTGACCTGGGCGCAGTATCGTGATCGCGTTCTCCCGGAGTCGCGCTTTGCGAAGGGGCGGAGCGTCTACGCCGCTCAGCAGGCCGTGATGTCTCCCATCAGCGCACGCTTCGGATGCGACGATCGCGCTGTCATGGGGATCTGGGGTCTCGAGTCGGGATTTGGTGCCCATGACGGAACGTATCCCGTCATCGACGCGCTCGCGACTCTGGCTTTTGACGGACGGCGTTCTGCCTTCTTCCGCAATGAACTCATGAAGGCGCTCCAGATCCTGAATGATGGCGATATCGCACCAGCTGCAATGATCGGCAGTTATGCGGGTGCCATGGGGCAGGCGCAGTTCATGCCTAGCGCCTATCTGCGTTACGCGGCGGATGGGGACGGGGACGGCAAGCGCAACATCTGGACATCAGAACCAGACGTGTTCGCGTCCATCGCCAATTATCTCGGAAAATGCGGCTGGCAGCGCAACGAACCCTGGGGCCAGGAAATCACGCTGACCAAGGTGCTCGACAAGGCCGAGATCGGCCGGACCCGTCAGCGGACACTGGCCGAATGGATGGCGCTGGGTGTGCGTCGCGTGGATGGGACGGCGTTCTCGCAGTCGAACGTAAAAGGCGCTGTCGTGCAGCCCGATGGCCCGGGGACACAGGCCTTCATGGTCTATCACAACTTCAACGTGATCCGCCGTTATAACCCTTCGGACTATTATGCGCTCGGCGTCGGGCTTCTGGGGACGGGCATTGTCTCTGCGTAATTACGGGGCCGCTCTGGTCCTTCTGCCCCTTCTTGCGGCCTGTCACCGTGAAGGGCCGACGCCAGCCGCGCATCCGCATTACGAATTGGGAAGTGCCTGGCGCGGAACGCACGGCTGGTTCTATCCCAACGAGCAGTTTGACTACCACGTGACAGGTCTGGCAACGCGGCAGCAAGCACCGGTTGGTGGATTGACGGCGGATGGTGAGACCTGGTCTGCGAGCGGCATGACGGGTGCGCATCAGACGCTCCAGCTTCCGGCGATCGTCAGTATCCGCAATTTGCTGAATGGGCGGATCGTCCGGATCCGGCTGACCGATCGTGGGCCGGCGGATCCGGGGCGCATCATTGCGCTTTCTCCGAAGGCTGCGGATCTGCTGGGCATGACTGTGGATACGCCCGTTGAGGTCACGGAAGACGAAGCGGCCAGTCGGGCGCTGGCGGAAGGGTTGGGCAAGCCGCCTGCCCAGAATATTTCAGCGGCTCCTGTCGGGGAAGTTCGCGAGACATCCCTGAGTGACGGGTCTTCGCGGGTTTATGGTAACGACTCGTCCGCGGCGTCGTCTTCCGTTGCCGTGGGGCCGTTGCCTACGACCTGGATGCAGGGCAGTTCGGGGCCGTCGGGGCTGTATGTCCTGATGGGAATTTTTTCTGGCCATGCGACGGCGGCAAGTGTCGCACTGCGCTGTGGTGGTACAGTCCTGCACGCCTCCGAAGGCGCGGGACTGGAATGGCGTGTTTTTGGCGGGCCCTATGCCGATATCGCACAGGCAGACGCGGCACTGGACCGCACCCGCCTGTGCGGGGTAGAGGGCGCGCGGATCATTGTGGAATGATGGCCGGTTGTGTGAAGGCCGTGAAACTGGGGACGAACGTGCGGACTAGACGCTCTCTTTTCGGTGGGGTGGCAGGCATTGCGGCCTGTGCTTCTTTTGCGGGACCCCTGAAGGCGTTTGCCCGCCCGCACCGTCATGCTGGCCACGCTGCGAAAACCGCGGCTGCGGCTCCTGCGGCTGACGCACCTGTCGGCACGCCGGCAAACACGCCGATCGGACCGTTCGATACCGTGGCGCGCTGGGCCTACGTCGTGGATTACGACACGGGCGCTGTCCTGCTCGACAAAGCTTCCGAGGAGCGTATGGCGCCGTCTTCGCTGACGAAGATGATGACGGCCTATATCGTATTCGGCATGCTGGCGACGGGGCGTATCCGTCTGGAGCAGAGCCTGCCGGTCAGCGAGAAAGCCTGGCGTACGCAGGGCTCCAAGATGTTCGTGCCGCTGGGCCAGAGCGTTCTGGTGTCCGACCTGATCCAGGGGATGTTGATCCAGTCGGGCAATGATGCCTGCATCGTGCTGGCGGAAGGGATTGCCGGGTCTGAAGAGCGTTTTGTTGCGATGATGAACGAGGAAGCGCCGAAGCTCGGCATGATGAACTCGCATTTCGCCAACGTGACGGGTCTGCCCGCAGAAGGCCACTTCATGACGGCGCGCGATGTCGCAACCGTGGCCTCGCATCTGATCCGCGATTTCCCGCAGTATTATCATTATTTCGGTGAGCTTGAGTTCACCTATAACCGGATCCGTCAGGGTAACCGGAACGTGCTGGTGGACAAGGGCCTCGCAGATGGTCTGAAGACCGGCCATACCGATGCGGGCGGGTTTGGCCTCTGTGCCAGTTCCAAGCGCAACGGCAACCGTGTGATCGTCGTCATCAACGGTACTGCGTCGAGCAACGAGCGCGCGCATGAGGGCGAACGCCTGATGTCCTGGGCGTTTGCCAATTTCGAGAACGCTACACTGTTCCGCCGTGGACAGGTCGTCGATTCCGCGCCGGTCTGGATGGGCGAGCATCGTAAGGTGTCGTTGGTCGCCGGTGCGGATATTGTCATGACGTTGCCGGTCGGCTGGCAGCAGCGCTCCCATATCGCCGTGGATTATGCGTCGCCGGTGATTGCCCCCGTAACGAAGGGGCAGGTTTGCGGAGCGCTGGTGATTTCCGCGCCGAACATGGCCGATATCCGCGTGCCGCTTGAAGCAGGCGAATCGGTTGCGAAGCTTGGACTGGTCGCCCGCGCGATGACGCGTCTGGGCCACGGCCCTGCGCAGTAAGGGCATGGCTGGAAAAGGACTGTTTGTCACACTAGAAGGTGGTGAGGGCGCGGGGAAATCCACGCAGGCCCGCCTTCTGGCTGAGGCCCTGCGTGCGCAAGGGCATAATGTTCTGCTGACGCGAGAGCCTGGTGGCACGCCGGGCGCGGAAGAAATCCGCAACCTGCTGCTGTTTGGAAAGGTTGATCTCTCCTGGCGGGCGGAAATCCTGATGCACATGGCCGCCCGGTCGGACCATCTCGATAACGCCATTCTGCCGGCGCTTGAGCGGGGCGAGATCGTGGTGTGTGACCGCTTTCATGATTCGACGTTTGCCTATCAAGGCTATGGCGTCGGGCAGAGTGCACCGGATGTTCTGAAATTCCTGAACGGCGCGCGCAAACTCGTGGATTTCGAGCCCGATCTGACATTGATGCTTGAGCTTCCCCGGACGCAGGCGCGTGAGCGCCTTAATGCCCGTGGTGGACAGACAGATCGTTACGAAGGTCAGGCAGAAGCGTTTCACGAGCGCGTTCTGGCCGGGTTTGACGCGATTGCGTCAGCGGACCCAGCGCGCGTGAAGCGAATTGACGCGGCCCAGACACCCGAGATCGTCGGTGCGGCGCTTCTGCAAGCTGTTCAGGCCCGTCTTGCGGTTCAGGGCGTGTGAGCGATCCGCGTCACACTCTGGAGCTGTATGGTCACGGCGACGCGGAAGCGACGTTCCGGCAGGCCCTGGCCGGTGGCAAGCTGCATCATGCCTGGCTGATCTGTGGCCCGGCAGGAATTGGCAAGGCGACGCTGGCCTTCCGTCTGGCCCGGCTGCTGCTGAATGCGGAAAATCCGGAATCGTCGCAGGCACGGCGTATTGCGGCCGGAACACATGGGGATTTGCTGGAAATTTCGCGGGTCGTGGACGAAAAAAAAGGGCGTCTGCGCGGGGAAATTACTGCGGCGGATGTGCGCCCGGTCCAGACCTTCCTGCATCACACGGCAACCGAAGGCGGCTGGCGTGTGGTGATCGTGGACGGGGCGGAATATCTGAACCGGTTCGCGGCCAACGCGCTGCTCAAGATCCTTGAAGAGCCTCCTCCGCGCTGTGTCCTTCTCCTGACGACGTCTTCTCCGGGCGCGCTCCTGCCCACGATCCGCAGCCGGTGCCGGATGCTCGCTTTGTCCGCGCTGTCCGACGCGGATATGCGCGCCGCACTGCCCGGTGTTTCTGCGGATGTGCTGGCACGGGCCCATGGATCGCCAGGCCGGGCACTCTTTCTCTCGCAGGACCGGGACGGGGCGATTGCCTCATTTGTGGCGGAAATCCTGGCCGGACAGGTGCGTGGATCGGAAACCATGGCCCTGAGCGAGCGTATTGCGAGAGAGGCTGAAGGTTTCGCATTGCTCTGCGATTTGCTAGGCGAGGGACTGGCAGACCGTGCGCGCTCGGCAGCGCGACATGGGGATCTTGCAAAGGCCGATCTGGCGGCGCGGCAGTGTTCTGAACTGGACACGCTGAGGCGTCAGACCGAAGGCTTCAATCTGGACAAGGCCCAGGCCATCCGTCAGGCAGCGGAACTCGCTTCCGGCAGCTG
The DNA here is from genome assembly GCF_016757795.1 of Gluconobacter sphaericus. GTDB lineage: Bacteria > Pseudomonadota > Alphaproteobacteria > Acetobacterales > Acetobacteraceae > Gluconobacter > Gluconobacter sphaericus. The sequence goes on along the minus strand of NZ_CP068419.1, from coordinate 24,014 downwards.
AGATGGTCCGGGCGTTATGAAACGAGTGGACATGACGCGGCGCTTCACCATCACGACCCCGATCTTCTATGTGAACGGCGCTCCGCATATCGGGCATGCCTATACCTCTATTGCGGCCGACGTTTTGGCCCGCTTCCATCGCCTGAACGGCGAAGAGGTTCTGTTTGTCAGCGGGACGGACGAGCACGGCCAGAAGGTCGAGCAGACGGCCGTTGCCAAGGGTATGGATCCGCAGGCCTATGCCAACGAGGTTTCAGCCTCCTTCCGCCAGATGCAGAAGGACATGGCGATCTCGACCGATGAGTTCATCCGCACCACCGAGGAGCGTCACAAGGGCGCGGCTAAGGCGCTTTGGGAGAAGGTTGCGGCGAACGGGCATATCTATCTGGGTGCCTATGAAGGCTGGTATTCCACCCGCGATGAAGCCTTCATAGGCGAGGATGAACTGGTCAAAAAGCCCGACGGAACATTTGTGGCCCCGTCCGGTGCGCCGGTCGAGCGCGTCAAGGAACCGTCCTACTTCTTCCGTCTGTCCGATTTTCAGGACCGTCTCCTGAAGTTGTATGAAGATAATCCCGACTTCATCGCCCCCGTCGGCCCCCGTCGTGAGATCGAGAGCTTTGTGCGTCAGGGTCTGCGCGACCTGTCCGTCAGCCGCACGAGTTTCAAATGGGGCGTTCCGGTTCCGAACGATCCGGACCATGTCATGTATGTCTGGTTCGACGCGCTGGCGAATTACCTGACGGCTGTGGGCTATCCTGATCTTGATGATCCCCGCGCGAAGTTCTGGCCTGCGGACATCCATGTCGTAGGCAAGGAAATCGCGCGCTTTCACTGCGTGTACTGGCCCGCGTTCCTGATGGCGGCCGGTATCGATCTGCCGAAGAGCGTCTTTGCCCATGGTTGGTGGACGGTCGAGGGCGAGAAGATGAGCAAGTCTCTCGGCAACGTGCTTGATCCGAAGGCGTTGGCCGACGAATTCGGGCTGGATGCGCTACGCTTCTTCTTGATGCGCGAAGTGCCGTTCGGCGGCGATTCCAATTTCAGCCGTCGCTCCATGATCACCCGCACGAATGTTGAGCTTGCGAACGATCTTGGCAATCTGTGCCAGCGTACGTTGAGCCAGGTGGCCCGCAATTTGGGTGGTGTTCTGCCCGAGCGCGGCACGCTGACCGAAGACGATCAGGCCATGCTGGCCATGGTGACGCTGCTGCCGACGATTATGTCCGAGCAGATCGAACGCAAGGCGATCACAGATGCGCTGGAGGAAGTCTGGAAGGTCATTCGCGCTGCCAACTCCTATATCGACCGTCAGGCGCCTTGGGCCCTGAAGAAGACCGATCCGGAGCGGATGGCGGACGTGCTGCGGGTTCTCGTGGACATGATCCGAGGCATCGCAACCATGCTTCAGCCTTTCATGCCGAACACGATGGACAAGATGCTGACACAGCTCGGCGTGCAGGACGACGAACGGAATTTCGCGGCTCTTGAAACGCTGATCCCCGCTGGCCGGACGTTGCCCAAGCCGGAAGGTCTGTTTCCGCGCTTTGTCGAGGAAGAGGCATGACGGGGCTGATCGACACCCACTGTCATCTGGACAAGCTTGATGATCTTGCGCCTGCTTTCGCGCTGGCACGGGAGTTCGGCCTCTCCGGAATGATTACGATCGGCACGCGCTTTTCCCAAGCGGATACGCAGATTGCCCTGACGCAGCATGACACGTCGGATCTGCGGATCTGGTGCGCGATTGGCATTCATCCGGATTATGCGGGTGAAGAGCGTCTGCCATCGGTTGAAGAGCTGGTCGCGAAGACGCAAGCTCCGTGTGTTGTGGCAATCGGGGAAACGGGACTCGATTATTTCCATAGCGGGGATGAAGCCAAGCCAGCACAGCACGCTGCCTTCCGCACCCATATTGCGGCTGCGCGTCAAACGGGATTACCTGTCGTCATCCACACCCGCAACGCGGATGAGGATATGATCGCCATTCTGCGTGACGAACATGCCAAGGGAGCGTTTCCGTTTCTGATCCACTGCTTCGCGTCCGGTCCAAAACTGGCCGAGGCGGCTCTGGAGCTGGGGGGCTATATCAGCTTTTCCGGGTTGCTGACCTTCCCGAAATGTGAGGAAATCCGCGACGTCGCACGGATGGCGCCGGAAGACCGTATTCTGGTGGAAACGGACAGCCCGTTTCTTGCTCCGGTCCCGAAGCGCGGCAAACCCAATACACCAGGTTACGTTGCCCATACGGCTGCACGACTGGCTGAAGTACGGGGTGTTTCGCTTGATGACATCACGCGGATCACGACTGAAAACGCTGAACGTCTCTTCACAAGGATTGCTGCATGAAGGTTACGATCCTCGGATGTGGCGGTTCTGCGGGCGTTCCCATGATTGGGGGCGAGGAGGGGCCACGTACGGGGATCTGGGGCGCGTGCGACCCGATGGAGCCGCGGAACCGGCGTACGCGGTCATCGGTCGTGATCGAAGGTGAGGGCGGTTTTCGACTTCTGGTAGATTCAGGGCCTGATTTTCGCGATCAGATGCTGAACTGCGGCCTGAGTCATGTCCATGCGGTGCTCTACACGCATCCGCATAGCGATCATATTGGCGGCCTGGATGAATTGCGGGCCATCAACCGTGTGATCGGCACGCCTCTGCCGCTGTTGGCGACGCCGGACGTGCTTGAAGAATTGCGTCTGCGTTACGCCTATGCATTCGCGCCCTGGAAAGGGCCGGAATTCTATCGGCCCGTTTTTGAAGAGCGCGTCGTGCAGGAGGGAAAAAGTGTTTCTTTTCCTGGGTTAGACATCCAGATTTTCGAACAGGGCCATGGGCGGATCACATCTCTGGGCGTGCGATGTGGCACCTTCGCCTACAGCACGGACGTTGAAACACTTTCAGACGAGGCTCTGTCCACGCTTAACGGTGTGCAGACCTGGATTGTTGACTGCTTCCAGCACGACCCGCATCCGGCTCATGCCTGGCTTGAACGTGTGCTGCAATGGCGTGAGCGACTTGGCGTGCGTCACGTGATCCTGACCCATATGGGCCCGGATATGGATTACCGGTCCCTGTGTCAGACGCTACCCGCAGGCGTCGAGCCCGCGTATGATGGAATGTTGCTTAATCTTCAGGATTAATGCGAGGTGCTCGTCTGTATCGGGCTGCCTGGGACGAGAATACTTAGCCCTTCCAGATGCGTCATCGGTTCAGCAGGTGGGACTGATGGATTGGACGGATACTTCACGCCATTGAACCGCATGCGACTGCTCACAAGGGCAGGGTGCCCATCCGGCAGTCTTCCGGAATAGGAAATGACGAGATCATGCCAGCCCTGTGACAGATGAGGCAGGAGGTGAACGGGCAGCTGAACCAGCATCATGCGTGACAGGATGCGCCAATCATTGCCACTATTCGTGAGTATGAAGAGCGTGCATCCACCGGTTGCGCCGCACCATTTGCGGTCTCGGGCATAGACAAGATATTGCCGTGATGTACCGGCTTCGTTCAGCACGACATCCGCTCCCTGATATCGGGATACTCCGAGCTTTGATCCTATCAACTCCTGCAATGTGGTGGCAGGTGTGGCGCCAGCCACCCCATGGAGCGCGAATAGAGCGCACAGCACAGGGGCGGAAAAATACATCCTCATCGTAGTCTGCTTTTTAAAACCCGGGCAGGGAAGCTGCCCGGGTCCTCAGGCTCAGAATGTCATCATCGCACCGGCGGACATCGTGTGGTCGCTTTCGTGGGCGCTGCTGTGGGAGTCCGATTCCGTATGGGCATATTCGCCCACGATCGTGAACCAGTCCGTCATGTTGTAATAGATCGCTCCGATTTCGGACTGGTTACGCCGGACCATGTCCGGATTATCTTCGCCAGCGGCCTGATAGAGGTTACTGACACCATAACTCCCCACGACCTTGAGCTTGGGCAGGATTTTGTAAGCCGCCTGAACGTAGTAACCTTCGGAATCACGCTTGCGCCCATCGGCTGAAACGCCATCGAAGAAAATACCCGTCGTTCCCAGACCGCTACCATAATAGTAATAGGCCACGCCTTCAAACGGCCCGCGCGTGACCTTCATGCCAACATCGCCCGCTTCGACGGTTGTTCCTTTGCGGCTGTTGGTGCCCAGTGTCGAACTGGTCAGGTTCTGTTGATGCTGGACGAGGAAGCTGCTCCAGAAACGGGTCGTGAAGCCGGCGATATTGCCGTCATAAGTGACCTTGCCCTGAAGCATAGGGGAGCTGTGCTGGGTCGTGGTTGCAGAGATACCACCGCCGGCATAATTATATTCATCCAGAGGTGTCATGACGCCAACGGAGGCCTGAAAACCTTTCCATTTCGGCGAAATATAGGTGATCTGAGGCAGCCAGTCGGTATAGACGTAGCCAACGCCAATGCGTCCCAGTGAGGTGTTGGCCGGGTTCGCGTTGCTGCCGGTGCTACCGACGCTGAGAAGCGTGGCATCGTTCAGAATGGCGTCGGATGCAAAGAGCGCGATATCACGACCCAGCTTGATCGTACCAAACGTATCGGTTCCAGCGGTCATATAAACCTGACGGAAATCGAGGCCAGCCGTTCCAAGTCCGACCGGACTGCCACCGGAGTTGGCGTTGAAGGTACTGGGATTGTTATTGTTGATGCCGGGATACATACCAAAAACAGCGCCGAGCTTAATCCCGTTCTGCACCGTGTTCAGCTTGAGGATCAGGCCACCCGGCAGCAGGCCATTACGAATCGACGAGGAATCAAAACCGCTGCTTCCGGTCGAGACGCCACCAGCAACAGCACGGCCGCCGGCAGGGCTGTTATAGGTATAGTAAGCGTTAACGAATCCCGAGATGTTGATGTCGATCTGGCCGGCCTGAATCGTAACGCCTTTGCCCGCGACATAGGGCTTCACGCGTACGATGCTGTCCGGATTGTACGTACGGCGCGCTTCCAGAAGTGAATTGCGGGCATCCTGTGCACTCGCCGACGCTTCCATGGCAGCGCGCCGCGCTGCGGAAACGGCCGCAATGGTCGTGACATCCGGGGGAGCCTCCAGGCTGCTGCCTTCATTCTGGGGTCCATAGCGCATGTAGCGGTTGCGATGACGGGACGGAGCGGCAGGGGTGCTCTCATCGTCGCGCTGTAAGGAAGGATGCGAGTGGTGCTGGTGATGGGCCAGCAGAACATTGTATTCCGAGCGGGTCAGGCTGCCCTTGGCCCGGAGAATGTCGAGCAGTTCCGTATAATCATCTGCCCGTGCGACATTCGGCAGGACGGAGAGTGCAGCAATGCAAAATGTGCTTCCCAGGAGACTCAGGCGGCACAGGGACATAGATGGCATATAAACAGCCGCTCCCGCGGATACACCGGTACTCACAAGACGGGCGTGCACCGGTAAAATGGACTACAATGCTTTTCCTAGCGTGAATGGAGACATTCTTCGCAACAATAGGATGTGTTCTCACAAAAATGTCAGAAATACAGGCTTCCAATATATGTAAGTTGGCATAATATATCTTATGCGACATTTGTGTAAGTGTGATCCCGGCCCTGATATACGTCCGGATTTCTCTCCATCAGGTTGCTCTGAGAACAATAATATTGGCAGTTTTCAGCTATTTTTTTACCAATGGCATAATGCCATTATTATTTCTTTCTGGATTTTCTGGCATCCAGAAGTTGATTCCTGATGGATGCAAGGCTTTCCCGTAACGGCAGGCCTCCGATCTATGGCAAAATGCCAGCTTTAGAAATTGGGCCATTTTGCCACTTCTCTCGCTCCCTCTTTACCTCACCGCCTTTCTCCCTTTACGCAGGTTCTCCCGCCCCTGCGTGAATGAGGCCGCATGACCGAGATCCTTCCTGCTTCCCCGACTGTCGAACCGTTTTCCGCAGCAAAACAGCGGGAACTTTGGGGGCATCCCGTCGGGTTGTGGGTGCTGACGCTGACTGAAGGCTGGGTTGGGTTTTCGCTCTATGGGATGCAGGCCATTCTGGCCCTATATCTGACCGACCATCTGCTGCAGCCGGCGTATTCGGGAGCCGTTGTGGGTCTCGGACCGCTTGAAGCTCTTGTTTCGGCCATTTATGCGCCTGTGGGACCGCGCGCCATGAGCGCAGCCATCACGGGTCTGTTCCTGGCGTTGATTTATGCCACCCCTCTCCTCGGTGGGTTTCTGGCGGACCGCGTCCTCGGTCAGACACGGACTATCCTCTTGGGCGCCATTCTGATGACAGCGGGCCACTTCTTAATGTCATTTGATTGGAGCTTTGTACTGGCTCTCGGTTTTCTGTTGGCTGGTCTTGGCATGGCTGGCGGTCTGCGGGCACAGGTCGGCGCACTGTATGAATTGGATGACCGGCGGCGTTCGGATGCTTATCAGATTTACATGATGGGACTTCAGGTCGCCGTCATCGTGTCCCCGGTCCTGTGTGCGAGTCTGGCGCAAATCGAATGGCACTGGGGTTTTCTGGCAGCAGGCCTGGGTATGCTGATCGGGCTTGTGGTTTATCTCGTGGGGCGGCGCTGGCTCCCCGCTCCTGCTGTGCTTCAGTCTGCGGCCCCGGCCGCACTCACAAAACACGCACGTCCTGCCCTGACATCACAGGAAAAGAAGACGGCCCTGCTGCTTTTGGCACTTGTGCCTGTCCTAGCCGTGGGTGCTATCCCGAACTCGGAAATCTTCGATGGCTACCTGCTCTGGGGGCGCGAACATTTCCAGCTTCATCTTTTAGGATATGAGATGCCGGTGAGCGATCTCATTTCCCTGGACGGATTTATCAGCACCCTGTGCGCCGTGCTGGTTCTGTGGTTCTGGAAGATCTATGCGCGTCGCAGGCCCGATCTGTCGGAGATATCCAAGGTCGCATTGGGGACATTCATTGGCGCTTTCGGGCCGCTGATGCTGGCTTTGGGGTCATGGATCAGTCCGGGTCCCCATGAGGTTAGCCTCTTCTGGGGGCTGGCCTTTCACATCATCAATGACATCGGTTTTTCGATGAATTATGCGATCGGAATGGCGCTTTTCTCTCGCGCAGCCCCGGTGAGCCTGAACACAATTCTCGTTGCCTGCTTCTCGCTCCATCTGTTTCTATCCAACCTGCTGATTGGAAAGCTGGCGACACTGCTGGGACGGATTTCCGACGTCTCGTTCTGGTTGATGCATTCAGGAGCCGCGCTTGTAGCAGCGGTAATCCTCGGCTTCTGTGCTGTGCGCTTCCGTGAGCTTCTGGCCCCCGGCAAAGCGACCGCGCCGCCCGTGCCTTAAGGCCGCGGCACAACCAGATGTCGCATTTCTGGCGCCGATGCGGTTGAGATAGCATCGCCATCCAGCGTGCGAACTGTGACAGGCGTCAGCAGTCCGTCTGCTCTTTTCTGACTGCGCTGGATAATGAGGCGTTGTACGATGGGATACTCCTTCAGTAGCTTCTCGAACACTGGACGTGGAATGGCGAGCAGATGGCTGAACTGCAGGGAGCGGACGGTTCCGGGCATGGTCTCGTTACGAATGACGGAAGCCGCACCGATCAGGTCTCCGCTTCCGAAGAGCAGGTCGCGTTCCGCCAGATTGACTTCTGCTAGCCCTGCTACCTGCGCATAGACGACGCGCACGCGCTGCCCGCGCTTGAACAGGACCTCGCCGGGCGAGACAAAATGCATGGAGACCTTGCCCGAGAGCTTTTGAAGCACGCTGTCGGGAACCCCGTTGAAGGCCGGAAAGGCTCTGAGACGTTGTTCGATGCCGCTCTTGAGATTGAAGCGCAGGGGCGCATCCAGACGCGCGCGCTGGCGTTCGATCTCACGATGAAGTTCGCGGTGCAGTTCCTCGGAAATCAGGTTGTCTGCTTCGAGCGCGTCATATTCCTCATCCTCCAGACGCAGGGCAATCTGGCGGAGAATACGGCTTTCCAGAGCTTCGGAATAGCCGGAGTAATGCAGGCGCAACGTTTCCAGTGCATCGTCCAGAAGCTTACGCTGGCGGCCGAGCACTTCAGACACGATTTCCGTGATACGTGGGCCAAGCGTTGGTTCCATGCGCTGGCGGATGAAGCGCTGAAGCGATAGCGAGACGAGATGCGCAATGATGAGCATCTCGAAACGCTCCATCATGCAGTTCGTCAGTGGCTCGTCGATATGCAGGCGGCTGTGGAGCTCCTGCGCGATCCGGAAGCGCAATGAGGGCTGAAGACGGCGCTTGAGGGCCCTGACATAACCATAGCGCCCTTCAAGACGTGCACCATCGGCCATAGATTCAGCCGTCCGCAGCAATGTCTCCATCACGCGCCGGGACAGCCCCTGAATGCGAAACAGGTCCAACAGCAGGGAGCGCTCCTGGTTGGCGATGGTGATCAGGGCGATATTGACGCGGTTGCGATCGCTTAGGGCGGATTCAAAATTGTTGGCCGCCCTCTCCTTTTCGGCGCGCCGCTTAAGGCGGCTGATGACGCCGGCGCGGGTCTGCTCGCTGAAACCGAGTTCTTCGGAAAGCTCCCGTGTGCGTTCCGCAACTTCACCAAGGCCGATGCCCACGATCTGCTGACGGATAGCCTGATCGATGGGCGACAACTGATCCAGTTTGAAGAACAGAACAAGCGCCCGCAGTGTGGTCCCGTTGACCAGAAGCGTGATGAGAACGAAGCCAGTGGCGATGATGCCGATGAAATGCGCAACGGGGCTTGAGACGCTCTGGTTCTCGGTCACGGCCAGCGCCAGCGCTAGCGTAATGGCACCACGGATGCCACCCCAGGCCATCGTAGCCTTGAAGGGATTGGGAACGGGCGGCGAGAGCTTCGTGATGGCAAGAAGTGGCAGCATTCCGAAAATCACGGCCGAACGTGCGATCAGGCCCGCGACACTGGCGATCAGGATCAGTACGAAATCCCATTTCGTCATACCGATCAGCAACCGGGGCACGAGCATGGCGGCCAGAAGGAACACGAGAGAGCCGGCCCAGAAAACGAGCTGCTCCCACATTTCGTTCAGGAAACGCCAGACCTGCGGCCGGAAAGTGGACGGCCCGTAAGCGGAGACCGTCAGGCCCGCAGCAGCTGTTGCGACTACGCCGGAAAAGCCGAGCATCTCATCACAAAGGATGTAGACGGCATAAGGTAGTGCAAGGGTCAGCGTGACTTCCGAAGCAGCTGATCCCCCCAGTCCAGCGATCAGCAGTAATGTGAGACGAGCCAGGCAGACGCCAACCACGATCGCCCCGATGAAAGCCGTCAGGAAGTCCATCAGCGCGTCGGCCAAGTGGATATGATGATGCGAGGTGACGGCTGCCAGAAGGATCGAGAAGATCGAAATGGCTGCAGCGTCGTTCAGGAGTGCCTCACCTTCGACAAGGCGCGTCAGACGCGAAGCCGCTCCGATTTCACGGAAGATCCCGGCCACGGCAGACGGATCGGTCGTCGCCACGATCGATCCCAGAAGCAGGCAGACGACAAGGCTCTGTTGCGAGAACGGATAAAGTGCGAAGCCAATGGTAGCGGTCGAAACGATGACAGCGACAACTGCCAGCAGCAGTACCGTTGCTGTCTCATGGGCCAGACGTCGCACGTCGATGGCCATGGCTCCCTGAAACACCAGGATGGGCAGGAAGATCAGCAGGAAGGCTTCACTATTGACCGGGAAATAGATCAGCGCCTCGGCCGCTCCATCCAACAGATCGGTCGCAGACGAGCGCACGATAAGGGACGCAACAAGGCCCAGCCCGATCCCGGTCAGGGCCAACAGGACAGCTTCGGAAATCTCAAGACGTTTCGCGAGGGGCTGGATGATGCTGACAAGCGTGAGCAGGAACGCAAGCGCTAGGAGTACGGCTGCCAGTCCTGTCACCATCATCGTTGTCTCGGCTCCTTCATATGGTCGTCTTCAGACGACTGGGCGTGTTTCAAGTTCGTGCTGTCCTTGGGAGACGGCGTCGAGCCAGCGTCTGACCTGCCCTTCCGGGTCCTCATGGCCGATGAAGTCGCTCATGACGGCAACCGTATCGGCACCTGCCTTAAGACATTCCGCCAGCCTGGGTACGGTAAGGCCGCCAATGGCAACCAGCGGAATATTGCCGCACAGCCCACGCCATTCTGACAGTTTCTCCAGGCCCCGCCCCGTCAGCGGAACACCCCGGAGCTGCGTGGACCAGACCGGGCCGAAGGACACATAATCTGGCTTGCAGGCGAGTGCCGTCTGCAGCTCTTCAGGCGTATGGGTCGAGATGCCAAATTTGGTGCCAGCGGTTCGGATCGCGTCAAGATCCGCCCCTTCCAGATCTTCCGGGCCAAGATGCAGCCATTCATAGCCCAGTTCTATGGCCGTCTGCCAGTAGCGGTTCAGCGCCAGAGAAATATTGAAACGTGCGGCCAGTTCCTGTGCCAGCAGGGCCTGAGCTCTGATTTCTTCTTCCGGCAGATCGCGCAGATAGAGCTCTATGAAACGTAGACCCGCTCCACCAAGCCGTTCCACCCAGCGCGGATGGTCGACGACAGCGTAAATCCTTGATGGAAGGGAAGACATCACATTTGTACTCCACAGGGCCCGCACGAAAAGCTGCGCATCATTGGACTGGTAACAGTGTTACAGCTTGGACGGGGTGCGTCCAGAGGCGCTTCATCGTTATGAACGTCCTGTTTTCAGGACCGTTCCTGCAACGCGGAGATCAATGCTTCCGCTGGATGGGACGGACGATAACCGGCCATGCGCTCGGTCTGGCAGCGGCAGGAAAATCCGGTCGCTAAGACTGGTTGCTTCACTTTCCCTGCCCAGTTCTGATCAAAGATCTGGCGGGATAGGCTGGCCCGTTCTTTCTGGTGTCCGAACAGTCCGGCCATACCACAGCATCCGGCCTTGCCTGCCTGAGCTGGCATTCCGAAATGCCGAAGGATGAAGGTCCAGTCGTCCGCGCTTTCTGGACGGGCAGCCTGTTCCGTGCAGTGCGAGATGACTGTCAGGGATTTGGTATCGTTTTCGCTCTGCACTTGGGCGAACGTTCCCTGCTCTATTTGCTCGCGCAGATAGGTTTCCAGAGGAAGAACGGCCGGGACAGGAGTATCTCCTGCGACTTCCCTGTATTCCTGCGTGAACATGAGCCCAGTGGCTGCATCCAGCGAAACGACCGGAATACCAAAAGCAGCCAGACTGCGCAGTTTCCGCAATGTCTGACGGGCCGTAACACCAAAACCCCTGCGGAATCCCAGAATGTGCCGGGCCTTGCCGTTGTCCCAGACGGGTGTGACTTTTACGTCCAGCTCAAGAGAGGTAAGGAGCGTATGGATTCTCTCAATGAGGGCGCCGTCAAAGCTGCCGGTAAAGGAATCCTGAATCAGGATTACTGCCCGCGGATTAAGATGGTTGTGACGCAGCCAGGAGCGGCTGACCCGACTGTCAGCTCCCAGTCGCGCAGGCTTCAGGTGGGGAAGATCCACCAGCCCGATCCGGGATAGAAGCGTCTGCGAGAGCGAATTATGCATCAACAGATTGGCCAGTGCCGGAGCCTGTCTTCCGACTGCCAGCAGTGGCTCCAGCCAGTACATCAGATAGTCGCGAACCGGCCTGTGGTTGTCGCGGAAGTAGGTTGCAAGGAACTTCGAGCGCATGGACGGAATATCCACGCGGATCGGGCATTGTGTGGCGCAGGCCTTGCAGGACAGACAGGTGTCCAGTGATGCCTTGAGTTCCTCCGTCAGAGCCGGGAGCATTCCGCGATCGGGTGCATTGTCCGGCAGGGAGCGCAGTCGGGCCCAGCTCCGGAGCAGCAGGGCCCGGCCTTTCGGGGACTGTGATCTGTCTTTCGTGGCTTTGTAGGACGGGCACATGGCCATGTCCGGTTCACGGTTGAAACAGGCACCATTGCCGTTGCAGCTGATGGACAGGGCGTAAGGCTCACGGAGTGCGGGAGCAATATCTCCGTCGAAGCTACCCTTGAACGGTATGCCGTCAATGCGGTCCACGGGGTAGCCCACGCCACCTGGTGCCAGTTTGCCGCGGTTGAAAATATCTTTGGGATCAAAGACATCCTTGATCCGGCAGAGTTCCGCGAACAGCGTTTCTCCAAAAAACAGCGGGGAGAATTCGCCCCGAAATCCGCGCCCATGCTCACCCCAGAGCAGGCCGCCATGACGTTTCGTCAGAGCGGCCACTGCGTCTGAAATCGGACGGATCAGAGCCCGGTCCTGTGGTGTAAGCATGTCCAGAAACGGGCGGACATGCAGGCAACCGACATCGGCATGTCCAAACATGCCATAAGACAGTCCGTACCCATCCAGAATGTCTCGGAATTCGCTGACATATTCAGGCAGGACTTCAGGGGGAACGGCAGTATCCTCGACGAACGGAACGCCCTGTTTGTGACCTTCCGGACGACCGAGGAGACCAACGGATTTTTCCCGCAGCGTCCAGAGGCTCGCGATAATACCCGGATCAGAAACTGCTTTATGATCAATGGATTGGTAAGGAGAATTCTCAAAAAGGCTGACCGCCTGGGCCATCTGTTCCTGCAGGAGCTCCAGATCGTCTCCGACGAACTCAACGAAACTCATGCCCTTAACAGGGAGCGCAGACCTAGTGCCGAGAACGCGTTCTAGCGCGTGCCATGTCACGTCCTGCTGAGCTTTGGCAAGGACGCGGTCATCTAGCACTTCTACTGCAGACGGATTGGCTGGCAGAAGCATCTGAACATCACGCAGGGTATCGTTGAAGCTGGCATAGCGAACGACGATAAGCTGTCGGTGTTTTGGCAGACGTCTGACTCGCAGGACAACTTTCTTGGTCAGGGCAAGCGTGCCTTCTGATCCCGCCAGAAGGCGTGCGATATGGAAGCTTCCGTCCTCAAGGAGGACGTTCTGAAGGTTGTATCCCGTCAGGCCACGGTTCATATCAGGAAAAACGCGGTGGATCTCGTCGGCCTGTTCCGTGACGACCCGATGGACTTCGCGGTAAGCGCGGGCGGCAAGCCCTTCCCCGCTCATCGCTTCTTCCAGCTGTGGTGCTGTCAGTTGGCCGACCTGCAGGTCAGTTCCGTCCGAGAGCACGACGTCCATCGTCTCTATGTAGTCGGAAGTTCGCCCATAGATGCGTGACCCTTTGCCGGACGCATCGGTTGCAATCATGCCGCCGATCGTAGCCCGGGTAGCGGTCGAGACCGTAGGGGGAAAGAAAAATCCGTGAGGCTTCAGGAATGCATTGAGACGTGCGAGAATAACGCCTGGTTCTACCGTGACCGTTTCCGCTTCAGCGTTGAAATCCAGGATCCGGTCCAGATGGCGGGAGACATCGAGGACGATACCATCAGTCAGAGACTGGCCGTTGGTGCCTGTCCCGCCGCCACGGATTGCAAGGGTCAGTTTACCATCTGCAGCAGCACGGACGGCCCGGTTGAGATCTTCCTGTGTGCGTGGATGAATAACGGCAGCCGGAAGACGCTGATAGATGCTGTTATCGGTGGAAGATACCAGCCGCGACGAGACCTGAAGGTCAATATCCCCCTCAAATCCCTGCTCATCCAGTCGCCTGACAAAAGCTTCGCGTATGGTGATCTCAGAGGCGCTGGGAGAGAGTCCTGAATTTCCGGCTGATATTCCGGATATTGCGTCTCCACCCATATCTGCGTCTCCTTTAGGTTGTCATGTGTGATGTTATTATAATGTATGCAAAAAATTTCCCCCGATAGGAAAAACCTTCATTCAACCGTGACTGATTTGGCAAGGTTGCGAGGCTGATCCACGTCTGTCCCTTTGATAAGGGCCACTTCATAAGCGAGCATCTGAACGGGAATGGCATACAGGATTGGGGCCACGAAAGCGTCCACATCCGGCATGATAACAACCTGTTCCGCCACGCCTTCAAGACGTTTCGCACCTTCTGCATCGGTGAAGGCAAGAATGCGCCCGCCGCGCGCCTTCGCTTCCTGCAGATTGGATAGCGTCTTGTCGAACAGGATCGTGGACGGTGCGATGGCAACGACCGGAACGGTCTGGTCGATTAGGCTGATGGGGCCATGCTTTAGTTCACCCGCGGCATAAGCTTCCGCATGGATATAACTGATTTCTTTTAATTTTAAGGCACCTTCAAAAGCGATTGGCGTGCAGATTCCACGCCCTAGATACAGGACGTCGCGGGCCTGTGCGACAACAGCCGCCATCGCCTGGATATCCTTGGTACGGGTAAAGACTTCTGCAGCCCGAGATGGCAGATCCAACAGGCTGGCTGTCAGACGTTCTTCACGGGCCTGGTCCATAGCGCCGCGGGCCCGTGCGAAGTCGATTGCCAGAGCCGCCAGAACGGAAAGCTGGGCCGTGAAGGCTTTCGTAGAGGCTACGGAAATTTCCGGTCCCGCATCCATGCCCAGAACGAGATCGCTTTCGCGTCCCATGGTCGAATGCTCGACATTCAGCACGGAAACAATGCTTTGCCCGGCCTTTTTAAGGCTTCGCAGAACGCCCAATGTGTCAGCTGTTTCGCCAGACTGGGAAATCAGCAGCGCTACGCCCCGGTCCGGCTGCGGCGGCTCGCGATAGCGCATTTCGGATGCAACATCGATTTCCACCGGAATTCGCGCCAAAGATTCCAGCCAGTACCGCCCTACCATGCCGGCATAATAGGCTGAGCCGCAGGCCGTAATGGTAATGCGGGGAACCTGCGCCGGATCGAACGGCATTTCCGGAAGGGCGATGCGTTTCGAAGCCGGGTCGGTAATGCGTTTCAGTGTCTGCCCGATGGCGACGGGATGTTCATGGAGTTCCTTCTCCATGTAATGCCGGTACCCATCTTTGCCGACCTGTCCCGCCATGAAGGTCAAATCTTGAACCGGACGGCTGACTGCCCCGCCGGTCATATCGAAAATTGTGACATGATCGGGCGTCAGTTCGCACCAGTCGCCGTCTTCCAGATAGGTCATCTTCCGGGCCATCGGAGCCAGCGCAATGCTGTCGGAGCCGAGGAACATTTCACCATTGCCATAGCCCACCGCCAGCGGAGCACCATGGCGCGCGCCAATCAACAGGCCTTCATGACCTTTGAAGATCATGGCAATGGCATAGGCGCCTTCCAACCGTTTGATTGCGGCAAAGGCTGCGTCCCGAGGCTCCAACCCCTGCCCCAGATAGTCATCGACCAGATGGGCGACCGTTTCTGAATCCGTTTCGGTGCGGAACACACGCCCCTTCGCCTCGAGTTCTTTCTTGAGTTCTGCGAAGTTCTCGATGATGCCGTTATGAACGATCGCCACACGACCAGATTCATGCGGGTGAGCGTTGTTTTCCGTGGGCGCGCCATGCGTGGCCCATCGCGTATGCCCGATCCCGGTTGTGCCAGGTAGTGGGTGTTCCTTCAGGACATGCTCGAGATTATCAAGCTTGCCGGCCGCGCGACGGCGCTCAATGTCCCCGGACGCCGTCAGTGTGGCGATGCCAGCGGAATCATACCCGCGATATTCAAGACGGCGGAGCGCCTCGAACGCGATCGGGCTGGCAGGCTGGTGGCCAACAATACCGCAGATACCACACATCAGCCCTGTTCCTTCCGAGCTTTGAGAGATTGTTTGATCTGAAGACCCTGCCCGCTTTTCAGCGTTTGCCGGGCCCGGCCCAGAGCCAGATCGCCAGGGGGGACGTCACTGGTAATGACGCTGCCGGCCGCAATAAGGGCATCGTTCCCGATGGTTACGGGCGCGACAAGGATGGAATCCGAACCAACAAACACGCGCTCGCCGATCGTGGTCTGGTGTTTGAATACGCCATCGTAGTTGCAGGTGATGGTTCCTGCACCGACATTCGTGCCGCTTCCGATCGAAGCGTCGCCCAGATAGGTCAGGTGATTGGCCTTCGCGCCTTCACCCAGTTCGACATTCTTGAGTTCGACGAAATTTCCGACATGCGTCTGCGCGGCACAAAGCGTGCCGGGGCGCAGCCGGGCATAGGGACCAATCATCGCATTTTCCCCGACTTCACAGCCTTCCAGATGAGAAAATGCACGAATGAGAGCACCGGAACGGATATTGACTCCGGGACCAAAGAAAACATTCGGCTCAACTGTTACATCGGCCTCGATAACGGTGTCGGTGCTGAAAAATACGGTTTCAGGAGCAACAAGTGTAACGCCGGCATCCATGGCCGCATTTCGTAGCCGGGTCTGAAGTGTCGCCTCGGCACGAGCCAGTTCTGGTCGGGAATTGACGCCCGCCAGTTCAGCTTCCGGCGCTTCCACGCACACGACTGGTCCGGCTTTCGCAGCCATTTCAACCACATCCGTGAGGTAATACTCACCCTGGGCATTGTCGTTGCCGACATCCGCAAGCCAGGTCCGGAATTCGTTGGCTCCAGCACACATGACACCTGCATTGCACAGCTTGATGCGGCGTTCTTCTTCTGTGGCGTCCTTAAATTCGACGATCTTCACAACCCTGCCGTGGTTGTCCACAATCCGGCCATAACGCCCAGGCTCTGCAGGTCGCATTCCCAGAAGCGCCAGACTGGCGCCTTCCCTGCGCGCTGCCAGAAGGCGTTGCATCGTCTCTGCCGTAATTAGCGGATTATCGGCATAAAGAATGGCCACGTCGCCAGTGCCGAATAGATCTCGTGCCGTGTTGGCCGCATGTGCTGTGCCAAGTCGGTCGATCTGTGTGACGGTTTTGAAAGGACGGACGGCCTTTTCAAGGTCTGGCATGTCTGGTCCGGTGACGACGACCACATCATCGAAGACCTGCCGTGCAGTTGTGATGAGATGGTTGATCATCGGCTGGTTGCCCAGACGGTGCAGCGCCTTTGGCAGGCGGGATTTCATGCGCGTGCCGAGGCCCGCGGCAAGGATAATGGCAGTGGTACGATAGGTGCTGTCGGTCATATCCAGCCCGGGGTATCCAAACCGCGGGCCCGCGTCAAACGGAGCCAGCAGACTGTGTCATCACTTCGAATTGCCGATTATTGCAAGACGTTCGAGTGCTCTGTTCAGGGAGCTACGGCGTGTTGCATGACGACCATGACATGTCCAAGTTTGGGATGGTTGAACTCGATCCGGACCGGAATCAGTCCCAGATCGTTAATTTTTCTGAACCAGACGGATCCCGGCTGGGGAGAAGCCAGTTTTGCCCTGTTTGGGGAGTCCTTAACGAAGCCTGCAAGCTGGCGCCCTACGAAATCACAGCGCAGCGCCTGCCCAGAATAGGCCTCGTCCTGTCCTTGCGGGATGTCGGCCACAGTCGGACCATGGACCACCATTTCAGTCAGCCGGAGCCCGTCAAAAATGATCTGCGTTCCGTCGCATTTCCCGGTCGTGGCAAGGGCATGCAGCAGATGCGCCATGCCGCTCAGGGTATCGACTGTATGCGGCAGGGAGCTGTCGGGGATCGGCTCGCGGTCGGTCTCCGAAGGCTGGAGATCGGTCACTTTTGGAGTATCGTTCGAGAACTCCAGTCGGACATGACGGCGCTTGCCGCGGGAAATGCCACCGCTGTCAAACAGGACTGGCTGCACGTTGCCATCGGGTGTGAACTTTCCCTCAACGCGGGATGTCACATCCATGGTCACGAACCAGCTGATCAGGCCCGCAGGCTTGATCTGGGTGCTACCCCCATAGCCCCAGGGTTGGAGCTGGTAGGATGTCTGCGCGTTCAGGACGTGAAAGCCTTTGAGGTAGACGGCATAGGCGGCATTGACCTGCCCCTCAGCGTGGGCCGGACCACAACCAAGTCCGGCCATCACGGCAAATGTCACTCCTGCGACAAGAGCCTTAAACGTCAAGATTGGCCACTTTCAGAGCATTCCCGACAATGAAGTCCCTGCGCGGCTCCACAACGTCACCCATCAGCGTGGAGAAGACCTGCCCCGCATCTTCCACATCTCCGATCTTGACCTGCAGCAGAGTACGGGTCGAAGGATCGAGTGTGGTGTGCCACAGTTGCTCGTCGTTCATTTCGCCCAGACCCTTGAACCGATTGATGGTCAGACCGCGACGACCCTGCAGCAGGATGCGCTCCATGACCGCTGCGGGACCAAACAGTTCGTAAGCCGTGGGATCCAGTGTGAGCGTGACGGGTTTTGCGAAATCGCGCGCCAGACGTTCCCATTCCGATACCAGCCAGCGGGCTTCCGCCGAGCGCAGGAGCGAAGGTTCGATCCGATAAACCTCGCCAACGCCTCGGACGGAACGTGCGCATTCTAGACCGGTTTCCGAAATGGAAACTTTCCAGCCGCGCTCGTTGGGCAGCGAAGCCCCATCCAGACGCTGCTGGAACTCGGGCATCCGCGATGTTGCGACAGCGATATCAATATCGAGCACACCTGAGATTGCAGCCTGCTCCATAACCCATACGGGTACTTTGGAAGAAATGCTTTGAAGGCGCCGGGCAGCAGTCGAAAGGAACACGATTTCTTCGGTTAGGGTTTCTGCTGTCAGTTCCCGGCCATCCGCAAAACGCAGGGAGGCATTCGCCAGGGCCTTGTCCAGCAGGTACTGCTCAAGAGCGGCATCATCCTTGAGATAACGCTCTTCCTGACCGCGCTTGGCACGATAGAGCGGCGGCTGGGCGATGTAGAGATAGCCCTGCTCGATCAGTTCTGGCATTTGACGGAAGAAGAACGTCAGTAGAAGCGTGCGAATATGCGAACCGTCAACGTCAGCATCGGTCATGATGACGATCTTGTGGTAGCGCAGTTTTTCGGCCGAGAAACCGCCCTGATCGACTTCACCCCGACCGATACCGGTGCCAAGGGCGGTGATCAGCGTTCCGATTTCCGCCGAGCCCAGCATCCGGTCGAACCGGGCGCGCTCGACGTTCAGGATCTTTCCACGCAGCGGCAGGATGGCCTGAAAGCGACGGTCGCGTCCCTGCTTGGCCGTGCCGCCTGCGGAATCACCCTCGACGATGAAGATTTCAGCCTTGGAAGCATCGCGTTCCTGACAGTCTGCGAGCTTGCCCGGAAGCGAGGAAACATCGAGCACACCCTTGCGGCGCGTCAGCTCACGCGCACGGCGCGCAGCTTCACGCGCACTGGCAGCGTCGATGATCTTGGCGACGATTGCCTTTGCTTCTTTGGGATGCGTCTCAAACCAGTGGGAGATTGCATCGGACGCGGCAGCATGGACGACAGGCTGGACTTCGGACGAGACGAGCTTGTCCTTTGTCTGGGAGGAGAATTTTGGATCCGGCACCTTCACGGACAGCACGGCGGTCATGCCCTCACGCATGTCCTCACCCGTCAGTGATCCTGCCTCACGCTTGGCCACACCTTCGGCGTACTTGCCCACGACGCGCGTCAGAGCCTGACGGAAACCGGCCAGATGCGTGCCACCATCGCGCTGAGGAATGTTATTGGTGAAGCACAGCATCGTCTCGTGATAGCTGTCGTTCCAGGTTAGCGCGAACTCGACACGGATGCCGCTTTCGGGATTGTCGATTTCACCCGTAATGGGCGGCGTGACAATCGAAGTTTTTGAAGAATCAAGCCATTCGGCGAACGCGCTCAGACCGCCTTCATAATGGAAGCGTGTCTCCTTCGGCTCGGCATGGCGCTCGTCACGCAGGATGATCAGCATGCCCGAATTCAGGAATGCGAGTTCGCGGACACGGCGTTCAAGAATGGAAATATCAAAATCGACCTTCGTGAAGGTCTGCTTGCTGGGCTTGAACGTGACCAGTGTGCCCCGGTCTTCTGAGGACGATCCGATGACATGCAGGGCTTCATCGCGTTCGCCATGCTGGAAGCGGATCTTGTGCTCCAGCCCGTTGCGCCAGATATGCACTTCCATCCATTCGGACAGGGCGTTCACCACGGCCGCACCCACGCCGTGCAGGCCACCGGAAACCTTGTAGGAATTCTGGTTGAACTTGCCGCCGGCATGAAGCTTGGTCAGCACGACTTCGGCGGCGCTGATACCTTCTTCGGGGTGCAGGTCGGTCGGAATACCACGGCCATCGTCGCGCACCGAAACGGAACCGTCACCGTTCAGGGTCAGGATGCAATAGGTTGCATGGCCGGCCTGAGCTTCGTCCACGGCATTGTCGATGATTTCGAAGACCATGTGATGCAGGCCTGAGCCATCATCGGTATCGCCGATATACATACCCGGACGCTTGCGGACGGCGTCCAGTCCCTTCAGAACCGAGATGGAGGAAGCGCCGTAATCTTCACCGTCTGCGCCAGGAATCTCGGGCTGGTTCTGGGTCTCTGACATGCGCGTGACGGTCTCCGTGGTACTCTGAATAATGATGGATCAGTATAGCCCCTGCCGTTCATTTAGACCAGCGGCGGTGTGTCAGGACGGGGATATGGTGCCGTTCCTGACGGAAAAAA
This sequence comes from Gluconobacter sphaericus, assembly GCF_016757795.1. Classification (GTDB taxonomy): domain Bacteria; phylum Pseudomonadota; class Alphaproteobacteria; order Acetobacterales; family Acetobacteraceae; genus Gluconobacter; species Gluconobacter sphaericus. The sequence continues at coordinate 3,734 of NZ_CP068419.1, read as the reverse complement.
ACTGGGCGCGGCCGGCGATTGGCGCGAACGCCTCGATATCCGTGCCCGTAATCAGGACAGGCGCCCGTAGCCCCTCAAGGCTGTCAAGGAGTGCGTGTCGTCGCATCTCGTCCAGATGAAGCAGGGGTTCATCAAGCAGAATGGCCGGCGCGTATCCCCGTTCCTGTGCCATCAGCCGCGCATGGGACAGGATTGTGCCAGTCAGCATGACCTTCTGCTGACCGCTGCTCGAAAGCTCGGCAGGACGTCCTGTAGCGGTGTCCGAAAGCGTGAAGTCGGCCCGATGGGCGCCGACAGATGTTGTGGAGCGCTGTCGGTCTTCGGTGCGGGTCTGTCGCAGGCTGTTCCTGATCCAGTCTTCGACTTCGAGGGCCGACTGGGTTGTCAGGCGGCTTGAGATGGTACAGTCCAGATGCAGCGTACTGGCAGAAAAACCATCCTTTTCAAAAGGTTTGGCGTTCATGCTCTCGATGAGCGCCAACCGCGCCGCAGATGCTGCAACCGCATGGCGAGCAATGGAATCTTCTATGGAAGTAAGCCATTCCGCTTCGTTCGAACGTTCTGCCAGAACCCGATTTCGACTGACAACCGACCGGTCATGCGCTGCGATCTGGCGGCCATGATCGGGAGACAGCGCCATGACCAGCCTGTCCAAAAACCGCCGCCGGCCGCTCGATCCTTCCTGAAAAAGCCGGTCCATCTGGGGCGTCAGCCAGACACAGGAAAACCTTTGCCCGATCAGAGCCTGAGAGCGGATGCTTTCCCCATCGAGGCGAAATGTCCGGCGCTGTTTTTCGCTTAGATCGCTTCCAGTGCCGATTTGAAACTCGTCCAGTCCGGACTGGAACGTGGCCGAAACCCCCCATCGTTCTGCGCCCTGACGGCACAACGCGGGAAGTGCGGCTCCTCGCAGGCCTCGACCAGGCGCCAACAGGGAAACGGCTTCAAGCAGATTGGTCTTTCCGGACCCGTTCTCCCCCGTCAGAACCAGAATGGAGGCATCCGGGGTCCAGACGGTATGGGTGTAGTTTCGGAAATTTGTAAGCGCGAGCCGGTTTAGTTTCAATCGTGGCTCGTGCTCAGACCCGCATGGGCATCAGGACATACAGCGCCGCAGGCGACGCCGTGTCACGGACGATGGTTGGGGCGGAGCTGTCGGAGAACGCGAATTCCACTTCCACGTCGATCTGGTCGGTAATATCTGTCAGGTAACGAGCCTGAAAACCTATCTCTATCGGTGCTGCGTCGTAGGAAACGGAGTTTTCGTCCAGTTCCTCATGGGCCACGCCCTGATCGGGGCTGGTGGCAGAGAGATTGAGCATATTTTGCGTCACCGACAGCTTGACCGGGCGTGAACGCTCCTGGCTGATGGCTGCGACGCGACCAACAGCTGCTGCAAAGTCGCGCTTTCCAACGCGCAGGATGCGGTCATTGCCCTTGGGAATGACGCGCTCATATTCCGGAAAGGTTCCGTCGATCAGTTTGGAGGTGAGAAGGACGGGGCCAGCCTGGAACTGGATCCGCGTGTCAGACAGGGATACTTCCAGATCAGCCGCCCCTTCATCCAGAAGCTTGCGCAGTTCGTTGACGGTCTTGCGGGGAATGATGACGCCGGGCATGCCGCGCGCACCTTCGGGCAGATCCGCCTCAACACGAGCGAGACGATGACCGTCTGTAGCAACGGCCCGCAGCATTGGAACAGCACCGTTTTCCGCAACATGCAGATAGATGCCATTCAGGTAATAGCGGGTTTCTTCGTTGGAGATGGCGAACTTCGTGCGGTCAATCAGCCCACGAAGTGTCGCAGCAGGGATAGTGAAGCGATGCGGCAGGTCACCGGCAACCATGGCTGGGAAATCATCGACCGGCAGTACGTTCAGGCTGGTGGCGTAGCGGCCTGCCCGCAGGGCGAGCGGTGCTTCGCTGTCCTGGTGATCGAATTCAAGTGCGACGCCATCAGGCAGCTTGCGCACGATCTCGAAGAGTACGGCAGCCGGAACGGTCGTGGAGCCGGAACGTTCACCTGTCGCGGGCACATCTTCCACGACGGCGATTTCCATATCAGTCGCCGTCAGACGCAGGACGTCATCCTGATAGGTCATCAGGACGTTGGCCAGGATGGGAATGGTATTCCGCTTTTCTGCAACGCCATGAATATGCGCCAGAGCCCGTTGCAGCAGGGTACGGTCAACCTTGAATTTCATTCCGAGCCTCGGCGAAGATCTTGAATTAATTGAGAGAACCTAGCAGACCCCCGCCCCTCGGGAAAGAGAGGGATCGGAGGTCCAGGCAGGTCAGCCTTCCAGCATCCGGCGCAGCAGTTCTACGTCCTCGGCGAAGGACGCGTCCTGATCCATCAGCTCGGTAACGCGGTTGACGGCGTGCATGACGGTGGTGTGGTCGCGGTTGCCGAATTTACGCCCGATTTCCGGAAGGGACCGGCTTGTCAGCTGCTTGGCCAGATACATGGCCACCTGACGCGGGCGTGCCACGGCCCGGGCTCGGCGTGCTGAAGACATGTCCGTGAGGCGGATATTCCAGTGCTCGGAAACCTTGCGCTGGATTTCCTCGATCGTGACGCGGCGATCATGAGCCTTTAGCATGTCCTTGAGAACATCCTGCGTCGTATCGAGAGTCACAGGACGTCCAACCAGATCAGCGTGGGCGATCAGACGGTTCAGTGCTCCTTCAAGTTCACGCACATTGGTCGTGATCTTGTGGGCAAGATATTCCAGAACCTTGGACGGGACATGCGTGCCCGAAGCCTTGGCCTTCGCTTCCAGAATGGAGATGCGCAGCTCGAAGGTCGTGGCGTGAATGTCTGCGACCATACCGCAGCCTAGTCGGGTCCGCAGGCGGTCTTCGAGGCCCGATAGGTCGGACGGACTCTTGTCAGCGCTGACGATGATCTGACGACCCGCATCGACCAGAGCATTGAATGTATGGAAGAATTCTTCCTGCGTGTTGTCCTTGCCGATCAGGAACTGAAGATCGTCAATCATCAGCACGTCAACGGAACGAAGCTGTTCCTTGAATTCCATCGTGGACTGTGAACGGATGGCCGCGATAAAGCGATACATAAACTTTTCCGCGGACATGTAAGCCACGGAGACCTTGCCGGTCCGGGTTAGTTCCGTTCCGATGGCGTGCATCAGATGGGTTTTGCCGAGACCGACGCCGCCGTACAAGAATAGCGGATTAAAGCCTGGGCTCGACGGTTTTTCGGCCACACGGCGGGCGCAGGCATAGGCAAACTCGTTGGGTTTGCCGACAATGAAGGTATCAAATGTAAAGCGCGGATCGAGCGGAACAGCCAGATCGCTGCGGCTTTCCGGTGCAGTAGCCTGCGGCGCGAGTTCATGCCTTTCGCCCGGAGCGTCTTCCCCTTCCTCTGCGTCGCTTATGGAGACTTCAGGTAGGCCCCGCTTGACCTGAAGCTCGACCCCCTTGATGTCCTCGCGCTCGGTGCGCCAGAGTGTCTGAAGCCGTTCCTCATACTGGCTACGGACCCAGTCACGCAGGAAGCGAGTGGGTAGGTAGAGGGTTAGTTCATCTTCTTCGAGTGGTCCCAGAACGATCTGCCGGAGCCATGTCCGGTATTCGACCTCGCCAACCTCACTCTTCAGCTTCTCACGAACGCGGATCCAAGCGGTTTCCAGCGGTGTCGTCGAACCGGGGGCGGAGGCGCTGGCGTCCAGATACTGAGCGTTTTCCACCATTGTACCCCCTTTCAT